>CAZJGU010000078.1:0-13116 GCA_964545455.1 uncultured bacterium | reverse complement strand
CAGTCGGAGCGCGAGCAGGGCATCACGATCGACGTCGCCTACCGCTACTTCAGCACCGACAAGCGCAAGTTCATCATCGCGGACACCCCCGGGCACGAGCAGTACACCCGGAACATGGCGACCGGCGCCAGCACCGCCAACTTGGCGGTCCTGCTGATCGACGCCCGCAAGGGGATCCTGCCGCAGACCCGGCGCCACACCAGCATCGTCACACTCCTCGGCATCCGCCACCTGATCCTGGCGGTCAACAAGATGGATCTGGTCGATTGGAGCCGGGAGCGCTTCGACGCGATCGTGGACGAGTTCGGCACGGTCCTCGACAAGCTGGGCGTGCGCGATGCGGACGTCCACGCGGTGCCGATCTCGGCGCTGAAGGGCGACAACGTCGTGCACCTGTCCGAGGCGATGCCCTGGTACGGCGACGCCGCCAACGGCTACGACGGCCGGCCCTTGATGCGCGTGCTGGAGGAGGTGGACCTGCGGCGTGACGTGAACGCCAGCGACTTTCGCTTCCCCGTCCAGTACGTCAGCCGACCGGACCACGCCTTCCGCGGCTACGCCGGCACGATCGCCAGCGGCACGGTCCGGGTGGGCGACGAGGTCATGGCGCTCCCGTCCAAGCGCCGCAGCCGCGTCAAGCGCATCGTCACCTGGGACGAGGAACCGCGCGAGGCCACCGCGCCCCACGCCGTGACCCTCACCCTGGAGGACGAGATCGACGTCTCCCGCGGCGACATGCTTGCCCACCCCGGTAACGCGCCCACGGTCGGCGACGCCTTCGACGCCGACGTGGTGTGGATGACCGACGATCCGCTGGTGCCCGGCCGCCTGTACGACGTCAAGATCGGCACCAAGACCACCCAGGCCACGGTGCGGGAGATCCAACACCGGCAGGACGTCAACTCGCTCGCGACCGAGGCCGCGGACCGCCTGGAGCTCAACGAGATCGGCCTGTGCTCGTTCACCCTCGCCTCGCCCGTCGCCTTCGACCGGTACGCGACCCTGCCCGCCACCGGCGCGTTCATCCTGATCGACCGCGTCAGCGACGTCACCGTCGGCGCCGGCATGATCCGCCGCGGCTCGCGTAGCACCACCGCCTCCCGCGCCACCAACGTCACCTGGCACGACACGCAGGTCAGCAAGGCCATCCGCGCCGCGCAGAAGGAACAGACGCCCAAGGTGATCTGGTTCACCGGCCTCTCCGGCGCGGGCAAGAGCACGATCGCCAACGCGCTGGAACAGAAGCTGGTCGCGCTGGGCAAGCACACCTACCTGCTGGACGGCGACAACGTCCGGCATGGCCTCAACCGCGATCTGGGCTTCGGCGACGAGGACCGGGTCGAGAACATCCGCCGCATCGGCGAGGTCGCCAAGCTCATGACCGACGCCGGCCTGATCGTCCTGACCGCCTTCATCAGCCCGTTCCGGAGCGATCGGCAGATGGTGCGGGAGATGTTCGAACCTGGCGAGTTCGTCGAGGTCTTCGTCGACACCCCGCTGGAGGTGGCCGAGGCGCGGGACCCGAAGGGGCTGTACGCCAAGGCGCGGATGGGGCAGATCGCGAACTTCACGGGGATCGACAGTCCGTACGAGCGGCCGAATGAGGCGGAGGTGCATCTCGATACGGACCGCGCCGACCTCGGCGCTTGCGTCGCTCAGATTCTCAAGGTGCTGCGGGAAGGCTGAGCACCGTACCGAATCGGTTCAGAGTGAAGCTCATTCCCGCTGCGTCGTAGGCGGCCGAGCCAACACGGCCAACGCCGCGACGAGCAGCAGGCTCGAGATGGAGGCGTTCGCGACGAGCAGATCGAAGCGATCGGCGGCGAGCACGCCGATCAGCGCCGACGCGACGATCGCCGCGGCCCGATCTCCGACGACCGCGCGCCGCGTCAGGCGCCACGCGAACGTCACGATGCCGAACAGGAGCGCCGTCACGAAGACCGTGCCCCCTTGAAGAAGCGCCAGCAGGAGCGAGTTGTGGGGATGCGAGTTGGTGACCATCAAGGAACGCTGCGTGGCGCTTCGATAGACGTCGAGGGCCGACTCGAAGCCGTACCCGAGGAAGGGACGGTCGCCCGCGATCTGGCGCGCCACCCGCCAGTTGGCGATCCGTGCGCCCGCGGCACGCCACGGATCCGCCAGGCTGGCCAGGCGCGTCGCCACCGACTCGCCAGCAGCCCCGTCGACGGTGACGCCCGAGAGGGACACCGCGCCTGCCGTTCGAGGCAGGCCGAACGTCGCGGGATCGAACACCACGGCCTGCAGGAGTCCCAGCCCGCCGGCGGCGGCGACCACGATGAGCGCCGCGGCCCGGCCGGGTCGGCGCACGTCCCGATTCCACCTCCGCATGATCGTCCAGGCCAGGACGGCCGCGCCAGCGACGGCCAGGCCGACCACCCCGCTGCGACTGCCGCTGACCACCACGAGGAGGAGGGCCGCGATCACGCCTGCCGACGCGGCGACACGCCCGCAGCGTCCGTATCCCCACGACAAGGCGGCCGCACCCGCCAAGGCGATGCCGATACCAGCCGCGACGTTCGGATGGTGGGTGCCCGGGTGGGGCTGCGCGATGCCGAAGAACGCGATCGACGCGATCGACGCTCCGGCCAGGACGATCGAAGTAGCCGCTGCCGAGTAGCCGATGGCGATCACGTGCGGACGCGACAGCCCATGGCGGATGGCCAAGAGAAGAACCGTCGTCGCTGCGACCGCGGCGACCGCCGCGAGCGCGGTAGGGACCGAGCGTGCGTGCGCGAGCAGCGCGATCGCACCCCCGCTGGCCGGCACGACGATGGCCAGGTCGATCCGGACGCGAGCTCGCACGGCGAACGCCCAGGCGACCGCCACGACCACGCCCGCCACGGGATTCGCGACCCAAGCGGGAATCAGGAGCGCGCTCAGCGCGGTTCCGAATCGACCGCGGAGATCCACAGGCCCCGATCCTCTCCCGGCGAACGGTAGATGTCGTTCGTGAAGGCGATCAGCATGACGTCGCCGGCCGCGACGCCCAGCTCGAACGAGGTGGGTTCGGCCACCAGACCATTCCAGACGGTCTCGCCGGCGTGGACGACGACCGTATGGGCTCCCCGGCCCAGCGCCACGTCGCCGCGCATGGAGAAGCGGAGCACCCCCGCGCTGGGCGCGCATGCCAGTACGGCACCATCGGATTCCAGGCGCGTCGGCTCCGACCAGGGTCGGGTCGCGCCACGGTCGTCCAACCAGGCTGCGGCGGGCGGTCGGCACGCCGCACCGAGGTCCAGCGCTTCGGCGCGGCCGGAGGTCCGATCCAAGCTCACGGCCGCGACTCCGAAGAGGACCGTCGCGACCAGCACGAGACCGAGATCACGGACCGTCAACGTCGCCCTCCACCACGCGCACGAGCGCGTCGACGGTCGCCACGTTCCACGGCGTGTCCAGTCCCGCGTCGACGAACACGCTCCACTGAACGAGGTACTCGCCCGGCTCGCGGAAGGACAGGAAGCCGGCCCGTCCGATCCACGGTCCCGGAACCGCGGGCGTGGCGATCTCCTGCGGAGCGTTCGGCACACAGTCGTCGCCCCTCGGCCGGCAGATCCTGATCTGGTGCCACGCCACCGGCTCCGACCCGAGGTCGATGGCGCCGAACGCCGTCACCCGCTGCCCGACGACGGCTTCGTCCGGTGCCGCGAACGCCAACGGACGCAGCTCCGTCTCGATCGGCGCGGGCGCAGCGGCGCGCACGGCGAGCGCGCCCAGAACGGCGATCGCGACGAGCGAAGCCAGCAGCCATGCGATCCGTGACCCGGACCGGTCCGGTCCGCGCGTCCTCACGCCCGACCGTCCCTGTCGGCGTCGCCGCGATCGTCGGCGTCGGGGAGAGGCCTGCCGCGCGATCGGACGAAGGCGTTCACGATGGCGCGGTACGTCGCTCGGGGCAGGAAGCAGCGCAGGAACTGTCGCGCCAGCACCTTGAGGCCGACGCGCCCGCGCGCACCCCCCACGACGAGGTGCCCGAGCGCCGCCAGGGGACGCTCGGGAGCGACGTAGTAGGCCAAGACGGTGGCCCGGTAGCCCTGCGCGGCCCGCTCGCTCATGAGCGGGCGCGCGCGCTCCAACCAGCGGGAGGGGGCGTCCGCTCCGGCGTGCCGAGAGGTTCTGTTCTCCTCGGTGACGTCCTTCCAGATCGCGAGCGGCGCTTCGATCATGTGCACGCGCACGTTCGCCGCGGCGAGGCGCACGACCAGGTCCAGATCCTGCCCCTTGCGCAGCGAGGGATCGAAGGGGATCTCGCGCGCCAGCCAGGTGGGCAGCACCAGGCTGGACGTCTGAACGACCTGGTTGGCGACGAAGAGGAACTCCGCGATGGGTTCGTCCGGTCTGGGCGCACGGTCGGGACGCACCCAACCGGCACCGTCGCCGCGGTCGACGAGGACGAACGATGCGTAGGCCGTTCGAGAGGAAGCATCGGCGACGTCGAGGACGCGCTCCAGTTTCGTCGGCACGAAGGCATCGTCCGAGTCCAGGAACGCCACGAACTCGCCCCCAGCGGCATCGACGCCCGTGTTCCGCGCGGCACCTCCCCCACCGTTCGGTCGCCGCACGTAGCGGAACCGCCCGTCCTGGAGACCGTCGACCACGGCGCGCAGGGCATCCCCGTCCGACGAACCATCGTCGACCACCACGCACTCCCAATCCGTGAAGGTCTGGCGGCGCACCGACTCGAGGGTAGGAAGCACGCTGTGCGCTCGCTCGTACACCGGGATCACGACCGACACGCGGGGGGCGACGGGCTCAGTCATCGTCGGCCGTCGTCTGGCGCTTCGCAGGCGTCCCGAGCAAGGCGTCGAAGGAGCGCTGGATCCGCTCGCGCTGGGCGGCCACCACCGGCCGGGCATCGAAGGGCCGGCCCATGCGCTCCACCACCCGTTCGGGAGCATCGAGCGCTTCGAAGGGGACGATCCGGTCGCTCCATCCCAGGTCTACGAAAGAGCCGACGATCTTGGCGTTGTGATGAGCGTCCACGAAGGCCAGCGGGGCGCATCCGGCGTGGACGCCCAGCAGAAGTGCATGCAGGCGATTGCCGATCACGTGGGAGCAACCGGCGTAGCTCGCCGCCGCCTGATCGAGGTCGTGGTGGACCTCCTCGACCGACGCCTTTCGCCCCGTGGCCACGATAGCGTCCGCCAGGGCATGCGCCAACGGGACGTCGCGTTCCACTTGGGCGACGACGCGCCAGGCGATGCCCGGGTCGGTGGCTTCGACGAGGGCTCGTGCGAGGCGGAGGATGGCCGCCGGCTGGTCCGGCCATTGGTCGCCCCGGAAGGCCATCGCCACGGTCTCCCCCGCCGGCGTCGCATGGCCGCGCGGGGGCGTCGCCCACGAGAGGTCCGGGATAACGCCATCGACGCGCATGCCGATGCCGCGGGCGACCGCTCGACTGGCCTCGTCGCGGACGAGGTGCTGGGCGAGCAGGCGACCGCGGAGGCGCAGCACCTGGCGCTGGCGAGGGCCGATCCGATCGTAGGACGTTCCGATCAGACAACATCGAACGCCCGCCGCGCGCAACACCGCCAGGACGGCCGTCGCGATCCATGCGCGCAGGAGCGCTCGACCCCGGAGCTCGCCGTGGTACCCGCCGGGTCCGAGGAAGAAGGTCACGATGCCGCCCCGCAGTCGATGCGCGATCATGCGCACGACGAGCGCCAAGACCCCGTCGACGCGCACGGCCGCCGGCGGACCGTCTAGCGCGAGGCTGGCGGCGAAGCCGTCCGGGCAGCGGGAAACGTCGACCCATGTCGTCGCGCGCTCTCGGGCCAAGCGGATCAGCTCGCGATGAAGCCACGCATCCCCGACGTTCTCGAACTGGGTGCTGACGCTGATCGCCGCGACGGGGTCCGGCCGGCTCACGGGGACCCCTCCGCACGCAGCCCGTCCAGGAACGGTCCGACCTCGGCGATGAAGACGCCTCGCACGCCGTCGGGGCAGGCGTTGAACGCGAGGTAGCGCCCGTCGCGCGACCACGCCGGGTGGGGATCGACGCGCCACTCGCCGCGGGGACCGCGGAAGGTTGGCTGGGTGCGAACGCGCACCAGCTGATGCTCTTCCCCCGTCGCCAGTTCGACCAGGCGCAACGGGACCGTGCCATCGCCTGCCGCGACGGCTTCGTCCGGATACGCGTCGGTGATCAGGAATCGTTCACTCGGATCCAGCGACGGGTGTCCGGAAGCGCGGGCCCGGGCAGCCAACCTGCTCGGCGCGCCCCCATCGCCGGGGATCCGAGCGAAGTGCAATCGGCCCGGGATGGGCAGGCGGATCCCAAGGCGCCGTACCGCCCGCGCACCGAAACGCCACGCACGAAGCACAGGCCAGGGAACCGGGTCGAACCCGAGGTTCATGACGACGTCGTGGGCGCTCGGGAACCAGGTCGGATGGTGCCCTCCCCGCCAGCGACGCCAGTCGAGCACGAGGCGGACATCGTCGCCTTCCGGTGCCAGCGACACGAGCCAGTTCCGCGTCGAGCCTCCGACGCGCTTCTCGTCCAACCACCGAACCAGGTAGAGGATCCGGTCGCCACGCGAATGCCACTTGACGTGGAAGCCGTACAGACCGCCCGTCTCGGGGTTCAGGTCACCGAACGCGTTCGGCAGGCGACGGGCGAGCTCCTCGTGCGACAGCAGGAGACGGCTGCCACCGGACGCGACCGAGGTAGCGAACAGGCCGTCGTCCGCGGGGAAGCCCCGATGGCGGTTGACCTCCGGGTCGGGTGGACGGACCCCGTACCCCGCTTGGACGAGCGACAGCTTCTCCAGGTCGGGGGCGAGGAGCACCGTGCCGTCCGGGGACGCCATGGTTACCGCGCCGTGCAAGGCTCGCTGCGAGCCGGTCGTGGGGTCCGCGACGACGGCACGTGCGGCCTCGTCGATACCGTCTCGAACGTTGAAGAAGAGCTGACGGTCGCTCGCTCCCCACTGGGCGTGCGCCCCGACCTGCGTGTCCCAGGCCGTGGTCGCGGCCGTGAACAGGCGCCTCCCGTCCCGAAGGTCGAGGACGACCACGTGGGCCACGTCATCCGGGGCGGGAAGGCGGTCGTCCGTCGCGAACTCGGTGACGGCCAGCAGGTTGCCCGACGGACTGATGGGCGACGTGTCGTAGAAGCGGTGGATCGCGGGGACCCTCGGGTCGGTCACGCGGACCACGGGCACCAGGGGACCGTGGGTCTCGTACGGGAGGAACGGGCTCGACGAAGGGTTCATGACGTGCGGTCGGCCAACTGACTCCGGAGTTCGCCCCAGGCTCCGCGGACGCCGCCGCTGGATCGGTCGGCCAGACCCAGCAGCGAAGGGTCGACGCCGAATCGTCGCCGGATCGCAACGATCGCCGCGACGTTCCATAGGCCCTTCGATACCACGAACGCCAGGCCCGCCGAATACACGCCCAGGCCCTCGACGAGGAGTGGCAAGGATGCGAGCGCCAGCGCCAGCGCCGTGCCTTGCAGCGCGACCTGGAGCCAGTGGCCGCCCCCTAACTGGAGAAGCAACACGGTCGCTCCGGTCAAGGCGTTGATCAGCATGCCGAGCACGAGGAGTCGCAGCAGGCCCGCGAACGCTGCGTACTCGGGGGCGAAGATCCCCAGCAGCGGCGCGGCGACGAGGATCATCACGACCCCGGCGAGCACGGCCGGAACGCCCTGCAGGAGGAGAGCGGCGTTGCATTTCCTCTGGAGCTTCTCCGCGTCGCCTCGCGCGGCGAGTCGCGACAGTTCGGGCGCGACGACGAGCGTCACGGCCATGAGGAACAAGTTGAGGAGCTCGACCGTCTTCAGGGCGGCGAAGAACGCGCCCGTCTCGGTCGTCGTGAGCAGTACGCCCAGCACCAGCGTGTAGGCGTACAAGTCGGCACTGGACACCGCGGAGACGACGGCCATCCCCAGGCTCGTCTCGAGCCACGGGCGCCAGCGGATGCGTGGCGGGACGCCCGCGAACGTCCTCCGCACGTGTCCGGCGACCCAGACGACGTGAAGCCCGACGATCGGCACCAACGCGGCCGCGAGGATCGCCAGGACGCCCCCTGCTCCGATGGCCACGCCCCACCCCGCGGCCACCACGGCCAAGGTGACGATCGACGCCATGCGCCACACGAGGTCGCGGGTCGCCATGGCCAACAGCGTCCGGTCCTGCACCCGCAGCGCGCCCATCGTGGTCTGCGACGCGGCGAACGCCCAGGTGAGCCCGAACACGGCGAGCAGCAGCCCACCTGACCCGCTCCAGCCGAAGACGCGGACCAGGCCGAGAACCACCGTCGCCGCGAGGCTCGCTGCCGACACGGTGACCACCAGCGCGTAGGCGTAGAGCCCCAGCTCCTCGTCACGGCGACCCCGTTCCCGAGCGCGAGGGATCTCCTTGAGCAGGAAGATCTGCTGACCGAACGAACCCAGCAGCCCCGCCAGCATGGCCGCGCTGAAGTAGGTGCTGAACGTCCCGAACCCTGCGGGGCCGAGGACTCTGGCTGCGACGGCGAACAGGGCGTAACTCGCTGCAGCGGCAGCAAGCCGAAGCAGGACAGCGACGAGGTACTGCACGACGTCCGAACGCCATGCCGCCGCCACACGACCGGTCACGACGACCTTCCGTACGCGAAGGAGGCGAGGACGACCACGGTGAAGAAGTGGTTGTACTGCACGAACGCGTGCATGCCCATCCCCGCGAACAGGATCACGATCATCATCGCGGTACTCGCCAGCGCGGCACGGTCGGCGGCGCGGAGCCCCCGTCGCGCGTTCTCGTACAGGGCTACGAACCCAAGCAGCGCCGGAGCCAGCAGTCCGACGATGCCGAGGTCGACGACGCCCTGAAGGTAGGCGTTGTGGAAGTGCGGCAGATCGTAGTTCGCGAAGCGCGGGATCGTCCCGGCATCCAGCAGCGCCCGCTCCGAGCCCGCGTAGCCGAAGAACCCCCAGCCGAGAAGCGGTCGCTCGAGCGCCACCCGCCACCCCCACGCCCACAGGTCCGTCCGACCGGTCAACGAGCCGTCACGTCCCATCGCCTCGAGCACCCACGGTGCGACGGTCGTGAGCGAAACCGCTCCCATCACGAGCAGGGCCGCGACGAACGTCACCACGACGTCGGGTCCGAGCCGCAGCGACCGCGAGAGGGCGAGGAACAGCGCGACGCCGGCGGCCCCGACGAGCAGCAAGAGGGACCCGGTCGATCCAGTGAGGACGACGAAGACCGCCAGGCCGGCGATCGTCACCACCCGGGGGACGCCGCTCAGGAGGTACCAGCTCAGGAGGACTCCGAGGACGGCGCTCACCCCGGCCGTGATCTTGTGGTTGAACAGACCCCGCAGAGGGTCCGTGCCGAAGAGGGTGGATCGCCCGTGGACGTCGACGTAGCGCACGGACTCGTAGCCGACGAGATGAAGGAGCACGCCGCCTGCCGCCAAGGCCACGATCGCGACGAGGGCGATCCTCCAGACCGTCAGGAGGGAGAAGCGCGCGCGCATCCAGGCGACGAAGGCGACGTTCGCTGCGAAGGCCAGCCCGTACGCGGCCGACGAGAGCGGTTGCTCCGACCAGACCGCCGATGCGACCACCCACGCCGCCAGCGCAAGCAGAACGACGACGGTCGGGCGCAGCGCTGGACCGGTCCGAAGCCACGCCCACGCCGTCACGGCGTACAGGGCGATCCACACGCCGTAGAAGGCCAGGCCGGCGGAAGCGTCCGGTTCTTGCGGCACCAGGACCACGGCGAAGGCACCGAGCGTGCCGGCCAGGTACGCGGCGGCGAACCATCGATCCCGCCGGCGCGGGCCGTGCTCGGGTTCAGCCATCGCGAGCGCGTCGGCGCGTGTGGACGAGCGCCAGGTACAGCGCGTGCGGGTTCGTGACGGCGTAGCGCCAGAGCAACGCTCTGGGACGGGTTGCAACTCGGTGCAGCCACTCGAGGTTGGCGCGTTGCATCCACGACGGAGCGCGGCGATACGTCCCCACCACGTAGTTGAAGCAGCCTCCGCACGTGACGATCCACGCGGCCTGGATCTCGTCCCGAAGCTGGATGGCCAACTGCTGCTCGCGAGGCTTGCCCATTCCGACCCAGACGACGTCCGGCCGGGCCTCCCGAATGGCGGTCACGATGGGGGCCGGATCGTCGAAGAAGCCGTGGTGCCTGCCAACGATGCGAAGCCCCGGGTACGTCTCTTCGAGCAACTCCGAACAACGAGCGTTCACCTCCTCGGTCGCGCCCAAGAGGTAGAACGTCAGCCCGTGGGAGGCGGCCGCAGCCGCGGCATCGTGGATGAGATCGGTCGTCGCGCTGCGCTCGGCGATCGGAGCGTCGGTCAGCAGGCGTGAGACCGTGACCAGGAACCCGCCGTCGGCGTGCACCAGGTCCGCCCCGTCCACGGCGGCACGGTAGGCAGGATCCGTGGCTCGGAGGGACAACGCGTGACCGTTCGCATCCGCGACGACACGAGGCGTGCGGTTCGCCGACGGCTCGTGGGCGGAGTCGGCAAGCATGAGATCGACCAGTTCACGCCTGGAGGCCGTGCTGATGTCCATGCCACCGATATGGACCGTCCGCACGTGACAGGAAGGTGACACGGCGCGAGGATACCACCGGCCCAGACGCGTCTCCGCCGTCCTCTGCGAGCCCGATCCGTTCCCACGTATGCGGCTTCGGTCCGGCGGCTCGGAGACGGTCGCCGGTGGAGCATGCGGGAGGTCCGTGGACGTCCCCTGGTCCGGCTCGACCGGGCCAGCGGCAGGAGTCGTCTCCGCGTCGACCCGCCCAGCGGAAGCCGGCCGAGTCTTGGCGTCGGTACGTCGCCCGTCGCACCCCGAACATGCGCGTCGGGGTCGCCTCGCTCCGTGCGCGTAGACTGTCGTTGACGTGAGCCGCTCCTCGCCATCCTTCGTCGCCTCGAGGCCGAGTCTCACGTCCGGCCTCGCGTTCGCGCTCGGCGTGAGCCTCTCGGTCATGCCCGCGATCGGCCCCTTCGCTGCGGTGCTCTTCGTGTTCTCGCGGCTCTGGATCCCGGTCCGGAGCGACATGCTTTGGGGCATCGCGGCACTCGCGTACGCGCTCCCTTCCGGCCTTCGCGGTGACGTCGGTGGAGTGCTGACCGACCTGGGTACCGTGATCGGTCCATGGATCGTCTTCCGGACGTTCCGCGAGCTACGTCGACTCAACTCGGCCCAGCGCGTCGGGCAACCGATGGCTTGGGGGCTCGGCTTCGGCTACGCCGTGATCGTGGCGTTGGGATTGACGGCGTCGCTCACCGCGTTCCGACCGGACGAAGCCCTGACCGTGATCAGCGCATTCGCATGGGAGCGATCGCCCGCGATGTACGGACACGTGGTCCTGATCGTGGGCGCTCTCATCGCCATGTCGACGCGTGGCCATCCGCGCGTCGCGTTCGGAGCCCTGACCCTCGCCGCACTGGGCGTACTGGTCTCGGGGAGCCTCGAAGCCGCGATCGCTTGGATCGTGATGGCCTTGGGCATCACACTGTCGCGAACCTCGCGCTCGGTCGGGCGTCGACTGGCCGAAGCCACCGCCGTCGCGGTGATCGCTCTGGTCGCGATCCTTCTGGCCCCGTCCCTGGGCTGGGGCCGCATCGGGTTCGTCTTGGCAGGCGATGCCGTCCAGCCGACGGCCAATCTACTGGCAGGTACCGAACTGCCGCGAGGGGATTGGTGGGACGATCACTGGGTCGCCGTACGATCGGAGCGCGTGCGGCTCGGAGGCGAGGAACTCACGGCCTACGAGGTCACGAAGATCGGCAGCGAGCACTGGTATCGGCTCCAGCAACGCGTCGTCCTGGAGGCGGGGACTCCCTACACCCTGTCAGGGTGGATCGACACGGCCGCGCTCGAGAGCGAAGGTGTCGTACCGGGGTTCCAGGGGTACGGTCGTCCCGATCCCGGACCTTCCAGTTCCGGCCGCAGCACGACGCCGGATGCGAGCGCAGAGCCGTTCGTGCTCGATGGCCGATGGCGCTCGGGAGAGTGGCACGCGTCCATCCTCGGTCCAGGTCGCATCGTCGACCAGGGCGTGCTGGCACGCGATGGCACGTGGCGACGCGTTTCGGTGACGTTTCTCGTCGAATCGGACGCAGGGCCGATCTCGTGGCACGTCGGCTTCACGCCGAACGCCCAAGCGGCGCCAGGAGGAACCTCCCGGGTGGCCGGCATGATGCTCGAAGCGAGCCCTAGCGCCGGACCGTACGCGCCTGGATCCGCCGCGAGCGGCTTGACCTTCGGGTACGCGCGTGCACCCCTGTGGTCGGCCGCGTGGGAAGCGATCGCCGAGCGTCCGTGGCTCGGGTGGGGCGACCGGAGCTTCGCGACGGCCTATGCGTCCACGCGACCGGGGATCGAACGTCAAGAACTGGTTCCGGCGCACCCCCACAACCTCCTTCTTTCGGCGCTCTACGACCGGGGAGCGGTCGGCACGATCGGCCTGACGATCCTCCTCGTGACCTTGTTCGGACCGGCGGTTCGTCGCCGCGACGCAGCCCTGCTCGTCGTGGCGGCCGGCCTGGTCGTCCTCAACACCTTCGACGCGACCCTCCTTGCGGGTGGCGTTCTCTACCCCCTGGCTGCGGCCGCAGGCTGGCGGTCGTCCGAGCGGGTCGCGTCGTCGGAGCACCGTCCAACCGGAACGAGGTCGGTGCTCGCACGCCTTTCGCTCGCCGCCGCTGACATGGCCGCCGCCCTCGCGGGCCTCGGTCTGGCGTACACGATCGCCGGTGCCACCGGCGCCGGCTTCACCTGGACCCCGACGCTCACGTACGCAGCCTTCGCCTGGCCGGCGCTGTCCTGGCGCGAGGGCCTGTTCCCAGGCTACGGACTGACGCCAGCGCAGGAGCTGAAGAAGCAGGCCTCGGCCTGGTTCCTAGCGGCGGTCCTCGTCACCTTGGGCGTGCTGCTCTTCCCGACCGCATTCGACCTTCCCCTCGAAGCCCTGGGGCTGTGGCTTGCGATCACGCTCGTGAACATGGCGATCGCCCGACCCCTGGTGAAGCGAGGCCTACACGCAGTCGCTCAGTGGGGCCGACCCGTCCTCGTGCTCGGGGCCGGCAGGACCGGCCGGAGGATCGTACGGTCCCTGAAGCGGACACCTATGGACGGATTGGATC
>CAZJGU010000077.1:0-13398 GCA_964545455.1 uncultured bacterium | reverse complement strand
CGACACGGATGAACGGCACCCGCCAGGCGACCGAGCGGGCCACCTCCGGATCCGCCAGGTCGGCGGACGATCCGAAGGCCGCGTTGCGGAGGCGGAGCCACACGGCGACCTCGTCCTCCCTCAGGGCGCGGACGCGCCGAGCGTCGTCCACCGCCTCAGCCCTCCACGTCGAACGGAAGCGGCAGCGGTCGCTCGGCGCTGGTGCGCAGCACCATGGTCGTCTCGGTGCGCTCGACGCCGTCCATCATCATCAATCGGTCGAGGAACTCGTCCAGCACCTCGGGGCTGGCCACGCGAACCTTGGCGAAGTAGCTGTAGGTGCCGGCCACGGAGTGGAGCTCCTCGATCTCGGGCAGCTCCAGGAGCCGCGCGACCAGCTCGGCGACCACCGTGCCCGGTCGCGGGGCGAGCGCCACGAAGGCGCAGATGCCCAGCCCCAGCGCGTCGGGCGCCAGCACCGCGCGGTAGCCCAGGACGACGCCCGCCTGCTCCAGCTTGCGTACCCGCTCGCCGACCGCGGGTGCCGACAGGCCGACCTGCTTGGCGATGTGGGCGTGCGAGGCGCGCCCGTGCTCGCGCAGGATGGCGAGGATCCGGCGATCGATCGCGTCGAAGCGCTCCATGCCGGTGACGCTACCACCGGCCCCGGCGTCCGGTCCCTGCCTGCGCGGTAGGCTGCCGGGCGTGCGGATCCTGTTCGTCGGCGACGTCTTCGGCACGCCCGGACTGCGGGCCACGCGCGCCTACCTGCGGCTGGTGCGGGCCGATTACGACCTGATCGTCGTGAACGGCGAGAACGCGACCGGCGGCTTCGGCCTGGCGCGCAAGCACTTCCAGCAGCTGCGGGGCGCCGGTGCCGACGTGGTGACGCTGGGCAACCACAGCTTCGACCAGGCCGAGACGGCCGAGCTGATCGAGGAGACCCGCCACCTGATCCGCCCCCTGAACTACCCACCGGGCAGCCCCGGGCTGGGGTCCGTGACCCTGGACCTGCCGGCCGGTCGCGTGACCGTGGCGCAGGTCGTGGGACGCATCTTCCTCGAACCGATGGACGATCCGTTCCGCGCGCTCGACGACCTGATCGACGGCCTGCCGGACGACCAGCCGTTGATCGTCGACCTCCACGCCGAGGCGACCAGCGAGAAGAAGGTCCTCGGTTGGCACCTGGCCGGCCGGGCGTCCGCCGCCATCGGCACCCACACCCACGTCCAGACCGCCGACGAGACGATCCAGCACGGCACCGCCTACCTCACCGACGTGGGCATGAGCGGCGTGCAGGCCTCCTCGATCGGGATGCGCTACGACGAGGTGCACGCTCGCTTCACCCGCAAGCCGTCGCCGCGCTGGAAGCCGGCGAGCGGCCGCGCGACCGTCTGCGCGGCGGCGATCGAGCTGGACGGCGCTCGCGCGGTGTCGATCGAGCGCATCCAGTGGAGCGAGCAGGAGGACGACCCGGCGCCACGGTAGGATGCCGGCCATGACGTTCCCCGCCGACGCTCGACCGTCCCACGACGAGGACGCGTTCGGTCGCCTGCGCGCCGACGTCGACCACCTCGGCAGCGCGCTGGGACGCGTCCTGCGCGAGCTCGAGGGCGAACGTCTCTACGACCTCGTCGAGCGCGTGCGCGCCACAACCAAGCGGATGCGAGCGGCCGACGGCGACGCCGCCGCGGACGCCAGGCGCGAGCTCGAGGAGCTGCTGCGCGGCCTCGACCTGCCGACCGCCGAGCGGCTCCAGCGCGCCTTCACCGTCTACTTCCAGCTGATCAACCTGGCCGAGGAGATCCACCGCGTCCGCATCAATCGGCTGCGCGACGCCGACGCCAGCGACGATAGGCCACGCCCGGAGTCGGTCGCAGCGGCCGTGGCCGACCTGCGGGACGAGGGCTGGAGCCGGGCGGAGGCACGCCGCCTCATCGCCTCGCTGGACGTGGGTCCGACCCTGACCGCCCACCCGACCGAGGTCAAGCGCTACACCGTGCGCCTCAAGCTCGAGCGCATCGCCGCGGCGCTGCGCGCCCTCCGTGAGCGCGAGCTCTCGCCGCAGAAGCGCCACGAGCTCGACGAATGCATCCACGCCGAGATCGCGCTGCTGTGGCAGACGCGCGAGCTGCTCCACGCCAAGCCGTCGGTCCTCGACGAGGTCAAGAGCGCGCTCTACTACTACCGCCGCTCGCTCCTGGACGCCGTCCCGCGCCTCAACCGCGACCTCGAGGCGGCCCTGGACGCCACCTACGGCGAGGAGCCCGGTGAGCCGCCACTGGGCCCGGTCCTGCGGATCCGCTCCTGGATCGGCGGCGATCGCGACGGCAACCCCAACGTCACGCCCGAGGTGACCGAGCGCGCGGTGCGCCTGCAGGCCGACGTCGCGCTCGAGGCCGCGATCGCCGACGTCGACGAGCTGGTGCAGCGCCTCTCGCAGAGCGAGGAGCGCGTCAGCCTGACGCGCGCCTTCCGCGACGACCTGGCCGAGCTGAAGGCGAGCGAGGGGCCGCCCGACCGCTTCGCGGGCGAGCCGTTCCGCCAGCGCCTGTTCTACGTGCACCGCTACCTGCTGCGGACGCGCGAGCGGCTGGTCGAGGGGCGCGACGTCCCCGGCTACCCTGGCGGCGCGGCGGGGTTCCGGAACGACCTGGAGCGCCTGCAGGCCACCCTGGAGCACGGCCAGGGCCGGCGGGCCGCCCGCGCCTTCGTCCGTCCCGCCTGGCAGCGTGCGGCCGCCTTCGGGTTCGAGCTCGCGCCCTTGGACCTGCGCGAGCACTCCGCCGTGCACGAGCGGGCCGTCGCCTCGCTGCTGCGCCACGCCGGCGTGCACGACGGCTACGAAGCCCTGGACGAGGAGGCCCGCATCGAGCTCCTCGCCGCCGAGCTGGCCACCCCACGGCCGCTGGCCGGACCGGACGCACCGCTCGCCCCCGAGGCCGAGGCCGCCCTGGGCTTCCTGCGCGTCGTGCGCTGGGTCCAGCATGAGATCGGCGAGGAGGCCACCGGCAGCTACGTCGTGTCGATGACCGAGGGGGCGTCCGACGTCCTCGAGGTGCTGGTGCTGGCCAAGCAGGCCGGCGTGAGCGCCTTGGACGCCACCCCGTTGTTCGAGACGCAGGCCGACCTCGACGCCGCACCGTCGGTGCTGCGCAGGCTGTTCGCGCTGCCCGCCTACCGTGCCCACGTGGACCGCCGTGGCGTCCAGGAGGTCATGATCGGCTACAGCGACTCGAACAAGGACGCCGGCTTCCTGAGCGCCAACTGGGCCCTGCACCGGGCCCAGGAGGGGATCGCCGAGGCCTGCCGCGAGGCGGGCGTGCCGCTGCGGCTGTTCCACGGTCGCGGCACCTCGATCGGTCGCGGCGGCGGTCCGGCCGGCCGTGCCATCCTGGCGCAGCCGCCCGGCAGCGTCGCCGGTCGCATGCGCCTGACCGAGCAGGGCGAGGCGATGGCCGACCGCTACACCGATCCCGACCTGGCGCACCGCCACCTGGAGCAGATCGTGCACGCCTTCCTGATCGGCTCGGCGCGCGACGCGCGCGAGATCGAGCCGCTCGAGCCGCGCTTCCGCGAGGCGATGGACGTCGCGGCCGACGCGGCCCGGCGCGCCTACCGCGACCTGCTCGAGACGCCGGGGTTCCTCGACTTCTACGCGCAGGTGACGCCGATCGAGGAGATCTCGCGGCTCAACGTCGGCTCCCGGCCCGCCCGCCGCGCGGGCGAGCGGTCGCTCCAGAACCTGCGGGCGATCCCCTGGGTGTTCAGCTGGACCCAGTGCCGCGCCAACCTGCCCGGCTGGTTCGGGCTGGGCAGCGGCCTGGACCGGCTGCCGGCCGAGACGACGCGCGAGATGTACCGCACCTGGCCGTTCTTCCGGGCGGTCGTCGACTTCGCCCGCATGAGCCTGGCGAAGAGCGACCTGGCGGTGTTCCGGCGCTACCTCGATCTGGCCGATCCGGAGCTGGCGGATCGTTTCGGCGGCGTCATCGAGGCCGAGCACGCGCGCTCGGTCGCGATGGTCGAGCGTGCGACCGGCGCGCCCCTCGCGGGGGACGACACGCTCTCGCGCCAGATCGCGCTCCGCAACCCGTACGTCGACCCGATCAGCTACCTGCAGGTCGAGCTGCTCGAGCGCCTGCGCGGCCTGCCCGCCGAGAGTCCCGACCGGCCCGAGGTCGAGGCGGCCATGCTGGTGAGCCTGCTGGGCATCTCGGCCGGCATGAGGAACACAGGATGAGCGTCTCTCACGTCGCTCAGCGGCGTGCTACGTATGGTGGCGCAGCGAGGGGAGAGCAATGGATCTGATCCTGAGTGGCGGACCGGTACTGGTCGCGATCGTGGCGGTCTCGCTCTACGCGCTCTACGTCTTCCTGGCGCGGTTCCTGAAGCTCTCGCGCGAGCGGACCGACAGCGATCGACTGATGGCACGCGTCAACGCCGCCGTCCGCGAGCGGGACCTGGACGCCGCGCTCGCCGCCTGCGAGGCGCACGGGGGGCCCGTCGCACGGGTGCTGGCCGCGGCCCTGGCGCGGCTGCCCTACGGCCGCTCTGCGGTCGACGCGGCCTTCCAGGAGGCCAGCCTCGAGGAGGAGCAGCGCTTGGCGCGCGGGCTTCGGCCCTTGGCGACCGTCGCCCAGATCGCGCCGCTGATGGGGCTGTTGGGCACCGTGACCGGCATGATCATCGCCTTCGCCGAGATCTCGCAGCAGGGCACGGGCGACCCGGCTGCCCTGGCGGACGGGATCGGCCAGGCGCTCGTCACCACCGCCGCCGGGCTGATCGTCGCCATCCCCACGCTGATCGGCCAGAACGTGCTGGCCAGCCGCGTCGACGGCATCCTGCTGGAGATCGAACGCCGTCGCGAGGAACTGATGGGCGAGGTCGTCCAGGCGGTCGCGTCGCGCCGCGACGAGGAGCGCTCCGGCGGCGACGCCATGGGGCCCGGCTGAGATGCGCACCCGCCGCTCCTACCGGGCGCGGATCTCGCCGACGCTCGACCTCACGCCGATGGTCGACGTCGTGTTCCTGTTGATCATCTTCTTCATGGTGTCGACCACCTTCATCACGCTCGAGACGGGCCTGCCGGTCGACCTGCCCCAGGCGACCACCGCCGAGGGCCAGCCCGAGGGCTTGCCGACCGTGACGATCGATGCGCAGCGCCGCATCTACCTCGCCGGCAGCGAGGTCGCCGAGGAGGAACTCGAGGGCCTGCTGCGCTCCGTGCTCGTGGACGCCGACGTCGAGACCGTCGTGCTCCGGGCCGATCAGAGCGTTCCGCACGGCCTGACCGTGCGGGTCATGGACGCCATCAAGCGCGCCGGCGCGGCCCGCGTCGCGATCGCCGCTGGCGGGTGAGCGGTGGCCCGTCGGCGGCCGTCGCTCGATCGTGACCAGCGCCGCGCCGCGGCGCTGTCGCTGCTGATCCACGCCCTCGCGGTACTGGCGTTGATCGTCTGGATCGACCTGGATCGCCCGACGCCCCCGCCCCCGGAGCGGTTCCTGGTGCTGGACCTGGGCGAGCCGGTGCGGGGCGAGGCGAGCGCCGACGCCGCCGCCGACGACGCGACCGCCCAGCCTGCGCCCGATCCGGGCGTCGCCGCCGACCTGCCCGGGCGTCCCACGCCCGGCGTTCCCGACCCCGAGGCCACGACCGGTGGCGACGCCGTCCGCAGCGAACCGGAGACCGTCGCGCCCGAAGCGTCGACCGAGCGGGCGGTCACGCCCGAGGACGTGCCGGCCCCCGATCCGCGCCCCCCACGGACCGTCGCTCCGGCCCCGACGCCGCGCGTCGCCGTCGCCGTTCCTGAGATCGAGCCGCCCGAGATCGCGGCGCGTCCGCTGCCCGACGCGTTGCCGCTCCCGGCGGTCTCGGTCGAGCCGAGCGGCGGCGCCATCGCGCTGCCCTCGGCCGTGCCGGACGTGCGGGCCGGGGCGCGACCGCTGGCCGCGCCGGACGCCGCGGCGACCGGTCCCGAGGCCCGTGCCGTCGCCGTGCCCGAGGCCCGGGCGTCCACGCCGTCCAGCGTCGCCGTGGCCACGCCTACGCCCGCCGTCGCCACGCCCAGCGCCCAACCGCTGCAGCGGCCGGACGCGCAGGCCGTCGCTGCCGCCCCGGCGCGCGAGGTGGCCGTGGGCCCGCTCGCGACGGTGCGGGCGGTGCGGCGGTTGCCGACGCCGGGGGTGCGGGCGGCGGTCCGCGCGGCGCCGCCCGGCGATGTCCCTGGCGCCGCGGCGACCGTTCCTGACGAGAACGCTCCCGCCGGGGGGGACGCGACCTCGCCCGGACAGGAGGCGGGCGACGAGGCGGCCCCGGCCGCCGCGGTCGGGCGCGCGACCGACGACGCCGCGGACGGCGACGGGGGCGCCCGCGCGATCGCGCCGACGCCACTGCGCGAGACCCGCCCGCGCCCGATCGCGGTGATCCTCGACAACGCGCTCGGCTACCCGCAGTCGGGCCTGCCGCAGGCCAGCTGGATCGCGGAGATGCCGGTCGAGGGCGGCGTGACCCGTCTGATGGCCTTCTACGACGCGGGCGAGCCGGCCCGGGTCGGGCCGGTGCGCAGCGCGCGCGACTACCTGGTCGAGGTGGCGGGCCGGGCCGACGCGGTGCTGGTCCACGTCGGGGGCTCGCCCGGCGCGATGATCGCGTTGTCGCAAGGGCTCGCGCCCTCGTTGGACGCCTTCACCAGCGGCGAGCTGTTCGAGCGCGCGGCCGACCGCGCCTCTCCGTACGACCTGTACAGCGCGGGACGGTCGCTGCGGGAGGCGATCGGGACGCTGCGGATCGACGCCAACCGCCTGCTCACCGGCTTCCGTCCGGTCGACCCGAGCGGAACGGCGCAGGCCGCGGACGGCGTGGACATCGACTGGAGCGGCGCCTACGACTCCGGCTTCCGCTACCTGCCGGCTCAGGACCGCTACCGCTGGATCCGCAACGGCCAGGACGCGGTCTCGGCCGACGGGACGGCGGTCCAGGTCGAGGCGGTGCTGATCGCGCGCGTCGACGCGCGCCCCATCCCTGGCGACTCGGCCGGTCGCCTGTACGTGCCGGTCAGCGGGGGCGAGGCGTGGCTGCTCTGGCGCGGCACGGTGCAGCGCGGGACCTGGAGCGTCGACGGGGGGCTGCGGTTCAGCGACGAGCAGGGGAGGCAGGTCGTCCTCGAGGCGCTCGTGACCTGGGCAGCGTTCGTCCCGACCTCTGCGGACGTGACGCTGCGCTGAGCCGCAGCCCAGCCGCGTCGCTCAGCTCTCGAGGCGCTCGTCGAACACCAGGCCGCGTAGCCGTACCCGGATGCCGTCGTCGTCGACGTCGAGCTCGCACCACACGTACTCGTCGCCGTGCCCGTTGCCGTCGAGCAGCAGGGCGCGTCCACGCGACGCCAGGTTCAGCCCGCCGCGTACCGGTGTGTGGCCGTAGACGCCCAAGCGGTACGGCGTGCCGTCGATCAGGTCGACGTCCTCGTAGATCCAGCGACGCCGGTTCTCGAGGTAGAAGTCGGTGTCGAAGGTGTTGTGCTCCGGCAGCGGACCGACGTGCGCGAAGTGCACCCCGCCCAGCACGAGTTCGCGCGGCCAGGACGCGATCCAGTCGGCCAGGTCGCCGGGCAGGTCGCGGCCGTAGCCGGGCTTCCACTCGAGGTGGCTGATGTCGTCGCTGCGCAGCGGTCCCTGCGTGCGCGTCACGGCATTGTGGTCGTGGTTGCCCAGCACGATCGTCGCGACCCCCTCGTCGAGCGGGGCCAGGAAGGCCGTCACGCGCCGGAGGAACGCCTCCTGCGCCTGTTCGGCGCGGTGCAGGTGGACGGGATCGAACTCGTCGTAGGGACCGTCGACGCCGGCCAGGGCGGCGTAGGCCGCGCGGCTCTTGGCGTGGACCAGGTCACCGAGCAGCACGAGGCGGGTCGAGCCGTCGCGGAGCTCGGCGCTCGGGGCGCCGTCCTCCCCGCGCAGCCCGGCCTCGTCGAGCATGCGCCAGAGCTTGGCTTCCTGGGTGTGCAGGTCTCCGATGACGACGATGCGCACGGAGACGGCGGTCAGCGAGAGCCGGCTCGCGCCTCGAGCACGGGGAGTGGATCGATCGGGGTCCCATCGACGCGGATCTCGAAGTGGAGGTGCGACCCGGTGACCCGACCGGTCGTGCCCACGCGTGCGATCAACGCGCCGGGAGCGACCTGCTGTCCTACGCGGACGAGCAGCTCGGAGGCGTGGGCGTAGTAGTACTCGGTCCCGCCCTGCTCGATGATCACGAGCTTGCCGAACCCGCCCATCCAGTCGGCGTAGGTGACCGTGCCCCCGGTGGCGGAGACGATCGGATCGCCGGTGTGCCCGTCGATGTCCAGGCCGTAGTGCATGTTGCTCCCGCCGATGCGAAGCGCACGCCACCCGAAGCGCGAGGTGATCGCGCCGTCCAGGGGCCACACCATGGCGTCGGCGGCCGTCGCGTCGGCCGGGTCGGCGGCCACCGCGATCCGCGCCGCGGGCGGCGCCGAGCGACCGTCGGCTGCGACGATGCGGAGCTCCTGGCCGACCTGCAGGTTGGTGCTCGACAGGCTGTTGGCGGCCACCAGCGCGTCGATGCTGGTGCCGTAGCGGCGCGCGATCTCCCACAGGCTGTCGCCGGGGTCGACGGTGATGGTCGGTGCGGCGAAGCCGCCCCGGTCGACGGCCGGACCGGCGTCGGCGTAGGCGCCGGGGATGAGCAGCTGGTCACCCGGCTGCAGCACGGCATCGACGTTCATGCCGTTGGCCGCGGCGATGGCGGCGGGGGTGGTGTCGTTCAGTCGGGCGATGCGCCAGAGGCTGTCGCCCGGGCCCACGGTGACGCGTAGCGGGGTCAGCGTCGGCGCGCCCTGGCCGTCGGGGGAGAGCGCCAACTCGTCCCCGGGGCGGATGGTGCTGCCGCCCAGGCCGTTCCAGGTCATGAGATCGCTGACGCGCGTTCCCGTGGCGCTGGCGATGTCGTACAGCGTGTCGCCGGGCCGGACCGTCCAGGTGGAGGGCGCGGCCGGTTCGGCCGTCGCGTCCGTGGCTGCGTCTGCGGTCAGATCAGCGCCGGGGGAGGCGCCGGCCGCAGCGGGCGCCGGGAAGGACGCCGCCCCCGGCAGGACCAGCACGTCGCCCGGTTGGAGCGAGGGGTCTCGCAGGTCGTTGGCGGCCATCAGGGCGTCGACGGTGGTGTCGTGGCTGCGCGCGATGCTCCAGAGCGAGTCGCCGGCCTGCACCGTCCAGGTCGCCGGGGCGGGCTCGGTCGTACCCGGAAGCACCAGTACGTCGCCCGGACGAAGGTCCGGACGGTCCAGACCGTTGGCGGCCATGAGGTCGTCGACGGTGGTGTCGTTCGCACGCGCGAGCGACCAGAGCGTATCGCCCGGTCCCACGACGATCTGTCCGGCGCTGGACCAGGCGGCGAAGGCCAGGACCAGGGCCACGACGGGAATTCGCGCGTGCATCGAGGAGGAGTGTACCAGACGCGTCCAGGGACATGTGGGGAAGGCCTTCACGCCGTGCAGTGACGAACGTCACGGTGGCGTGGGCTCCGGGCGCGCGGGCCGGTGCTCACGGTTCCAGTCGCGTTCCCCCGGCTTCGCCGAGCGCCGAGGCGATGGCGTCCGGCGTCCGGCCGTCCAGGATGGCGGCTGACGGCGCGCCCTGCGCCAGGGCATCCAACGCGGCCTCCACCTTCGGGATCATCCCGCCGGCGATGCGCCCATCGGCGATGCGCGCGCGCGCCTCCGCTGCGCCCAACCTCGGCAGCAGGCTGGCGGGGTCGTCCGGATCGTCCAGCACGCCGGGCACGTCGGTCAGGAACGCGACGGGGGCGCGCAAGGCGCCCGCCACGGCGCCAGCGACCTCGTCGGCGTTGACGTTCAGCGGCGCCCCCTCGTCGTCCAACGCCAGGCACGCCACGACCGGCGTCAGGCCGGCCGCGAGCAGCGCCCCCAGCCGGTCGGCCGCGACGTGCGTCATCCGCCCGACCCGGCCGAGCTGGGGATCGGCGACCGCGGCCCGCAGAAGGCCCGCGTCCCGGCCGGTCACGCCGATCGCGTCGCCGATCTCCTGCGCGAGGCGCTTGCCGAGCAGCGTCAGGGCGGCCTCCACGGTGGCGATGGCACGCTCGTCGGTGACCCGCAGGCCCCGGACGAAGCGGCTGGGCAGGCCGGCGGCGGCCAACGCCTGGGCGATCACCGGACCGCCGCCGTGCACGACGACGATGGCGCGCCCCGCGCGGCGGGCGGCACCGATCGCCGCGGCGGTGGCGGCGCGGGCGTCCGCGTCCGTCATGGCGTTGCCGCCGTACTTGACGATGCGAACGTTCGCCGGAGCGCTCACTCCGAGCCCACGCTGCGCCACGCCTTGGGGGCGCGCGAGAGAACCTCGGCCCCGTCGGTCGTGACGTGCACCAGGTCCTCGACGCGCACGCCGGCGTCGCCCGGGTGGTAGGCGCCCGGCTCGATCGTGACGACCATGTCCGCCGCCAGCACGTCCTCGCTGCGGGAGGACAGGCTGGGCCCCTCGTGCACCTCGAGGCCCACGCCGTGGCCCAGCGAGTGGACGAAGGCGTCGCCGAAACCGCGACGCTCGAGGACGCCGCGCGCGACGGCGTCCAGGTCGCGGCCGCTGGCGCCGGCGGCGACCTGCGCCACAGCCGCCTCCTCGGCCTCGAGGACCGCCTCGAACATCGTCCGGTGGGTGTCCGAGACGGCCCCCACGCCGAAGGTGCGGGTCATGTCGGCGCAGTAGCCGTCCACCCGCGCCCCCATGTCGATCGTGACCAGCTCGCCCTCGGCGATGGTCTTGCTCGACGCCACGCCGTGCGGCATTGCGCTGCGCACGCCCGAGGCGACGATGATGTCGAAGCCCATGCCGTCCCCGCCGTGGGTGCGGACGAAGCGCTCGATCTCGAGGGCGACGTCGACCTCGCGCACGCCGGGCTCGACCACGCCCAGGGCGTGCTCGTAGGCGCGATCGGTGAGGGCGGCGGCACGGCGCAGGGCGTCCAGCTCGCCGGCGTCCTTGACCCGACGCAGGTGCGGAAGGACGCCGTCGGTGCGGATCGGCTCGTGCCCCAGGCGCGAGGCCAGCTTGGCGGCGGTCGCGAGGGTGAGGTGCTCGGCCTCGACGGCCAGCCGGCCGCCGCCCAGCCGCTCGGCGACGACCTCGATCCAGTCGCGCTCGATGATCGGCTCGAGGCTCGACTCCTCGTCCGCCTGCGCGGTGTAGCGACCGTCGGTCAGAAGCCAGGCGTCGTCCGGGGTGACCAGCACCCGCGCGTCCTCGGGCGAGGTGAAGCCGGACAGCCAGCGCACCCCGGCGGGGGCGGTGGCGAGGAAGGCGGGCAGGTCGCGTTCCTCCATCGCGGCGCGCAGGCGGGCCAGACGGTCGCTCACGCGGCCGCCTCGACGATCCCGACGAGGTCGTCCACGACCAGGCTGGCGCCGCCGATCAGGCCGCCGTCGACGTCGGGGCGGGCCAGCAGCTCGGCGGCGTTGGCGGGCTTCATGCTGCCGCCGTAGAGGATGCGCATCGCCTCGGCGTGGGCGGGGGCGATCGCGCGCAGCTCGGCGCGGATCGCGGCGCTCATCGCCTGGGCGTCGTCGGCGGTGGCGGTGCGGCCGGTCCCGATCGCCCAGACCGGCTCGTAGGCGACGACGACGTCGTCGGCCGAGGTCAGCTCCAGGTCCTCGAGCGCCGCGCGTAGCTGCCCCAGCACGACCGCCTCGGCGTCGCCGGCGTCGCGCTGCTCCTCGGACTCGCCGATGCACACGATCGGCACCAGGTGGTGGCGGCGGGCGGCGCGCACCTTGGCCGCCACCAACGCGTCGTCCTCGCCGTGGTAGGCGCGGCGCTCGGAGTGGCCGACCAGCACGTGGCTGGCGCCGGCATCGCGCAGCATGGCGCCCGACACCTCGCCGGTGTAGGCGCCCTCGTCGTGGGTCGAGAGGTCCTGTCCGGCGATCGCGACGTCGGAGCCGCCGGCCCGGGCGGCCAGACCCGCGACGTGCGTCGCCGGGACGGCCAGCGCCAGGTCGACCCCCGCGTGCGGGATCGCCGCGAGGCGCTCCAGGTAGGAGCCCAGCCAGGTCAGCGCTTCGCTGGGCGTCTTGTGCATCTTCCAGTTGCCGGCGATCAGGGGTCTACGCATGCGGCGAGGATACCGCCCCGGCCCGCTCGTCCTGCAGGGGCGGGCTCGATCCCCACGAGGACGGGCGGCCCGCTGGGGGCCGCCCGCATCGCGCGTGGCTCGTGCTCGCGCCGGCGCTCAGGCGCGTGCCGCAGGGGTGGCGTCGCCACCGCGGCGGCGACGCTTGGGCTTGGGGCCTCCGCCCCCGCGGGTCTCGAGCGCTTCGACCCCGCCGACGAGGGCGTGCTCGAGCACGTCGTCCAGCGACGCAACGGCGTGCAGCTTGATGCCGCGCGTGAGGTGCGCGCCGATGTCCTTGAGGTCGGCCTCGTTCTTCTCGGGGTAGAGGACGTGGTCGATGCCGGCCCGCTTGGCGCCGAGGATCTTCTCCTTCAGGCCGCCGATCGGCAGCACCCGGCCGCGCAGGGTGATCTCGCCGGTCATGGCGACGTCCTTGCGGACCGGGACGCCGGTCAGGGCGCTCACGAGGCTGGTGGCCAGCGCCACCCCGGCCGACGGGCCCTCCTTGGGCTGGGCGCCGGCGGGCACGTGGACGTGGATCTCCTGGTCGTCGAGCTTGGCTGCGTCGAGGTGGAAGCGCTCGGCGTTGCTCTTGACGTACGTCAGCGCGGCGCGAGCGGACTCCTTCATCACGTCGCCCAGCTGGCCGGTCAGCACCAGACCGCCCTTGCCGCCGGTGACGCTGGTCTCGACGAAGAGGATGTCGCCGCCGACGGGGGTGAAGGACATGCCGGTCGCGACGCCGACGAGGTCCTCCTCGGCCTCCGACTCGGGGGTGAAGCGCTCGGCGCCGAGGTAGCCCTCGAGGCTGCGCTCGGTGATGCGGACGCGCTTGGCCTCGCCCTCGGCGATGCGGCGGGCGGCCTTGCGGGCGAGGGTGCCTAGGGTGCGTTCGAGCGTGCGCACGCCGGCCTCGCGGGTGTAGCTGGCGATGACCTTCCCGATCGCGCCGTCGCTGATCTGGAACTGCTTGGGCTCCAGGCCGTTCTCGCGCAGCTGGCGCGGCAGCAGGTAGCGCTTGGCGATCTCGAGCTTCTCCTGCTCGATGTAGCTGGAGAACTCGATCAGCTCCATGCGGTCCATGAGCGCTTCGGGGATCTGCTGGGCGTAGTTGGCGGTCGCGACGAAGAGCACCTCGGAGAGGTCGAACGGCACGCCCAGGTAGTGGTCGACGAAGCTGTTGTTCTGCGCCGGGTCGAGCACCTCGAGCAGCGCCGAGGCCGGATCGCCCTGGAAGGAGATGCCGAGCTTGTCGACCTCGTCGAGCAGGA
>CAZJGU010000076.1:13714-14011 GCA_964545455.1 uncultured bacterium | reverse complement strand
GCATTACCGAAGGCGTCCGAGCCGGATTACGGGCTGAAGGCGTCCCGCCGGTGGAACTGCATACGGCCTACATGAATGCCAACCGCGTCGACCATGAGTCCTACTACCCGCAACTGGCGCGCCTCTATGAAATCAGGTTCAGCGAACTGCCGCCCGATCTGATACTGTGCGCCGACGATCCAGCCTTCGAATTCGTCCTGAAGTACCGCAATACTGCTTTTCCGCGGGCGCCGGTGGTGTTCTGCGGCCTGAACTACTTCAGTCCGCTGATGCTTGATGGGCACGCAGATATAACCG
>CAZJGU010000076.1:5831-13704 GCA_964545455.1 uncultured bacterium | reverse complement strand
GTACCATTGACACTGCACTCGAGCTGCACCCGGGGGCGCGGCAGGTCGCGGTTATCACCGACCAGACCCGCAGCGGCCTGGCCCAGAAACGCCGGTTTCACGAAAAGGTGCTGCCCTATTTCCTGCACAGTGTAAGTTTCGAGTTTATTGACGGTTTGACGATGGATCAGGTCTGCGAAAACGTAGCGGGTTTGGGAAGTGATTCGGTCATTCTGATGCTTTCCTTCAGTCGGGACGCAGCCGGCCGGGTATTCACCCCGGAAGACGCACTCGCCAAGGTCTATGCCAGCACGGACGCCCCGATTTACGGCGTCTGGGAGCATCTTCTCGGCAAAGGCATAGTCGGGGGACGTCTGACCTCGGGGCGCATTCAGGGCCGGCAGGCGGCGGCCCTGCTGGTGGTGCGTCCCGGCGGTGGCTACGGCGGCGGCGATCGCCTGGTGGACTTGCGCGTGGACGACCACGTCGATCCGGTCCCGCGGCTGGCCGAGCTCCTCGACCTCCACCGGCTCTACTTCGGCGAGGTCGACGAGGACGCCCTGCTGCCGCTCGAGGGCGAGGTGGCGACGCGCGCCCTCACCGCGCTCATCGCCGCCGGACGCTTGCCGCAGGGGCACGCAGCCTGGGACGATGCCGCCGAGGCGGCCCTGCGCGGCTGGGCCGGGGTCGAGAACCTCGAGGAACGCTTCCGTGGCCCCGGCCGCATCGATCCGATGGTGCTCCAGCGCCTGACGGGCGACTGAGCCGGCGTCGCGTCAGCGGCCCTGGTACTCGGGGTCGCGCTTCTCCAGGAACGACCGGACCCCCTCCGCCCGGTCCTCGGTGGTGACGACGAGGCCGAACAGATCGGCCTCGACCTCCAGGCCCTGCGGCAGCGTCACGTCCATCCCCCGGACGACCGCTTCCTTGGCCAGGCCCAGGGCGACCGGCGCGCTGCGCAGCAGCGAGGCGGCCAGCACCTGCGCGGCGGCCGCCGGGTCGTCCTCGAGGCGCGAGGCCAGCCCCATCGCGACGGCCTCATCGGCCTCGACCAGGCGACCGGTCAGGATCAGGTCCAGCGCCCGCGCCTCGCCGATCAGGCGCGGCAGGCGCTGCGTCCCGCCGTAGCCGGGGATCAGGCCGCGCGTGGTCTCGGGCAGGCCCAACCGCGTGCCGGGCGCCACGATCCGCAGGTCGCAGGCCAGCGCCAGCTCCAGTCCGCCCCCCACCGCGAAGCCGTGCAGGGCGGCGATCACCGGGATCGGCAGGGCGGCCAGCGAGTTCATCACGTCCTGCCCCGCCAGCGCCGCCTCGCGGCCGGCGAAGACGTCGTCCAGGTCGGCGAAGCCGGCCAGGTCGGCGCCGGCACAGAAGCCACGGCCCGCCCCGGTGACGATCAGGGCGCGCACCTCGGCGTCCGCCTCGACCAGGTCGATCGCCACGCCGATCTCGAGTAGCAGCTCGCCATTCAGCGCGTTCAGCGCGTCGGGCCGGTCCAGCGTCAGCAGCGCGACACCGTCCTCGGCCGTCAGCGTCAGGTGCTCGAACTCCATCGCGTCGTCGTTCATGCCTCGCCTCCGTAGTCGTGGAACCCTGCGCCGCTCTTGCGTCCCAACCGGCCGGCGCGCACCAGCCGCCGGAGCACCTGAGCCGGGCGGTAGCGTGGGTCGCCGAACTCGTCGTGCAACGTCTCCATGATCGCCAGCACCACGTCCACCCCGATCAGGTCGCATAGCGCCAGCGGTCCGATCGGCATCGCCGCACCCAGCCGCATCGCGTCGTCGATCGCCTGCGGCGTCGCGACGCCCTCGTCGTAGAGCGTCGCCGCCTCGTTGAGGTAGGGCACCAGCAGTCGGTTCACCAGGAATCCCGGCCGGTCGGCGCAGGTCACGGGCGTCTTGCCCAGGCCCTCGGCGAAGCGCACCGCCTCGTCGATGGTGCCGTCGGGGCCGCCGTCGGGCCGCACCACCTCGACCAGCGCCAGCCGCGGGACCGGGTTGAAGAAGTGCAGGCCGACGAAGCGCTCGGGGCGACCCGAGGCGCGCGCCAGCGCGGTGATCGACAGGCTGGAGGTGTTGCTGGCCAGCAGCGTCTGCGGACCCGCGGCGGTGCCCAGGGCGCGCCAGGCGGCGGCCTTGACCTCGGCGTCCTCGACGATCGCCTCGATCACGACGTCTGCGCCGGCCAGCGAGGGGCCGACGTCGCCCGAGGCGACCGTCAACCCCGCCAGCAGCTCGCTCGGATCGCGTCCGTCCAGGCGGCCCTGGGCGGCCGCGCGCGCGAGGCCGTCCGCGATGCGGCCGCGGCCCCGGTGGGCCGCCGCCTCGTCGGTGTCGTGGAGCGTCACGGCGTGCCCAGCGCCCAGGGCTACCTGGGCGATGCCGGACCCCATGGTGCCCGCGCCGATCACGGCCAGTCGGGCACGGTCGCTCACGTGTCGGCGTGGTGCAGCGCCACGAAGGCGTCCAGGGCCGAGCGCACCATCCGCTCGACCCCCGACCGCAGCACCTCCGGGTCGACGAACGACGGGTCGCCGATGCGGTTGCTCGCGACCAGCATGCAGCCGGTCCGGACCGAGCGCAGCCGCCCGAGCAGGAACAGCGCCGCGGCCTCCATCTCGATCGCCAGCACCCCGCGCTCGGCCAGGGCGGGCACGTCCTCGGGGCGGGTGGCGTAGAAGGCGTCCTCGGTCTGGATCAGCCCGACGTGCGCGCCGCCGTGCCCGGCGGACGCGTCGACCAGGGCGCGCGTCGCCTCGAAGGTGGGCGCCGTGGCGTAGGGACGGCCGCCGAGGTACTGGCGCGTGGTGCCGTCGCCCGGCACGGCGGCGTCTGCGACGATCAGCTCGCCCGGCGTGACCGACGTGGCGACGACGCCGGCGGTGCCGACCCGTACCAGCGTCCGCGCGCCGAGGCGGATCAGCTCCTCGACCACGATCGCCAGGCTGGGGCAGCCCATGCCGGTGGTCTGGACGCTGACCGGCACGCCGCGGTAGTGGCCGGTGTAGCCCAGCAGCCCCCGGTAGTCGGTGGTGAGCTCCGGCTCGTCGAAGAAGGTCTCGGCGATGAAGGTGGCGCGGCCCGGGTCGCCGGGGAGCAGGACGTACGGCGCCAGCCGGTCGGGATCGGTATGCACGTGGAGTTGCATCCTCGGCAGCGTAGCAGACGATCGCCGGGCCGCGGAGGCCGGGAACGGCCGCTGGCGCGTGCTAGACTCGCGGTCCTGTGGACGAGATCCGAGCGACCCTCGAGGCCTGCCGTGGCCAGGCGCGGGCGCGCATCGTCGTGCTCGTCGGCCGGGACGGGCTGATCATCGACCAAGCCACCGGGCCGGCACCGGTGGAGGAGGTGGCGCCCGCCGTCGACGACGAGCTGGCCGCCGCCGAAGCCACCGAGCTCCTGACCGTCGCCGACCGGTTGTTCGCGGAGGCCCTGGGGACGATCGCGCCGGACGAGGTCGCCGCCTTCGCGGGCGACGCGTCCGTGCGGTTGCGGCGCCTGTCCGGGGGGGACGCGCTGATGCTGGTCCTGCCCGCCGGTGCCGATCCGGGCGAGGCGCGGGCCGCGCTGGACGCTGCCGTGCCGCGGCTGGACGAGGCGCTGGCATGAGCCTGAGCGAGCGCCTGAACGACCTGCTGAGCGTGCGCGGCGTGCGCAGCGCATCGGTCGCCAGCCTGGACGGCTTCGTCCTGGAGGCGGTCGGTCCCGACGCGGGCGAGGGCGAGGCGATCGCCGGCCTGGTCGCCGGTGCGTTGGCCTCCAGCCGCGCCCTGGCCGAGCTGTTCGGCGACGGCGAGCTGCGCCAGGCGACGATCGAGTACGAGCGGGGACCGGTTCTGCTGGCGCCGCTGCCGGCGCCAGCCGGCGAGCACGTCGCGGTGCTCGTGCTGGACGACCTGGCGGCGCTGGGTCGGGCGCGCCTGGCGCTGCGCCGCGTGCTCGACGCGCTGGCACAGGCGGTGGCGACGTGAGCGACCCGGGCGACGACGGCACGCAGGGGACCTCGGCCCGTCCCCGGGTCGAGTTGAACCTCGACGCCGACACCGCGCGCGGGCGCTACGCCAACGCCACGGTCGTCACCCGTGGACGGCACGAGGTCGTGCTCGACTTCGTCGCCGCCCTGCCGCACCACCGGCCACAGGTGGTCTCGCGTGTGGTGCTGCCCCGGGCGCAGGCCGATGCGCTGGCGCAGACCCTTCGCCGCACGCTGGACGCCGAGACGGCCACCCCGCGCACGCCCGCGACGCCCCGCGGCGACGACGACCCCAACTGAGCCCGCTCGGTCGCAGGGCCCCGTCGGGGGCGCGACCGAGCCCACGTCCACCTCGCGGTTGAATGCCGCCATGCCGAGAGAGACGGTCACCGTCTTCTTCGACTACCTCTGCCCGTTCGCCTGGCGCGCCGCCGAGTTGAGCGAGCGGGTGGCCGCCCCGCTCGAGCTCCGCTTCGAGTGGAGTCACTTCAGCCTCTACCAGGCCAACCACCCGTCCGGCGACGGCTGGCAGCTCTGGAACCAGCGCGTCGATCCGAACGATCCGACCGGCGGCAAGGGTCTGCTGGCGTTCCTCGCCTCGACCGCCGCCCGGCGCCAGGGAACGGAGGCGTTCGACGCCTTTCGGCTGGGCCTGCTGCGGGCGCGTCACCGCGACCACCGGCCGCTCGACCGCCCGACGGTGCTGGACGTAGCGGCCGACGTGGGCCTGCACATGGCCTGCTTCGAGCGGGAGCTGTCCGATCCCGAGGTCCGCACCCACCTCGCCAAGGAGCACCACGAGGCCGCCGCGCTGCACGTCTTCGGCACGCCGACGCTGCGCTTCCCCTCGGGCGACACCGCCTACCTGCGGCTGAAGCAGCTGCCGGAGGAGGGCGCGCCGTCGTTGGAGCTGTTCCGCCGCGTCCGCGCGATGCTGGCCGACTACCCCTACCTCGAGACGCTCAAGCGCCCGCGGCACGGCGGCAACTGACACGCGCGGCGCATGTCCGCGGCGCGGGCGCCGTGGGGGGATAGACTGTCGCCGTGCCCACACCCTTCCGCGTCGGTCACGGCTCTGACGCCGGCCGCGTGCGTCCCCTCAACGAGGACTACCACCGCGTCTGGCGCTTCCCGCGCGACGGGGGCGGCGAGTTGGCGCTGATCGCGGTCGCGGACGGGATGGGCGGTGCCGCAGCCGGCGAGGTCGCCAGCAAGATCGCCATCGAAGCGTTGGACGAGACGGTGCGCCGCTACGTCCAGGAGCGCGACGAGGGTCATGACGTGGTGGGGATCGAATCGCTGCTCGAGAAGGGCATCCGTCTGGCCAACCGGCGCGTGCACGTCGCTGCGCTCGGTCGGCAAGGGTCGCGCGGCATGGGCACCACGCTGACCTGCGTGGCGTTCGACGATGGGGTCGCCTACGTGGGTCACGTCGGCGATTCGCGGGCCTACCTGGTCCGCAACCCCAACATCTACCAACTCACCAAGGACCACAGCTGGGTCGAGGAGCAGGTCGACAAGGGCATCCTCAGCGAGGCGGAGGCGCGCACGCACGAGCTGCGGAACCTGATCACCCGTGCGCTGGGCACCCGGCCCCAGATCGCGCCCGACACGGCCCGCCTCGACCTGGCGCCCGGTGACGTGGTGCTGGTCGCGTCCGACGGCCTGCACGGGGTCGTCAACGCCGACGAGATCCTCTCGGTCGCCCGACGTGGCCCCGACCCGCAGACCGCCGTGGACGCGCTCATCGCGCTGGCCAACGAGCGGGGCGGACCGGACAACGTCACCGTCGTCCTCGTGGAGGTCCCATGACGCCCGCCATCCTGCTCCTGGTCGCCGCCGCGACCGCCGTCGCGGCGTGGCGCGCGCCCGTCTGGCTGCACCTCGTCGGGTTCGGCGCGGTCGCCGTGCTGGTCGCGGGGGTGCTGGCGCTCGGCGGGCTCGAGCGGGCCGTGACGCCACTGCTGGTCCTCGCCCTGGCGGCGGGACTGCTGGTGCCCGCCGTCACGTCGGGCGGACGCCACGCCCGGGTCGCGCCGCCCAAGCGCAAACGGCCCGGTGCGCCCCGATCCAGCGACGGTAGCGACGGCGGCTTCGAGGGGGTCGACGTGCCCGGATTCGACATCCTGGAGAAGGTCGGATCGGGCGGCATGGCCAGCGTCTACCGGGCGCGGCGTCGCGCGGACGGCAAGATCGTCGCGCTCAAGGTTCCCATGGAGCAGTACGTCGCCGACGCGAAGTTCATTCGCCGCTTCCACCGCGAGGCCGAGGTCGCCCAGCGCCTGGACCACCCCAACATCGTGCGCACCTACGATCACGGTGCCGAGGGCGTGCAGCACTACATGGCGATGGAGTACGTCGACGGCCGCAGCCTGGAGAGCTTCATCGAACGCGGCGAACTGGACCTCGAGCTGTGCGTCGACGTCTTCAAGCGCGTCGCGGGCGCCCTGCAGAGCATCCACGCCGCCGGCATCGTGCACCGCGACATCAAGCCCGGCAACATCATGATCGTGCGCGGCGGGTTGCAGGACGGCCGCCCGCGGGTGGCGCCGGAAGCGGTCAAGCTGATGGACTTCGGCATCGCCGGCGGCAAGGTGATGAGCCGACTCACGATGACCGGGGCACGCGTCGGCACGCCGGTCTACATGTCGCCCGAACAGGCGCGCGGCCTGAAGATCGACCACCGCAGCGACATCTACAGCCTCGGCTTGGTGTTCTACGAGATGCTGACCGGCCAGACCGCGTTCAAGGGTGGCTACGAGGCGATCGTGCACCAGCAGATCTTCCAGACGCCGCCGCCGCCCCGGCAGATCGACGTGAGCGTGCCGCGCTCGCTGGACGCGCTGGTGATGCGGATGATCGCCAAGGATCCCGACGAGCGGCCCGACCTGCGCGAGGTTCTCGTCGCGCTGGAGGACGAGAGCGATTGGCAAGCCTCGCCGGACGACCTGCCGACCCGGCTGGTCCTCGCCGTCTCGGCCCGCCAGGGGGTGCTCCGCATCCTCGATCCGGAGGGGTCGTTGCACGCCAGCATCGGCGACGTCGGCGTCGGCCCGGGCGCCTTCCCGGCGGCGCCGCTGGCGGTGGCGGCCGACGACGAGGGCTTCCTCTACGCCGCCGTGTTCGAGTACCGCGTCGGCCAGGACGACGAGCACCGCATGATCCACAAGCTGGCCGCGGACGGGCGCGAGGTGGCCCGCTTCGGGCGCTACGGCATGGAGGACGGCCACGTGCTGTACCCGATCGCGATCGCGGTGGCGCCCGACGGTGGCGACGTCTACGTTCTCGACGGCGAGTCGCTCCGCATCCAGCGGTTCTCGCGCCAGGGGGAGGCGCTGGGGGGGTTCGGCGGACGTGGAGCCGGGCAGGGGGTGTTCGACGATCCCCGCGCCCTGACGGTCGGTCCCGACGGCAAGCTCTACGTTCTGGACCACGGCAACCGGCAGGTCCAGCGCTTCACGCCCGACGGGGTGTACGAGACGCGTTGGGCGTTCCGGCTGGGGCACGACCAGGAGGGCATGCGCGAGCTCGACGGGGTCACCGTCGACGCGGGGGGCACGCTCTACATCAGCGACGCGACCGCCGCCAGGATCCGAACCGTCACGCCCGAGGGTCGGGTGGGGCGCAGCTACGGCCTGCAAGCGATCGACGGAGAGCCGGACGTGGGGCTCCTGGACCTGGGCGTCGACGCGGACGGGACGCTGTACGCCGCGCGCCGCGGTGCGACGGTCATCCGTCGCTACACGCCGGATGGCGCCATGGAAGGGACGATCCCGGCCTACGCTCCGATCGTGCAGATGATCGTCGACGTGCGTCCGGGCGTCGCTTGAGCGCGCCGGTCGGCGGGGGGCGTCAGAGTCCGGGCAGGGCGCGGACGACCGACTGGAAGACGGTCAGGAAGAAGGCCTGCAACACCCCGATC
>CAZJGU010000076.1:4522-5731 GCA_964545455.1 uncultured bacterium | reverse complement strand
CTGAGCACCAGGAAGACGACCAGGAAGCCCAGGATCCCGAACTGGCGGATCTGCATGATGAACGACCGGACCGAGCGGTTGCCCCACGCCAGCGCGGCCATCGCGCCGTCGAGCGGGAAGACCGGGAACAGGTTGATCACCGCGTGCAGCACCGCGAACGAGGCGGCCACCAGGAACGAGCGGTACAGCTCCGGCGACCCGAACGCCAGGAAGACCGAGCCGAGCAGCACCGAGACGAAGCCGACCAGCAGGTAGGCGGCGGGCCCGGAGTACCAGGCCAAGGCCTCGGCGCGGCCCCGACCGCGGTAGTTGCGGCTCTCGATCGGGACCATGCGCGGCCAGCCGAAGCCGAGCAGGAAGAGCAGCACGACGCCCATTGGCTCGAGCTGCTGCTGGGGCTCGAACTGGCCGAAGCCCGCGAGCTTCGGACGGGCGTCGCCCAGCCGGGCCGCGACCCAGGTCTGGACGACGTTGTGGAACATCAGGGCGAACACCATCACGATGGCGGCGATCACCAGCGTGGTGGGATCGTTCAGGTAGCGCAGGATCACGAAGCGTCGTTCCGCCTTTCCGGTTCGTTCGAGTCGGTCGAGCGACGGGCACGGTCGACCAGCCGGCGCGCGAGGGCGAGCTCTTCATCGAAGCCGTCGACGCGCCGTTGTCGTCGTGCCCGTTCCACCTCACCAAGAATCCGGCCCACGTCGGGGCCGGGAGCCATGCCCAAGTCTAGCAGGTCGCGCCCGCGCAGCCGGCGTCGCCCTGCCAGGCTCTCGAAGGCGCGGACCCGCTCGCGGTGGGGCTCGCCGTGGGCCTCCAGCACGGCACGACCGGCGCGTCCCAGCGTGCGCAGCACCTCGTCGGTCGCATCGGCGCCGGCCAGCAGCGCGCGCAGGCGGGCGCGCGACGAGGCGAGCCGTCCGGGTAGGTGGAAGCGTGCCACGACCGCCTCGGCCTCGGCGTCGTCGAGGGGCGCCAGCATCGCCAGCAGGTACCCGTTCGGCGGGACGTCGCGCCCCTCCTCGCGCACCTCGTCCAAGGCCGTCAGCACCTCGCCCGGGTGCGCCAGGCCGTACATCGACGCCAGCGCGTCGAAGTCCGCCAGTCGCGACAGGGCGCGCGACGGCACCGCTTCCCGCAGGGTGATCTCCAGTTCGGTGCGGAGCCGTTCGGCGCTCACGGCGGCGGCGCGCCCCTCGGCCAGGGCGCGCC
>CAZJGU010000076.1:0-4512 GCA_964545455.1 uncultured bacterium | reverse complement strand
TCCGGGTCGGTGTCGCTCTCGCTGTAGCCCACGTCGGCCAGGGCGCGCCGGAGCTGGGCGGCCGTCTCGGGATCGAAGGTGAAGCCCAGTCGCCCCGCCAGCCGGGCGCCGCGGACGATGCGCGTCGCATCCTCGGTGAACGACAGCGGGTGGAGCGTCCGCAGCAGTCCCCGGCGCAGGTCCGCCAGCCCGCCGTACGGGTCGATCAGCAGCGGCGGCACCGGGACCAGCCGCAGCGCCATGGCGTTGATGGTGAAGTCGCGTCGGCCCAGGTCGCGCCGCACGTCGCTGTGGACCACCTCCGGCAGCGCGCCGGGCTCCGGGTAGCGCTCCTCGCGCGCGGTCGCGAGGTCCACGCCCAGGCCGCCGGGCAGCCGCACCGAGGCGGTCCCGAAGGCGGCGTGCTGGGCGCGCCGGCCGCCGGTCGCCGCGGCCAGGTCGGCGGCCAGGTCCGCCGCGGCGGCGCCCTCGACCGCCAGGTCGAGGTCGGTCAGCGTCGTCCCCAGCAGCGCGTCGCGCACCGATCCGCCCACCAGGAACAGGCGCGCGTCGTCGGGGAGCGCCTCCTGCAGGACCGTCAGGGTCGAGCCGGCCTGCCCCACGACGCGTTCCTGGATGCGCGCGGCGGGGTCGGCCACGGAGGCCTCCGCCGCGTGCCGGGCCCCCAGCAGGTCGCTGCGCGTGACGATGCCGACCAGGCGGCCGTCCTGCACGATCGGCAAGCGGCCCACGCCGTGCTCGGCCACGCGCGCCTCGAGCGCCTCGATGGTCGCGTCCGGAGGGGCGGTCACCGGGGGCGCGCCCATGAAGCCGCGCACCTGCGAGCGTCCCAAGCCGTGCTGCAGCGCGCGCTCAAGGTCGCGGCGCGACAGCACCCCGATGACACGGCCGTCCTCGACGACCGGCAGGCCGTTGTGGCCGTAGCGCAGCAGCAGCGAGCCCGCCTCGTGCACGGTCGCATCGGGGGGCACGGTGCGGACCGGGGCGCTCATCAGGTCGCGTGCCCGGATCGGCGGCCGGGCGTGCCGGGCCAGCGCCTCCAGCGTGCGACGCACCGCCGGCTGCAGCTCGCTGCGCGTCCGCGCGAAGGCGGCCCCGGGGTGGCCGCCCCCGTGGGCCGCCTCGCGCAGCGCCGCCGCCACGTCGAAGGCATGGCCTGCCGAGCGGGCGAACAGCAGCGTGCGCTCTCCCATCCGCACCGCCAGCAGCGCCGCGTCGGCGCGCTGCAGCTCCAGCAGCTCGTTGGCGAGGGCCGAGACGTCCGCCAGGTAGCGCGGCCAGGCGAACGCCGACAGCGCCACCGGCCGGCCGGCGATCTCGACCAGGCGAGCCTCGGCCAGCATGCGGGTGCGGAACTCCTGGTGCTCCTCGCCGCGCGTGCCCCGTGCGAAGCGTCGCACCAGGTCCAGCGTTCCCCCGCGGCGCAGCAACCAGGCGCCGGCGTCGTGGTCCTCGGCGGTGGTCAGGTCGTACGAGAAGCCGCCGGTGTCCTCGTGCAGGCCCAGCAGCGCCAGGCTGGCCAGCTCGGGCGGGAGCGGGTCGTCGCGCCGGCGCAGCTCGCGGACCAGCAGGGTGACGGTCGCCCCGACCCGGTCGACGATCCCGCGCCCGGTCGGGAGCGCCGCCTCGGGCGCTGGGGCGGGGTGGTGGTCGTAGACGACGATCTCGAGGCGCCCGGCGAGGTCGGCGAACGGCCCCAGCCGCTCGCGGTCGGCGGTGTCGACGACGATCAACTCGCGCCAGCTCCGCGTCAGGGCGGCGCGCGCGTCCAGCGGATCGATGCGGTCGCGGTACAGGCCCAGGCAGGCCGCGACCTCGTCGGGCAGCGTCTCGGGCGTCGCGACGCGGGCCCCGGGGTGGAGCCGCTTGGCCAGCGCCAGGCTGGCCAGCGCATCGAAGTCGGGCTGCTCGTGCGTGACGATCAGCTGCACGCTGCGAGCCTACCGCGGTCCTCGACCCCCGCCGGCGGCGGGATCGCGGCCGGCGGCGTCAGGGCTGGCGCAGCGGGTGCAGCTCCGGCAGGCGTACGGCGAAGGCGCTGAGCAGGCGCACGACCGCCTCGACGTCCTCGGGGTCCACCATCTCGTTGGGGGAGTGCATGTAGCGGTTGGGGATCGACACCACCGCCGAAGGGACGCCGGCACGGGCGCGGGCGAGATGGTCCGCGTCGGTCGCGGTGCGTCGGGCGGCGATGCCGACGGTCGTGGCGATGCCCTCGGCCTCGGCGGTGGCGCGCAACGCCTCGAACACGCCGCGGTGCACGTAGGAGCCGATCGACAGCTCCGGCCCGCTGCCCAGCGCGTGCTCGCCCTCGGCGCGAGCGTCCAGGCCGGGCACGTCGGTGGCGTGCGTGACGTCGATCGCGATGGCCACGTCCGGCTCCAGGCCGAAGGCGGCGGCCGCGGCGCCCACCCCGCCGATCTCCTCCTGGACGGTGGCGCTGGCGACGACCTCGCAGGCGACGCCGGCCTCGGCCGCGCGGCGCGCGGTCTCCAACGCCACGTAGGCGCCGATGCGGTCGTCGATCGCCTTGCTGGCCAAGCGGCCGTTGCGCAGCTCGACCAGCGGCTGGTCGATCACGGCGACGTCACCGGGGGCGACGACCTCCAGCGCGTCGTCGCGGTCGCGGGCACCCACGTCGATCCACAGCTCCGACAGCTTCGACGGCTTGCGACGGTCCTCGGGGCTCATGCGGTGGACCGGCTTCTTGCCGATCAGGCCGACCACGTCGCCGTCGCGACCGACGATGCGGACGCGCTGCCCGACCAGCTGCTGGGCGTCCCAGCCGCCGATCGCCTGGACCCAGGCGAAGCCCTTCTCGTCGACGTGCGAGATCAGCAGGCCGATCTCGTCGATGTGCCCCGACAGTAGCAGGCGCGGTCCGGCGCCCTCGCCCGCGACGGCGAAGACGCTGCCGTAGGCGTCCTGGCGGACGACGAGGCCGAGCTCCTGCGCGCGTTCGCGGAAGACGGCGGCGGGGCGGCTCTCGAAGCTGCTGGGTCCGGGGGCGGCGAGGAGACGGCGGAGGAAGTCGAGGTCGAGCGGCATGCGCTCAGGCTACCCGCTGGCGGTGACCACCGGTCGTCCGAGCTCGAGCAGTTGAGCCCGAAGGGGGCCTTGGCGCAGGCCCAGCGCGCGGGCCGGCGCGTTCAGGTGCGCGACCACCCCGTGGGCGAGGACGTCGTCCGAGTCGCCCAGGCGGGCGCTGTCGTGGCCGACGGCCACGGCGGCGATGCCGACGTCGCCCAGTCGGTCCAGCCCGGCGACGCCGGCTCCGTCCTTGCCGACGCCGGCGTCGTGCAGCGCCACCAGACGCGGCGACCCGCGCAGCAGCGTGCGCGCCGCGCGCAGGGTGGCGGCCTCGCCGCAGACCACGACGGCGTCCTCCGGTAGGGCGCCCAGATCGTGCGCAGCGTCGACCAGCACGACCGGCAGCTCGCCCACGGCGACGCGGCGGGCCGGCGTCACGGCACGGGTCTCCGCCGCATCATCCAGACGCCCGCCACGATCAGGCCCAGCGGGATCGCCCAACCGAGCATGCCGCGCAGGAAGCCGCCGAAGATCAGGATCTCGAAGAAGGCGCCGAAGGCGGCGAACAGCACCAGGCCCAGGACGGTGAGGCGGACCCCTTCGCGTTGGCCTTCGGGGCGTTCCTCGATGCTGGCCTCCAGGAAGCCGCCGACGCCGACCGACGCCAGGACCAGGCCCCAGGCATAGCTCCAGCTCTCGAACGTGCCGGTCGCCTGCTGGACCAGCAGGATCAGGCCGACGGCCGAAACGATCGAGCCCGGCACGGCCAGGCCGGCACCGCTCCGGGGCCCACCCAGCGCGATCGCCAGCATCGCGACGCCAGGCACCAGGATGAACAGGGGCCAGACGTCGCCGCCGCCGAGGCGCGCGAGGAGGAAGACGATACCGACGAGGACCAGCAGCAGTCCGATGCGGCGCGGGGAGTCCATGACGACCTCCAGGACCGCCGCCGCGCGCCCGTCGACCGTCGACGGCGGCGCGCAGGGCGCGTAGGCGAGCCTACCGCATCGAAGGCTTCAGGCGTCGCTCGGCTGCCCGACCCGGGCCGCGATGGCGTCGATCGCGCGCCGCGCGTGCACCAGCCCATTCTCGATGAACACGTCGCTGGTGCGGCGCCCGAAGCCGGCCGAGCCGATGCAGTACAGGCCGGGGACGGTGGTCTGGAAGCTCTCGTCCAGCTCGGCCGCCAGCGTGGTCGAATCGACGCGCGCCCCCACCTGGCGCAGCAGCGCGCCTGCGGCGTGGTAGCCGGTCAGCAGGAAGACGCGGTCGGCCGGCACGCGCAGCGGCCGGCCATCCTTCTCGGCCAGCACGGCGTCGGATGCGATCTCCCGAACGACCGTGCCGAAGTGGGCGGTGATCGAGCCTTCGGCGACGCGGTTCTCGAGGTTGGGACGGATCCAGTACTTGAGGCTGTGCCGGAACCCCTCGCCCCGGTGCAGCATGGTGACGCGCGCCCCGGCGCGGTACAGGTCGAGCGCT
>CAZJGU010000075.1:0-14588 GCA_964545455.1 uncultured bacterium | reverse complement strand
TGACCTCGAACACCTGCTTCATGGCCTCCAGCGGCGTCGTGGTGAGGTGCCCGAGGTACCCGATGCCGGCGTTGTGCACGATGCCGCAGAGGCCGTCGCCTCGCTGGTCGATGGCGGCACGCAGTGCCGCGCCCTGCCCGTCGTCGGTCACGTCGCAGACGAAGGCTTCGACGCCCTGGATCGAGCCGACGCGGTCGCGGTCGGCGTCGGTGCGGACGGTCGCGTAGACGGGGACGCCGCGCTGGGCCAGGTAGGCCGCGGTGGCCCAGCCGATGCCGGAGCTGCAGCGGTTGATCAGGACCGGACGGGGCATGCAGGAGCGTACAACGCGGGTGACTCGGCCACCTATCGCCGAACGCCGTCGGCGGGTCCCGTGACCGGTACGCGTCCCGCGATCATCACCAGGGCCATGGCGGCCAACATGAGCAGCGACGTGTCCGGACGGGTCTCGCTCAAGAGGACGTGGGCGAGTTCGTAGCTGGTCACGTACGTGAGGCTGGGCATCCCGGCCGTGGACGAGGCGATCATCCCGCCGACGCCGAGGTAGGTCCGTGCGGCTCGGTTCATCGCGGGCACTTCCTGTCGGACCGACGCCCAGCGGATCAGAGGCGGTCGATCCAGTCGTCCAATCTACGCTCCGCCTCCTCCTTGCCGATCGCGTAGCGTTCGCGGATCTTGCCGATCAGGCGATCGCGCTGGCCTTCGATGGCCGCGAGGTCGTCGTTGGTCAGCCGGCTCCACTCGGCCCGGAGCTTCCCCTGGACCTGCTGCCAGTTCGCCGTGAGTTCATCCCAGGTCATCTCGTCCTCCCTTCATGGCCGGCGCACGGCACCGACGACCGCCAGGATCGTTCCGGCCGCGACGGCGGCGCCCGCAGCGATGTCGGGGATCGAGATCGTGCGGCGGCGTTCGGCCTCGAGCTCGATCGGGCCGGCATCGACCACGGTCTCCTCGGTGGTCACGCCGATGCGTGGCACCACCAGGCCAGCGATGCCGAGCAGCACGAGGATGACGCCGATCGTCACGAGGCGTCGCATGGAATGCCTCCGTTCATCGTGAGACGAGCCGCACGATCAGCGAGAGCAGGAACAGCGCGAGGAACACGAAGAACAGCACGCGTCCAATCGCGACCGCCCCGGCGGCGATGCCGCCGAAACCGAAGACCGCGGCGACCAGCGCGATCAGGAAGAATGCGATCGACCAGCGAAGCATGACGGGCCTCCCTTCAGGAGGGAACTCGAGCGTACTGCGACGCTAGCACCGGTACGGGTTGCACTGTCAAAGCGGTGAAGCTGGTAGCACGGTGTTCCTTGCGTGGATGCACGCAGCACGCACGCTTCCGTTCGGCCCGGATCGGCCCCCGCCCCGCGTCGACCCCGCGGAAGGGTGCGGTGCGCTACGGCGGCGGGAACGCCACCCGGCCCTGGACCGCGAAGTGATCGGACAGATCCAGCTCGCCGTCCCGTAACGGGATGGCCCGGTTCCACGCGACGATCGGCCTCGCGTGCTCGTCGGCCACCAGGACGTAGTCCAGCCACGCGGGCGAGCCGTCGGCGTAGGCGTTGCGGGTGGGGTCCCAGGTGTACCGCCGAGCCCGGACCACGGGCGGCCACGTTGCGTCCAGCAGCTCCAGCATGCGCGCCAGCTCGGGCGTGTAGGCGTCGACGTTGAGGTCGCCCACGATCAGCACGGGCTCGTTCGCGGGGATCGCTTGCGCCTCGATGAAGGTCCGCAGCATTGCGAACTGCGTCGCGCGAACCTCTTCGACCGCGGAGCCGTAGATCGACTGCGCGTGGGTCCCGAAGACGTGGATCCGCCGGCCGCCGACGCGAAGCGCGACGTACGCGACGCCCTTGTCGGCGAGGCAGTCGATGCCACTGCAGACGGACCCGAAGGCGAGGGAAGCCTCTCGCTCGATCGGCCAGCGGCTGAGGATCAGGATGCCGCCGTCCTGACGCCAGGGCAGGTCCCTAGCCCCGTCCTCCCCCACGAGGGCGCCGCGGTACGGGTACGCGCCCGCGAGCTCGGCGAGGAGCGCGTCGCGCCAGCGGTCCACGAACAGCTCCTGGAGGACCAGGACGTCGTAGCCGGCCAGGTGCGGCGCCATGCGCGCGACGCGTTCGGATTGGTCGGTGTCGACGACCCACGCGGGGAGCAGCGCGGCGTTGAACGAGAGGAGGTCGACCGTGAGGGTGTCGTCGTCCTGGGCGGCCCCCACGCTCGCTCCACCAACGAGCAGCACGACGCAGAGCGTCCAGACGGTGCGACGCCAACGGGAACGGGTGGGATCCAGCATCGGCTCCAGTGTAGGCGCGCGCCTCCCCCGCTACGCCGGACTAGCCCGGCATCGCTCCGATCCAGCCTCCGTGCGCTGGCGCGGCAGCTACGCCGTCCTCGCCGTCGCCCTCGCGCTCCTGGATCCACAGCCGGACGAGCTGGGGCAGGATCCCTGCGAGGAGCGCGGCCACGCTCCCGATGACGAACGACCAGGCGGCGAGCGTCGGGGACTCGGCCACGTAGAGGACGCTGCCCACGAGGTACCAGCCGTGTCCCGCGAGGGCCAAGCCGTCGCTCATGCGTGCCAGTCGGCGACGCTGTCCAGTCCGTGTCGGCACGATGCACCTCCCGTGCGGGAGACGCTAGCAGCGGCCGCCGGGCGAGGCCGGTCGCTCCACGCACATCCGCGGCTCGCCCTACGGTGCGGCGGCGGTCGCCTCGCCCCGCTCCCGATCGAGTCCAGGACCGGTCGCCAGCGACGGGCCGGTAGCTGCACCGATCAGCTCCTCGATCCGTCCCACGGCTCGGCGGGCCCCGCCGGCCCGCGCGAAGCCCTCGGCGACCCGGTGCGCTCCATCCGTGCACCCGCGGGCCTCCCGCACGGCCGCGCGCAGGGCGTCGGGCGACAGCTTGCCGCGCGGCACCATCGTTCCCGCCCCGGCGACCACGGCGCGGCGCGCGCTCTCGCTCTGATCGCGCCCCCACGGCACGACGCAGACGGGAACGCCGGCGGCCAAGGCTCGCTGGGTGGTGCCCATGCCGCCGTGCGTGACGACCACGTCGACCTCGGGGATGACGGCGGCGTGTGGCAGGAAGCGCTCGATTCGAACGCGCGCGTGCGGAGCGGTGAACGCATCTGGATCGAGGGCCGCGGTGGTGACGATCACGCTCCCGGGCTCGTCCGCGAGCGCCCGCAGGGCCGTGCCCACGATCGCGCCGTCGTCCTGGAACTCGGTCGAGACGCTGACCAGGGTGCGCGGACGGGGCAGGTCCGCCAGCCAGGCCGGCGCCTCGCCCGCGGGCGCCCACAGGCCCGGGCCGATGGCGAGAACGTTGGCGGGCCAATCCCGGCGCGGGTAGGCGAACGGCTCGGCCGTGCGGTAGAGCAGCAGGTCGGGCGCCGCGAAGTGGTCGGCCAGGCCGGTCAGGCGCGGCACGCCCAGGGCGTCGCGCAACGCGTCCAGCCGGCGCAGCGGCGGGCGAACGGCGGCAGCGGTCATGCGGCGGACGACGGCGTCGCGCAGCCGGTCCAGTGCATGCCTGGGGGGCGGGAAGCCCGGCCCGAACGCCGGCACGTCGGGCGATGGGAGGGGCAGCGCGTAGGGCATGAACATCGCCCACGGCCGACCCTGGGCCGCGGCGAACGCGGCGGCTCCGTGGGTGTTGGCGTCGACCACGAGCAGATCGGGCGCCAGCTCGCCCACGGCCGTGCGGAGGTCGGCGACCTCGTGCTCGGCCCGGTCGACCCAGGTCGCGACGGTCGCGCGGAACTGCGCCGGCGCCGAGCCGGCCTCGTGATCGCGTAGTGGAAGCGCCTCGATCGCGGGCGCGATCGGACGGTGCGCGATGCCTGCGGCGCGGACCTGCCGCGCCTCGCCGGCCAGCGTCTGGATCGTGACGGCGTGCCCGGCGGCCTGGAGGGCGAGGGCGACGTCCATCATCGGGTAGAGGTGCCCGCGGGCGGGCGAGGTGTAGATCAGGATCGTGCTCATGGCGCCTCCAGCAGGGACCGGACCATCCGGCCGAGCGTGGCTTCGGTCGCGGCAGCCGAGCGCTTCAGGTCGAGGCGCACCAGCTTCCAGACGTAGAGGTCGGTCGCGGCCACCAGCGCGTCGACCAGTTCGGGATCGGGCGAGGGCGAGGCTCCTGCGTCGGACGTGGACGTCGGGAGGACGGGCCCGAAGCAACGCTGGACCCAGGCGCGGTGGTACGCGCGCCCCTCGCGCGCCGCACGCCCGGCCAGGTCGTCCTGCGCCGTCTCCTGCGCGAGCAGGTTGAGGATCAAGCGCCCGTCGGCTTCGTAGTGCGCCATCAGCCCCGCGATCGCGGCCTCGACGTCCCCGGGGGGGGACGACGCTCGGTGCGCGTCGATCCGCCGGCCGACCCGCTGGGCGACCGCCTCGAAACAGCCGTCCCGCGAGCCCATGTGGCGCAGCACCGTCTGCACCGTCACGCCGGCGCCATCGGCGATGGCTTGGAGCGTCACCTCGGACAGGGGCGTCGTCGCGAGAAGGCGTTCGGTCGTGTCGACGATGCGCTCGGTCGTCTCGGCCGCGGCGCGGGCTCGGTTGGTCATGTCGTAGGTGCGGGGCATGGCACCTCCCTTCGATTGGCGTTAACCCTACCCACATGATTTATTTCGTGTCAAGGTTGCTTACATGAAAATGCAGCGTGCGCGATCCTCGATGCGATGCCACGCGACGGCTACGGAGGGTGCCGGGACGTGCACCCCTCCACCGGTATGTCATAGTGAGCCGATACAAGAGGTCCTCGCCCCACGACGGTCCCGCCAACGCGGTGTCCGGGTGGCACGCGGCAACGTCGACGCGTCGATCCCCGCATCGCCGTCGGCACGATTCGAGGCCCCATGCAGATCCCCATCACCGTTCAGAACGACGCCCCCACGCCGATCTACCTTCAGATCGAGCACCAGCTCCGCTACCTGATCACGTCCGGTCGACTTGCCGAAGGGACGCGCCTCCCGACGGTGCGCGCCGCCGCGGATCACCTCGACGTGAACCCGGGAACGGTGGCACAGGCCTACCGGCACCTGCACGAGCAAGGGCTGCTGGAAGCCGCTCCAGGACGCGGCACCTTCGTGGCCAGCACGCTCCCGGTCGCGGGTGACCACGGGGTACGGCAGCGCCTTCTCGACGACGCCATCCAGCGCGCCATCCAACGGGCGCGGGCGCTCGGCTTCGGTGACGAAGCGGTGCGGAGGCAGTTCGACGCCCAGCTTTCGACCACGCCCGTGCGCGTGCCCGTGCTGCTGGCGGCGCCCAGCACCGCGATCGCGCGGAAGTACGCGACGTCGCTCGAGCGTCGCGTCGATGCCTCGCTCCTCGTTCGACCCGTGACCTTCGACGAGATCGCGGGGCGCGCACCCCACGTCGGCGCCCTCCTGGACGAGACCTACGTCGTCATCACCTTCGCCGGTTACGCACGGAGGGTGGAGGAGGACCTGCGCGCGTTCGGGCGGGCGGTGCGCGTCCTCGGCGTCACGACCACGGTCCAACCCGCGACCCTGGAGAGCCTCGAGAAGCTCGACCCGAGCGCGAGCCTGTGCCTCGTGACGCAGCAGCCGTACGTCTCGCCCGTCCTCGCCTTGCTCGAGGAGCGTACCGGTCGCACGCCCTCGTCGATCCACGTGTGCCTGGATGGAGACGTCGAGGATGCGCGTCGGTCGCTGCCGGGTGCGGACCGGATCATCTACACCTTCGTCGCACGCCAGTTCGTGATCGACATGGGCGTTGCTCCCGAGAAGCGGCTGGAGGTTCAGTTCGACCTGACCTCGGAATCGGTCGCGAAGCTTCGAGCTGCGCTGCGACCGGACGGGGGACGCGTCCCGACGTTCGGGAGCGAGGGGCCGGCCGTACCGACGAGCCCCCGAACCAGCGAAGCCCCACCGCCGCGCCACCACGGCGACTGAGGACGCTCCCAGCGCCGTACCGAGGTGCGGGCGTGGCCAAGACGTCGCCCCACATGCCCCACGCTTGACAGGCGCGGATGCGCACCGTAGCATCTTGTACCACTCAACCCATACATTCGGAGGAGGTGCACGCAGGCTTGACCGTCGCTCGACCCCGGCCCATTCGCCCTATCGGTCCTATGGCGCCCGCGCCGTGATCCGACTCCGGAGGTTCCCCCGATGACGAGACTCCCTCTGCGCGCCCCTCTCCTCGCCCTGCTCGCGGCCCTGCTGATCGGTACCGCCTCGGCACAGCAGGACGGCGGCGTGCTGCGCGTCGCGCTCCCTGCGCAACCCGAGACGTTCAACCCGGTCCTGCTGGGCGAGCTGTCCTCCTCGATCGTCTACAACGCCCTCTTCGCCCCGCTGGTGGGGCAGGACCCCGAGACGTTCGACCTGGACCCGTACCTGGCCGACCGTTGGGAAGCCAACGAGACGGTCGACGCCTGGACGTTCTACCTGAACGAGGACGCGACGTGGCACGACGGCACCGACTTCACGGCAGCCGACGTCGTGTTCACCTTCGAGCGGATCCTGGACCCCGAAGAGAACTCGCCCGGATTGGCCGACGTCGATCACATCGAGCGCGTCGAAGCGGTCGACGAGAACACCGTGACGTTCCACCTGTCCGAGGTCGACGGCATGTTCCCCGATCGTCTCTCGCTCGGCGGCCTTCAGCCGCTGCCCAAGCACATCCTCGAAGGCTTCGACAACCTCTCCGACGCGGTCGAGTTCAACACCGAGATGCCGATCGGCAGCGGCCCGTTCAAGATGAAGGGCGCCGAGACCGGCAGCTACGTCGAGCTCGAGCGCTTCGACGACTTCTTCCGGGGCCGCCCCCACCTGGACGGCGTCATCTTCTCGATCGTGCCCGACATGAACGTGCGGGTCGCCCGTCTGCGTGCCGGCGACATCGACTGGACCGACATCGAGCCGACCCACACGCGAGCCCTCGAAGCTGATCCCAACGTCGAGGTCATCCCCGTCAGCAGCAGCCGCTACGCTCTCCTCGACTTCGCGTTCGAAGGTGAGTACGCCTGGCTGTTCGAGGACCCGCGCGTCCGGATCGCGATGACGCACGCCGTGCCACAGGCTCAGATCCTCGAGACGGTCGGCCTGGGTCGCGGCTGGCTCATGGAGGGACGCGTCATCCCCGAGGTGCTGTCCTGGATCCCCGATCCCGGCTTCGAGCCGTACGCGTTCGACATGGAGCGTGCGCGCGAGCTCCTGGCCGAGGCAGGATGGACGCCCGGGGACGACGGCATCCTCGTCAACGAGGACGGCGAGCGCTTCGAGTTCTACATCCTGGTCGATCGCGGCAACGTCCAGCGCGAGCAGATCGGCCTGATCCTTCAGGATCAGTTCCAGCAGTTGGGCATGGCCGTCGAGTACATCGCCGCCGAGCGCACCGGCCGCTGGATCGAAGAATCGCGTGCCCGAACCTTCGCGACCCGCATGGCCGAGTTCCCGCTTCCGAACGTCGACTGGTTCCGCCGTCTGTTCACGACCGACGGTCCGAACATCCGCGGCTACTCGAACCCCGAGATCGACGCGCTGGTCGACCGCGCGACGAAGATCTCCGACCGCGAGGAGCAGGGCCGCCTGTACGCCGAGGCGCAGCGCCTCCACCACGAGGATCCGAGCATCATCCCGTTCTTCCTGCGCGAGCAGCTCGTCGCGGCTCGCTCCGCAGTGCAAGCGCTGCCGGCCGGCGAGCTGAAGCTGACCACGCCGTACCTGTACCGCGTCTGGCTCGACCGCTGAGCTAGGAGCGGCCGACCCGCGCGACGCTCTCCGGACGCGGCGGCCCCCGTGGTCGCCGCGTCCCCTGCGAAGGGTTCATGCATCGCTACCTGATTCAACGCCTGCTGGCCTCGTTCGCCGTGCTGCTGGTCGTCGTGACGGTGACGTTCGCGATGGTCCAAGTCGCACCGGGCGGCCTGTCGATCCTGATGAGTCCCGACCTGCCGGCGGCCGAAGCCGAGCGGCTGGCCGCCAACCTCGGACTGGACCGGCCCCTGATCGTGCAGTACGGCCAGTGGATCGGGAACTTCCTCACCGGCGATCTGGGTGCCTCGCTCACGTACGGCGGGCGTTCGGTTCGGCAGATGGTGATCGAACGCCTCCCGGCGACGTTGCTGCTCGGGGGAACCGCCGCCCTGGTCACGCTCCTCGTGGGCGTACCGCTCGGCATCCTGGCCGCCCGGCGCCAGGACGGTCCGGTCGACCAGATCGTCTCGCTCCTGTCGAGCATCGGCCTCGCGACGCCCAACTTCTGGCTCGGGATCCTCCTGATCGTGCTGTTCAGCGTTCAGCTCGGGTGGCTGCCGAGTTCGGGCATCCGCACGATCGGCGGCGAGACCGGCCCGCTCGATCGTCTCGCGCACCTGGTCATGCCCGTCATCGTCCTGAGTACCAGCAGCCTCGCGGAGCTGGTGCGCTACACCCGCTCGTCCTGGCTCGAGACGCTGCGTCTCGACTACGTGCTCGTCGCGCGGAGCAAGGGCCTCGCCGCCGCACAGGTGGATCGCCGTCACATCCTCAAGAACGCGCTGATCCCCGTCGTGACGGTCTTCGGCGTGTCGCTGCCGCGCCTCGTGGGCGGCAGCGCGATCGTCGAGACGCTGTTCAGTTGGCCCGGCCTGGGACAACTCGCGGTCGACGCCAGCCTCCGCCGCGACACGCCGCTGATCCTCGGGATCACCATCTTCGTGTCGGTCGCCGTGGTCCTGGCCAACCTGCTCATCGACCTGATCTACCCGCTCCTCGACCCCAGGATCCAGGTCGCATGACCGGCGAAGCTGCCGTGACGGCGCGCCCCGGCCAGCGGACCCGCTTCCTGCGCAACGCGGTCGACACCTTCCTGCGCCACCGGCTCGCGACGTTCGGCATGGCCTACCTGCTGATCGTCGGCGCGGCCATCGCCTTCGAGCCCCTCCTCGGCCTGCCCGACCCCAACAAGATCGACCTGCTCTCGACCTTCGCGCCCCCCAGCGCCGAGCATCCCCTCGGAACGGACGAGAACGGGCGCGACGTGCTGGCCCGGCTCATCGCCGGCGCGCGCGTGTCGCTGGCCGTCGGTCTCGCGGGCGCTGCGCTCACGGTGCTCGTGGCCTCGATCGTCGGCGTCGCCTCCGGCTACTTCGGCGGCACCGTCGACAACGTGATCATGCGGCTCACCGACGGCTTCATGGCGATTCCCACCTTCTTCCTGCTGATGATCGTGGTGTCGATCTGGGGCTCGTCGTTCACGATCCTCGTCCTGGCGCTGGCCTTCACGCGCTGGATGGGCGTCGCGCGCCTGGTCCGGGCCGAGGTACTGCGCTTCAAGGAGAGCGAGTTCATCTCCGCCGCGCGTGCCTTGGGCGCATCGAACCTCCGCCTCATGGTCGTGCACCTCCTCCCGCAGGCGACCCCCTCCCTGATCGTCGCGACGTCGCTCAACGTCGGCATCGTGATGCTGGTCGAGGCGGGCCTCAGCTTCCTGGGCCTCGGCATCCTGCCGCCCACCCCGTCCTGGGGCAACATGCTCAGCGCCAGCCAGAACTACATGTGGATCGCCCCTGCGCTCGCGATCTACCCCGGCGTGCTGATCCTCCTCGCCGTGCTCGCCTTCAACGCCATCGGGGACGTGTTGCGCGACATCCTCGATCCCCGCTACCGGAGTCGTCGATGACCCCTCCCCAAGCCACCGTCCTGCTGTCCCCGAAGGTGCCCGTCGCGCATCGGGAACGCCTGACCGACCGCTTCCGCCAGGTGCGCTTCGGCGTGCTCGGAGAGGGCGGCACGCTGCCGGCCGGGTTCACGGACGCCGACGCCGTCCTTCGCGTCGCGTTGACCAAGCCCGAGATGAGCGCCGTCCTCCAAGCCGCACCGAGCGTGCGCTGGGTGCACACCAGCACCGCCGGCTTCGACTGGGCGCTCGTTCCCGAGATCCCCGAGCGTGGCATCGTGCTGACGCGCTCGGCGGCGTCCTACTCCATCCCCATCGGCGAGTTCACCCTCGCGTTGATCGCGACGCTCCTGAAGCGGCTGCCCCTCTTGGCACGCCAGCAGCGCGACCGGACGTGGCAGGTGACGACGCCGCCGGAGCTGGCCGATTCGACCGTCGGCGTGATCGGGACGGGGGGCATCGGACGCGAGGTCGCCTGGCGCTGTCGAGCGCTCGGCATGCGCGTCATCGGGACCAAGCGCTCGCCTGCTCCGCAGGAGCACTTCGACGAGGTCCTTCCGCCCGACCGTCTGCACGACCTCCTCGCGCGGGCCGACGTGGTGGTCGTCGCCTGCCCGCTGACGCCCGAGACGCGCGGCCTGATCGACGCCGACGCCTTCGCCGCGATGAAGGACTCCGCCTACCTCGTCAACGTCGCGCGTGGACCGATCGTCGTCGAGGACGCGCTCCTCGACGCTCTACGCCAGGGAGCCATCGCCGGTGCGGCCATGGACGCGTTCGACGAGGAACCGCTCCCCTCGGACCACCCGCTGTGGGACGCGCCGAGTTTCCTGGTCACGCCCCACACCTCGTTCCTCTCACCCCGCAACCTGGACCGCATCCTGGACGAGTTCGAGGCCAACCTGACCCGCTTCCTCGCCGGCGACGGGCTCGCCAACGCGCTTCGCGAGCCCGAGCTCGGGTACTGATCGAAGGAGGGCACGTGCACGTTCACGCAGACATCCGGGAGGTGCCCGCCGAGCCAGGCTGGCACCTGGTCCGCATTCCCATCACCACCGACCTGAACGGCATGGATGTCGGCCTCACCATCCACGTGCTCAACGGTCGATCCGACGGCCCCACCCTGTCCCTGCTGTCGGGCCTGCACGGCAACGAGTGGCACCACCTGCACACGTTCCGAGAGCTTCGGACGCGGCTGACCGCGGACGACGTCCGCGGCCGCGTGCTGATGGTGCCCGTCGCCAACCAGGTGTCGTTCGGCCCGCTGCGGCGCCACCTGAACGACGACAGCGACAACCCGGACGCGAACCGCGCCTTCCCGGTGCCGACCGCTCAGCACACCTGGCTGGCGGAACAGATCGCCACCGCCGTCGCCGAGCACGTGTTCACCCATACCGACTACATGCTCGACTTCCACTTGGGCATGTGGGGCTCCACCCTCGGCTCGACCATCGTCGGGACCGACTACGGCGATCCCGCCGTGAACGCCTTGAGCCGGGACATGTCCTTCGCCTTCGGGACGCCGATGATCTACCGAAGCCCGATGGTCGGAGGGTTCCCGGGTCCGCGGTCCAGCCAGGGCTGGGCCGGGGAGCGCCTGCGCATCCCCTGCTGCGGGAGCATGCTCGGCGGCGCCGGCTTCGAGCGCGCCGAGGAGGCGGAGTGGCGGGACGCGAACGTCCAGGGCGTGCGGAACGTGCTCGCCTTCCTCGGCATGCTCGACGCTGAGGTCGAGCGGCCCGATCGCTACCTCGTCTACGAGAAGGTCCAGCGGGTCAATCCGCGGGTCGGGGGGCTCCTGGTCCCCGAGCGCCTGCCCGAGACGTTCGGTCGCGAGGTGACCTCCGGCGAGCTGCTCGGCCGCGTCGTCAGCCCCTACACCCTCGACACCATCGAGGAACTCGTCGCCCCCTTCGACGGCTACCTCGCCTACTGGGCACGTGACTACCCGGTCCGCCCGGGCGACTGGGCCTACTGCGTCATCCCGTCCGATCACCCGGGAACCCGCTGGATCGACGCGGGCGACCTCGACCTCGAACCCCCGACCGTGCCTCCGCGCCGCAGGGAAGGAACGTCCCCATGACCGTGCTTCGCGCCTCCCCCCTCCCCCACGATCCGCTCCACGAGCGCCCGAACCGGGGCTTCCACCCGATCCTCGAGCGGGAGCAGCCCCACATCTTCGTCGACGGCTGCGTCCAGATCTGGCGCGACGCCGACCTCCCCAACGCCCACCGGCACGGCTGCGACGTCTTCGCCGTGACGGCCCTGCGGCCCCACGAAGGGGTCGACGCCGCGCTCTCCGCCATCATGGACTGGCACCGGATCGTCCGCGAGCACGACAACCTGGTGCTGGCGCGCACCGTCGCGGACGTCCGCTCCGCCAAGGCGTCCGGGAAGGCATCGCTGCTGCTGGCCTCCCAGGACGGCGAGTTCATCGGCGACCGCCCCGAACGGGTGGAGGCCTTCCACGCCCTGGGCCTGCGCATGCTCATCCCGGCCTACAACCGCGACAACCTGCTGAGCGGCGGCGTGCTCGAGTACACCGACGCGGGCCTGTCGGCGCTGGGTCGGCACGTCGTGGAGGAGTGCGACCGCGTGGGGGTCGTGCTCGACGCCTCCCACGTGAGTCGCCGGTCCAGCCTCGAGATGATCGACGCCAGCCGTCATCCGATCGTCTTCAGCCACGCCAACCCGAAGGGCCTGGTCGACAACCCGCGCAACATCGACGACGAGCAGATCCGCGCCGTCGCCGAGCGCGGAGGCGTCATCGGAACCGTCAACTGGGGACCGCTGTTGTTCCGAGACGGCATGACGGCGCGGCCGACCGTCGACGATTTTCTCGACCACATCGACTACCTGGCCGACCTGCTCGGGAGTACGGCCAACATCGGCATCGGAAGCGACTTCAGCCTCGGCTCGTACCCTCGCCACTCGCACGACCGGCACGGACCGCACTACAAGACGGTCATGACCAGGATGAACGAGTACGTGACGACCTACTGGCGCGCCCCCGAGCGGTTCGCCGAGGGGTTCTCGACCTACCCGGAGATCGTCGACGTCACCGCCAAGCTCCAGCAGCGCGGCTACGGCGACGCCGACGTCGAGGGCATCCTGGGCGGCAACTTCCTACGCGTCTTCGAACAGGTCTGGGGCGGCTGACCCGCCCGGAAGGGATCCACCATGGCCATCGTCCGCGTCGAGATCTTCAAGCGAGACCAAGCCACCCGCGAAGCGATCATCCAAGGCATCACCGACGTGCTCGTCGCCAACGGCGCCAAGGCCGAGGGCACGCAGGTCATCCTCTACGAACTCGAACCCGAGGTGTGGGGCAAGGGAGGCGAGTCCTTCGCCAAACGGCTCGCAGGCCGGACCATGCCCGACGGAAGCGTGCTCGGGTCGAGCGAGAGTTCCTCGGATTGAACCCGACCCCGTCCACCGCGGGCGCCCACGGCGCCGGCGCCTACCGGATCGCGCCCACCCTCCTCCTCCGAGGGGACGGCGCGCTGTCCGCGGCCGTGCCGGCCGTCACGGATTGGGGCGACCGGCTCCTTTGGGTCGAGGGCGAGACCGGCGCGAGGCGCCTTCCCCCCACCGTGCGGGAGGGCCTCGCCGCCGCCGGCGTCGAGGTGAGCGAGGCGAGGCATCGGGGTCCGTGCAGCGCGGACGCCGTCGCCCGCCTGCGCGACCGCGCCGAAGCGGCCGGAGCGGACGGAGTCGTCGCCATCGGGGGCGGCCGCGTCCTGGACGCCGCCAAGGCTGCCGCCGACGACCTGGGCCGACCGTTCGCCGCGATCCCGACGAGCCCGGCGACGTGCGCCGCCGTCACGCCGCTGTCGGTGATCTACGACGGCGCCGGTCGCTACCGCTCGACGCGCGCCACACGCCGCGCGCCCGACCTGGCCGTCCTGGATCCCGATCTGCTGGGGCGCGCGCCCGACCGACTCCTGGTCGCGGGGATCCTCGACGCCCTGGCGAAGGTGCACGAAGTCCGCCGAACGACGCGCGGCGCGGCACGTCACGCCGCTGGCGCCCGCGCGGCGCTGGCGCTGTGCGACGACCTCGAAACCCTGCTGACCGAGCACGCCGAAGCGGCCATCGCCGCGGGGCCGTCCAGCGACGACGTCCGCTGGCTCGTGGCCGAAGCGTGCATCCTGACGCCGGGTCTGATCGGAGGGGTGGCCGGGGACGCCGCCAAGCTGGCCGCCGCCCATCCGCTCCACAACGCGCTGACCGCCCTCCCGGCAAGCCACGTCGCCCTGCACGGCGAGCTCGTGGGGTTCGGCGTCCTGGTGCAGCTCGACCTCGAGGGACGGGGGGAGGAGGCGGTGCGCACCGAGGCCTCGCGGTTCGCCCGGCTGGGCGTCGCCTGCCACCTCGACGCCCTGGGGTGCCGGGAGGCCCGCGGGGCCACCGGCCGGGACGTGGCGCGGGAGACCGTCGCGACGACCGCCATGCGGTCGGCCTTCCCGGACGTCACCGAGGACGCCCTGCTGGGCGCCATGCTGCGCGTCGACGACTGGGCCCGACAGGCGTCGGAGGCCGTCACGGCGCGGTCGACCTGACCGGGGCCGTCGCCGGTCGAGCGCCCCCCGCCCCTGCACGACCCCGAGGAGGTCCCGTGTCGCACCTGAGCTACCTACCGCCCGGCGAGGGCATCAGCACGGTCTACGCCCACCGTCCGGAGATCTGGGATCCATTCGTGGCCTTCACCCAGGCGCTGATGCGCGGACCGGGTCCGCTGGAGCTCGTCGATCGCGAGCTGATCGCCGCCTTCGTGAGCGGGCTCGAGGGGTGCGCCTACTGCTACGGCGCCCATGGCGCCACGGCGGAGGCGCTCGGCGTCCCGGCGGACCTTCTCGCGGCCCTTCTACGGGACGTCGACAGCGCGGCGACCCCCCAGGAGGGCACCGGAACGCCGGTCTCGCCTTCGTCCGCGACGTTCACGCTGGA
>CAZJGU010000074.1:0-14645 GCA_964545455.1 uncultured bacterium | reverse complement strand
GTCTGCGGGCCGGCCTGCTGGACCCGCGGGCGATCGTCGAGGTGCCGCAGGTCGGCGCCTTGGCGCGCGATCTGGACGTCGATCCGGCTCGCTTCGGCGAGGGTGACCGGCACCTGTTGATCCGCGAGCTGCTGGGGGCCTCGATCGAGGACGTCGTCAGCGCGACCGACGCCCGCATCCGGGACGTGGGCGTGCGCTCGATCGACGACGTACGGGACGCCGAGACGGTGCTCGCCAGCGCCAGCGACGACGGTCGGCAGCGGGCGCGCGAGCTCAAGGACTACCTCTACGCGAACCTGTACAGGCACCACCGGCAGATCCGCATGAGCCGCAAGGCGGACCGGATCCTGGCCGAGATCCACGGCGCCTACCTGGAGACGCCCACCATGCTGCCCCCCGCCTGGCAGCGGGCCACCGAGGAGCGGGGCCTGCTGCGGGCGGTGACGGACTACCTGGCGGGCTTCACCGACCGCTTCGCGAACGAGGAGCACCGCCGGCTGTTCGAGCCGGGCAGCCTCACCTGAGCGTGGTCTAGAACGGCACCGCGTCGTCGCGGGCCACCGCGAACAGGCCGCCGCCGGCCGGATCGCGGAACCAGACGACGTCCGCCTCGATCCCCAGCACCCGCACGATCGCCCACGGCTGCGTCAGCGCCTGCGTGACGATCGCGCCCTCGTCCGGTTCGCGCAGGACGACGTCGACGAACAGCTCGTCGCCGTCGCGCTCGACCCCGGACACCTCGATGCCGTAGCCGCCGGTCGGCCTCTGGGCCAGGCGGATCCCCAGGATCGTCTCGCGGTCGAAGCGCAACTCGGGGGGCGGGGGCGGCGTGAAACCGTCCGCTTGCACCGCGCTCCAGAAGCTGCGCAGCTCGTCCTCGTCGGACAGCACCACGAAGGTGTCGCGGGGCGGCGCGGCACCCTGGCCGCCCTGCGCGACCACGTCGAAGATCAACCGCTCCGGCGATGCGCGGTAGGCGGAGGCGTCCGTGGTCAGGCGCGGCTGCAGCCAGAAGGCGCTGTGGCGGTACTCGTCCAGGCCCTGCGGCGCCGAGGCGGCGAACGGGTGCGGACTCTCCCCCGTCAGCGCGTCGCCCCCGAGGGTGGCGAGGACCAGCGGCTGGCCACGGGCGGCCAGGCCGGTCGCGAGCGCGTCCGCCTCGGCCGGCGTGAGCGAGGCGGCGCCTCGAAGGGGCGTCGAGACCGGTACCGGCACGACGGTCCGCGTCACCCCCGCCGCGAGGTCGCGCGGCAGCTCGAACCAGCGCGACCCGTCGAAGTAGTAGGTGCGCTCGACCGCGCGCTGCGTGGTCACCTGCAGGTCGGTCGTCAGGGGGATCCGCACGACCTCCAGCGGCGCGGCGACGCTCGCGTCGGCCTCGGCGCGGAGGAAGGCGGCGTCGTCGACGGTGCGCGCGCCGGCGACGGCGTACGGGGTCGTCTCGGCGGCGTCCCCGACGACGCGTCCGAGCCTCAGGTCGCGGCCGTCCAGCGGCAACGTGTCGGCGCTGCCGTAGGCGTAGCGGTAGCGCAGCGCACCGTTCGGATCGAGCAGCGCCACCTCGTGGAGCTCGCGCGTGCCCACCGGGGCGCAGGCGACGGCGAGGAGGATCGGCAGCAGGGCCAGCAGCAGGGCGTGTCGCATCGTGTCGGATCGTAGCACCGGCGCGTGAGGGCCCATGAGCGGGCGGGCAGGTGGCTGCTAGACTCGCACGGATGGCTGCGGCCCGAGTCCTGATCGTCTCCGCCTCGATCGGCGGTGGCCACGTCGCGGCGGGGCGCGCGTTGGAGGCGGCGTTCGGCGCGGCCGGGCTGCCGTGCCTGCACGTCGACCTGCTCGACTACACCTCGGCCCCGTTCCGACGGGTCTACCGCGATAGCTACCAGGAGCTGGTCCGCAGCGCGCCCGACCTGGTCGAGCTGGTGGGCAAGCGCCTCGACCGGCGGCCGAGCGAGACGCCCAGCCGCGGACGGCGGCTCCGCGCGCGCCTGGCGCGACTGGTCTCCTACCAGCTGCCCCGGTTGCTGCAGCGCTACCGGCCCGACCTGGTCGTCCACACGCACTTCCTGCCGCCCGACGTGCTGGCCTCGTCGCGACGCGCGCCGGACGTTCCCCAGGCGCTGGTCGTGACCGACTTCGCGGCGCACTCGCTGTGGCTGACGCGCGGCGTGCGGCGCTACTTCGTCGCCAGCGACGAGGTGGCCGTGCACCTGCGCGAGAGCGGCGTCGACGCCGACCGCATCGAGGTGACGGGGATCCCGATCGACCCGGTCTTCGCGCGGCTCCCGTCGCGGGCCGAGGCGCGTGCGACGCTCGGCGTGGTGGGTGAGCGCGAGATCCTGCTGCTGATGGCCGGGGGCATGGCGCGCCGCACCCTGACGACGCTTCTGGAGCAGCTCGGGCGCCTTCGCTGGCCCTTGGACGCTTGGGTGGTGTGCGGCCGCAGCCCCGACCTGCTGGACGTGGCGCGCGCCGCGGCGGCGGAGCCGACCGGCCTGGCGCGGATCGTGCCGTTCGGCTTCCTGCGCGACGTGCCGCTGCGCATGGCCTCCGCCGACGTCGCCGCCGGCAAGCCGGGAGGGCTCACGGCCAGCGAGGTGCTGGCCGCCGGCCTGCCGTTCGTGGTGGTCGATCCCTACCCGTTGCAGGAGGAGGCCAACGCCCTCCACCTGCTCGAACGGGGGGCCGCGCTGCGGGTGGATCCGCTGACCACCTTCGGTCACAAGCTCCAGGGTCTGCTGGCGGACCCGGAGCGGCGCGAGCGCATGTCCGCGGCCGCGCGCGCGGCGTCCCGACCGGAGGCGGCCGCGGCGGTCGTCGCGGCCTGCGAACGGCTGCTCGAAGGGGCGGCGTGAGCGGCGGGCCACTGCGGAGGCTGGTGCGCGTCGCGGCGGCGGTCGTGGCCCTGCTCGCCCCCGCCGCGCTGGCCCAGCCGGCGTCCACCGACGTCGTCGTGGTGGGTTCCGAGCCCGAGGCGATCGCCGCGGCGGTGGCCGCCGCCGAGAGCGGGGCCGACACCTGGCTGGTCACGCCGGACGCCCGCGTCGGGGGCCTGTTCACGCTGGGCGCGCTCAACGTCCTGGACGTGCGCACCACCCCCGCGTCGCTGCAGCGTGGGCTGTTCGAGCGCTGGTGGGAGCGCGTCGGCCGGGCCGGCGCGTTCGATCCGTCGGCCGCGGAGCGCGCCTTCGAGGCGCTGCTCGCGGAGGCGGGCGTGCGCGTGGTGCGCGACGTGCGGGAGCTGACGATCGTCGTCCGGGAGGCGCGCGCCGTGGCCGTGCGCTGGTCCGGGGGCGAGGTCGCCGCACGCCAGGTCGTCGACGGCGACGAGGACCTGGCTCACCTGGTCGCGGCCGGCGCGAGCGCCTCGTTCGGGTGGCGCGCTTTCGGGGTCGACCGGCGGATGGCGGACACCCTGGTCTTCCGCATCGACGGTGTCGACTGGCCGGCGTTGCGCGCCGAAGCCGACCTGCGCGGTTCCCGCTGGGCGCGAGTCGACGACGCCGTCGCCTGGGGCGACTTCGACGGCGTGCCGGCGGCCTACCCCGCCTCCTCCCCCGATCTGCGCCTGCGCGGCCTCAACCTGGGCCGGGACGCGACGGGCGGGGTCTGGGTCAACGCGTTGCTGATCCACGGCGTCGACCCGTTCGACCCGGCCTCGCGCGCCCGCGCCCGCGAGCGGGCGACGCTCGAGGCGGACCGCATCGTCCGCTGGCTCGCACCGCGGCTGCCCGGCTTCGGGTCGGCACGGCTCGGGGCCGTGGCGGAACGGCTCTACGTGCGTGAGACGCGGCACCTCGACGCGCTCTGCGTGCTGGACGCCGATCACCTGCTGGACCATCGCAGCGGTCCGTTCGACGTCGCCGTCGGGGGCTACCCGTTGGACCTGCAGAGCCTCACGCCCGAAGATCGCGGCTTCGTGTTCGGAACGCCGGAGCGCTACGGCGTGCCGCTGTGCGTGAGCGTGCCCGCCGACGGGCCCGACGGCGCCTGGGGGGTCGGGCGAAGCATCGGCTACGACCCGGTCGCGCACGCGAGCGCGCGGGTGGTGCCGCTGGGGATGGCGGTCGCCGAGGGGGTCGGCGTCGCCGCAGCGCGGGCGGCCGGTCGGACCGAATCGGTCCGCGAGCTGGCCCGCGACGAAACCTTCGTGGCGGGCGTCCGCGACGAGCTGCGCGCCCGGGGCGCCTACCTTCCGCGCGCCCCCGAGGCGCGTCCGCCGGTCGGCCCGACCGAGCATCCCCACCATCGCGCCTACCGGCGCATGCTCTCGCGCGGGTTGGCGCTGGGCGGGTACGGCAACGAGCCGGCCCTGGACGCGTCGGTTCCGGCGATGTCGCTGGTCTACCTGACGGCCGAGGTGGCGACCCGCTTCGGCTTCCGGAACGACGTCGCGTCGGTGCTGGTGAACGGCTACGGCGGCCTGGAGGGGCCCGCCCGTGCCTCGCAGGCCGCCCTCGTCCTGCACGCGGCCGCCTGCCGCCTGGACCTTCCCTGCCCGGAGGCCGTCGACGCCGCCTCGTTGGCGGCCGTCGGGCTGTGGCCGGACGGCGTTCCGCGCGAGGGCGCCCTGACGCGGGGCGAGAGCTACGCCCTCGCGGCGTCGCTGGCGGACGCGCTGGACCCGCCCGGCGCGACGCGCTGAGAGAGGCGCGAGCCGCTCAGCGCACGACGGGCAGGTCCAGCCCGTCCTTCTCGGCGTCCTCGCCGGGGTGGCCGGCCGGGTAGCGCCCGTCGAAACAGGCGGTGCAGGTGCGCGACAGCCCGATCGCGCGACGCAGGCCCTCGTCGCTGATGAAGGCCAGGCTGTCGGCGCCGATGCGCTCGCGGATCTGCTCGACGCTGAGGGTCGCGGCGGCCAGCTCCTTGCGGGCGGCGGTGTCGATCCCGTAGTAGCAGGGGTACTTGATCGGTGGACTCGAGACGCGGAAGTGCACCTCGGTCGCGCCCGCCTCGCGCAGCAGCCCGACGATCCGACCGGACGTGGTGCCGCGCACGATCGAGTCGTCCACCAGCACCACCCGCTTGCCGGCGACCGCGCCGGTCGCGGCCAGCTTGAGGCGCACCTTGCGCTCGCGCAGGTGCTGGGTGGGGTTGATGAAGGTGCGACCGGCGTACGGGTTCTTGTGCAGCCCGAGGTCGTAGGGGATGCCGCTGGCGCGGGCGTAGCCCAACGCGGCGGCCAGGCCCGACTCCGGCACGCCGACGACGACGTCGGCGTCGACGGGAGCCTCTTGCCACAGGCGTTCGCCCATGCGCACCCGGGAGTCGTGGACGCCCGCGCCGTCCAGCACGCCGTCGCCGCGGGCGAAGTAGATCCACTCGAACGCGCACGGCGTCGGGGTGGGGGCCAGCACCTGGTAGGCGTGCAGGCCGTCCGCGTCCGCAACGACCAGCTCGCCCGGTGCGACGTCGCGCACGAAGCGTGCGCCCGCCACGCTCAGCGCCGCCGGCTCGCTGGCCAACACGACACCGCCGTCGTCGCGCTCGCCGATCACCAGCGGGCGGACGCCGTGTGCGTCGCGCAGGCCGACGATCCGGTCACGGTCCATCAGCACGACGGCGAAGCCGCCCTCCAGCTCGCCCATCACCTGCGCCGTGGCACCGGCCAGGTCCAGGTGGGCGTAGCGAGCGACCAGGTTGATCATCACCTCGCTGTCGTTGGTGGTCTGGAAGACCGCGCCCTCGGCCAGCATCCGGTCGCGCATCGAGCGCGCGTTGGTGAAGTTGCCGTTGTGCGCCAGGGCGATCAGGCCCTTGTTGCTGCGGACCGTCAGCGGCTGGGCGTTGAAGCGCAGCGACGAGCCGGTGGTCGAGTAGCGCGTGTGCCCGATCCCGACGCGCGCGCCGGGGAAGCGCAGGCGGTCCAGCCGCGCCTCGTCGAACACCTCGGCCACCAGGCCCATGTCCTTCTCGATGCGGAACTCCTCGCCGCCCGCGACGGAGATGCCGCACGACTCCTGACCGCGGTGCTGCAGCGCGAACAGCCCCAGGTGGCAGAGCCCGGCGACGTCGTCCTCGACCCCGTCGGGCACGCGGACGGCGACCACGCCGCACTCCTCGACCGGGCGGTCGTCGCGGAAGCCGCTCACGCCAACGCCTCCTCGAGCGGTCGTGCGTGCCGCTCTCGAAGCTCCTCGACCGACCTGCGCAGGCGCCCGTCCGGCCAGCGCAGCACCAGGTCGCCCCCGCCGCTTCGGCCCAGCACCGCCCACGGTACGCCGGCGGTCTGCAGGCGTGACGCGATCGCGTCCGCCCGACCGAGGGGCGCGGCGACGATCAGGCGGGCGGCGCTCTCGCCGAACAGCAGCGCGTCGGGACGCACGCCGTCCTGCGCGCCGGCGGCGACGTCGGCGGCCAGCCCGATGCCGGCGGCGAAGGTCATCTCGGCCAGGGCGATCGCCAGGCCGCCCTCGCCCACGTCGTGCGCGGTGTCGACCAGGCCGTCCTCGATCAGGCCGCGCACGGCGGCCTGCACCGCCGCCTCGCGCGCCAGGTCGCAGGCGGGCGGACGGCCGACCTCCTGGCCGTGCACGTGCCCCAGGTAGGCGCTGCCGCCCAGCTCGTCGCCGGTCGTGCCGATCAGCCATAGGCGGTCGCCGGCCCGTTTCAGGCCGGTCGTCGCGTGTCGGCGCACGTCGCGCAGCACGCCGACCATGCCCACCGTCGGCGTCGGCGCGATGGCGACGTCGCGGTCCCCCTCGCGCCACTGGTTGTAGAGGCTGACGTTGCCCCCGGTGACCGGCGTGCCCAGCGCCAGGCAGGCGTCGCGCAGGCCGTCCACGGCGCGCGCCATCTGGTGGTAGACGTGCGAGCGCTCGGGGTTGCCGAAGTTCAGGTTGTCGGTCACGCCGAGCGGCGTGGCGCCGACCGCCGAGAGGTTGCGCGCCGCCTCGGCCACGGCCAGCACGGCGCCCTGGTAGGGGTCCAGCGACGCGTAGCGCGGGTTGGCGTCCACCGTCGCCGCGATCCCGATGGTGGTGCCCTTGACGCGCAGCACCGCGGCGTCGGCCGCACCCGGTGGTACCACCGTGTCGGTCCGGACCTGGTGGTCGTAGCGCCGCCAGATCGGCCGGGTCGAGGCCAGGCCGGGAGCGGCGATCATCGCGTCCAGCACCGCGCCCAGGTCGTCCGGCAGCGGCGGGGACGGATCGGTCGTGCGCGCCCGGGTGACGGCGGGATCCTCGGCGTGCGGACGCTCGTAGGTCGGGGCCTCGTTGATCAAGGCGACCGGCAGGTCGGCCGCCACGTGACCGTCATTCAGGATGCGCAGCCGGTCGCCCGGAACGACCTCGCCGATCCAGGCCCAGGGCAGCTCGTAGCGCTCGACCAGCGCCACCACCTCGTCGGCCCGACCTGGGTGCACGGTCAGGACCATGCGCTCCTGCGACTCGGACAGCATCACCTCGAGCGGGGTCATGCCCGGCTCGCGCCGCGGCACGGCGTCGACGTGCAGGTCCACGCCGCGGCCGGCGCGGTGGGCCATCTCGGCCACGCTGCTGGTCAGGCCGGCGGCGCCCATGTCCTGGACCCCCTCGACCAGTCCCGCGTCGATCACGGCCAACGTCGCCTCGAGAAGCTGCTTCTCCATGAACGGGTCACCCACCTGGACCGCGGGACGATCCTCGGCCGAGGCGCCGCTCAGGTCGGCCGAGGCGAACACCGCCCCGCCCAGGCCGTCCCGGCCGGTGTGCGAGCCGACGTAGAGCAGGCGGTTGCCCACCTCGCCGACGGTCCCGCTCTGCAGCCGCGAAACCGGCATCACGCCCAGCGCCATGACGTTCACCAGCGGGTTCTCGAGGTAGCTCGGGTGGAACGCCAGGTCGCCCCCGACGGTCGGCACCCCGATCGCGTTGCCGTAGGCGGCGATCCCCTCGACCACCCCGCTCAGGAGGTAGCGGGTGCGCGGGTGCTCCAGGGGACCGAAGCGCAGCGCGTCCAGCACCGCCACCGGTCGCGCGCCCATCGCGAAGATGTCGCGCAGGATCCCGCCGACGCCGGTCGCCGCGCCCTGGACCGGCTCGACCGCGCTGGGGTGGTTGTGGCTCTCCATCTTGAACGCCAGCGCCAAGCCGTCCCCGAGGTCGACGACGCCGGCGTTCTCGCCCGGGCCCTGCAGCACCTGCGGGCCCTCGGTCGGCAGGCGACGCAGCAGCGGACGCGAGTTCTTGTAGCCGCAGTGTTCGCTCCAGAGCGCACCGGTCATGGCCGCTTCGAGCGCGACCGGCGGCCGGCCCAGCCCGGCCTGGAGCAGGGCGAACTCGGTGGGCGACAGGCCGAACTCGGCCGCGCGCGGCGCCAGGTCCCCGACCGGATCGGTCCCCGCCCGGGGGGCGGCGTCGGGCGCGCTCACGCCGTCGCCTCCGCGGCCGCACCGGCCAAGGCGTCCACCAGCGAGCCCAGGATGGCGATCCCATCGTCGCCACCGACCAGCGGGTCGGCCGCCCGTTCCGGGTGGGGCATCATGCCCAGCACGTTGCCGCGCTCGTTCACCACGCCGGCGACGTCGCCAGCGCTCCCGTTGGGGTTGGCGGAGGGGTCCCGGCGGCCGTCGGCGCTCACGTAGCGCAAGGCGATCCGGCCCTCCCCCTCGAGCCGACGGAGCAGCTCGTCGTCGGCCACGTAGCGGCCGTCGTGGTGCGCGACCGGTAGGCGCAGGACGTCGCCGCGCAGGCAGCGTCGCGTGAACGGGGCGGCGGCGCGCTCGACCCGCACGTGGACGTCGTGGCAGATGAAGTGCAGCGATTCGTTGCGCGCCAGCGCGCCGGGCAGCAGGTCGCTCTCGGTGAGGACCTGGAAGCCGTTGCAGATGCCCAGCACGGGGCCGCCGCGCTGCGCGAAGGCGCGCACCGCGGTCATCACCGGACTGCGGGCGGCCAGGGCGCCGCTGCGCAGGTAGTCGCCGTAGCTGAAGCCGCCGGGCACGACGACCGCGTCGATGCCGGACAGGTCGGTCGCCGTGTGGGCCAGCGAGCGGACCTCGGCGCCGAGGACGTCGCCGAACGCCCAGAGCGTGTCGGTGTCGCAGTTGGAGCCGGGGAAGCGGACGATCGCGATGGCCATGAGCCTCCTGGGAGCGAAGCGCGACGCGCCTCGTGGTCGGTGGGGACGTGGTCCAGGGCGGTCGCGTCGCGCCCCGGCAACTGCCGCCGCTCCGGTTGACCCGGGCGGCCCTCGTTGCTAGCATCGCATGCCGACTCGCGCCGGGATGGCGGAACGGTAGACGCAGTAGACTCAAAATCTACCGGGGCAACCCGTGCGGGTTCGAATCCCGCTCCCGGCACCACTACGTACGCTCCGCGTCCTTTGGAGGTCGCTCGTGTTCTGGATCGTTCTCGTTCTCTTCGTCCTCGCGTCGGTGCTGCTCACCACCGTCGTGCTGTTGCAGGAACCCAAGCAGGCCGGCCTCGGCGACGGGCTCACCGGAGGGGGCGGCGGCGGGCAGGATTTCGGGACCGCCGGCGGCACCGCGGGAGGGCTCCACCGCATGACGATCTACCTCGGGGCGGCCTGGGGCGTCCTGGCGCTGCTTCTGCAGGTCATCCCGCGCTGAGGCGCAGGCACGACTGCTCCGCCCGCGCGGCCCGGACCCGGTCCGGGCCGCGCGCTTCTCGTGAAGGTGGCACGACGGGCCGAAGCATGTCGAGGAAATCGCCTCCAGGACGGCCCCATCGTGGTTTGACCCGGTCCTTGCGCGGTGATAGATTCTGCGCGGACGGGCCCCTCGTCGACCCCGTCCACGGCGCCTTCGGTGCGCTCCTTGGTGCCAACCGTCACATTGTGCCGGCGAAGGAACCGGGGTACGCTCGTACCGCGTCGTCATACCCCCGCACCGCATCGGTCAGGATCCCGGCATCCGGTCGGGCCGCCGGGCGGCCGACGACCACACCTTTGGAGGTAGCATGAAGAAAGTCCTTCTGACCCTCGCCGCCCTGGCGGTGGTGTCGATGGCGGCCGCTCAGCCGTTCGTCTGGCCCAACGCCTGGACCTCGGCCGAGCCTGGGGAAGCGGAGTACGGCGGGACCTACCGCGGCTCCGCGCTCTCCGATCCGCGGACCTTCAACCCGTTCGTCAGCGCCGAGGAGAACGACGTCGTCGACGCCGCCGACGCCACGACGCTCATCCAGCAGGGTCCGGATTCCGACGCCTTCATCCCCTACATGGCCGAGAGCTTCACCATCAGCGACGACGGCTTGGTCGTGACGATCGACGTGCGTCAGGGCATGAAGTGGTCGGACGGCGAGGACATCACCGCCGCGGACTTCTACCTCACCTACCTCGCGGAGACCGATCCGGACGTCGGCTCGAACGGCTTCGACAGCTGGTTCATCAACGACGCCCAGATCCAGGGCGAACTGGTCGACGAGTACACCCTGCGCTTCACCTTCCCCACGACCGACCGCACCGCGCTGCCGGTGCTGGCGATCGCGCCCGCGCCCGACCACATCCTGGGCGAGATCTACCGTGAGGGGGGCGCCGAGGCCCTGAAGGCCGCCTGGGGCACCGAAAGCGACGTCTCGGAGACCGTCTGGGCGACCGCCTTCGTGCCGACGCAGTTCGTCCCCGGCCAGCGCATCGTGTTCGAGCGCAACCCCTACTTCGGCGAGTGGAACACCGACGAGCAGGGCAACGCGCTTCCCTACCTCGATCGCTACGTGGTCCAGATCGTGGAGTCCACCGACGCTGCGCTGAACCTCTACCTGGCCGGCGAGATCGACGCCTACAGCCCGTCCAACCTCGACCAGGTCGGCGTCGTGAGCCAGGCGATCAACAACGGCGACATCGACGCCGTTCTGCTCCCGAACGTCGCGCCCGTGGCCTCCAGCCAGTTCATCGTCTTCAACTGGAACAAGGAGAGCGACCCGTTCAAGCAGTCGGTCTTCCGGAACATCAAGTTCCGCCAGGCGATGAGCCACCTGGTCGACCGCGAAGCGATCGTCGACCTCGTCTACGGCGGCTCGGCCGCGCCGATGTGGTCGAACGTCTACCAGGTGTACGACTTCTGGGTGAACCCCGACGTTCCCAAGTTCCCGTACGATCCCGAGCGCGCCGCCGAGCTGCTGGCCGAGATCGGCTTCTCGCAGACCAACTCGAACGGCGTCCTGGTCGACGCCGACGGCAACGAGCTGTCGTTCAGCCTGGCGACCAACGCCGGCAACAGCCAGCGTGAGCAGATCACCCAGATCTTCGCCGACGCCGCGCGCGCCATCGGCGTCGACGTGGAGCTGCAGGCGATCGACTTCAACCTGCTCGTGGACCAGCTGCTCTCGACCGGTTCCGACCGTCCGTTCGACGCGATCCTGATCGGTCTCCAGGGCGGCAACCGCGTCTGGCCCTTCGGTGTCAACGTGGTCCCCTGCGGGACGAACCTGCACATGTACAACCAGGAACCCGAGTGCATCTTCGCCCAGGAGACGCTGGCCGAGGAGCTGTACTTCCAGGGCCGCCAGACGCTGGATACCGACGAAGCCCGCGAGATCGGCTTCGGCATCCAGAACGCGCTGGCCAGCCTGCAGGCGCAGATCTACACCGTCAGCCCGCTGTCGCACTACAGCTGGCTGTCCGACATCGGTGGCGAGCACCCCGAAGGCCTCATCAACGACGCCCTCGGCGTGCGCGAGCTGCCGCTGACCTTCAAGCGCCAGTAAGGTAACGCCTCCGTCGGAGCGGACGCCCCGTCCGCTCCGACGGCTCCTATTTTGCTCACGGGGTGGGCGCGCCCTGGCGGCGCGTCGATCTTCGCAGGAGGGCCGCGCCCTTGTTCGCCTACATCGTTCGTCGCTTCTTCAACCTGGTTCCCACCTTCGTCGGCGCGACGCTGCTGGCGTTCCTGATCGCGCAGCTCGTTCCGGGCGACTTCCTGGCCCAGCGCGCGCTGGAGCCCAACGTCCGCCCCGAGACGATCGAGCGCCTGCGCGTCCAGTTCGGCCTGGATTTGCCCTGGCCGGTGCAGTACGTGCGCTGGATGGGCAGCCTGATCCAGGGCGACCTGGGACTCTCGTTCTCCAGCAACCAGCCGGTCACCAACCTGATCATGGCGCCGATCCGCAACTCGATGGTGCTGGTGATCATGTCGCTGGTGCTGCTCTACGCCATGGCGATCCCGCTGGGCGTCTTCTCGGCGGTGCGGCAGTACTCGGCCGCCGACCAGATCGTCTCGGCCATCAGCTACTTCGGCCTGGCGATCCCCAACTTCTTCTTCGCCCAGGTGTTGATCCTGACGCTCTTCGTGATTCGATCGTGGACCCGCGAGACGTTCGGTTTCAACGAGCTGCTGCTCCCGGTCGCGCAGATGACCAGCAGCGGCTACCTCGACTGGCCCTGGTACCGACAGTGGTGGGACGTCTTCGTCCACGCGCTGATGCCCTCGTTCGTCGTCGCGACCGCCGGGATCGCCGGCTTCACGCGCGTCCTCCGCGCGCAGATGATCGAGTACCTCTCGAGCGACTTCATCCGCACGGCGCGGGCCAAGGGCCTGGGCCGACGCAGCATCACCTACAAGCACGCCCTGAGACCCGCGGTGATCCCGTTCATCGCCGGCATCGGCGCGATCCTTCCCACCCTGATCGGCGGCGCCGGCCTGGTCGAGATCGTCGTCTCCTGGCCCGGCATCACCCCGACGCTGCTGGAGGCGATCAGCCGGCAGGACATCTACGTCGTCCTGGGGCTGGTCGTCATCACCACGATCCTGCTGATGGTGGGCAACCTCATCTCCGACCTTCTCCTGGCCGTGGTGGACCCGCGGATCCGGTTCGACTGAGGTGCTGGCGTGAGCGACTTCCGACCCGGACCCCCGCCCGATGGGGACGCCCCGACCGAAGCCGTCGAGGCGGCCGCGCTGGCCGCGGATCACGTCCTCAAGCGCGAGTCCAAGAGCCAGGGCCAGATCGCCTGGGAGCAGTTCCGCAAGCACCGCGTCGCGCTCGTCGGCGGCTGGATCCTGATCGCGATGTACCTGATCGCCGCCTTCGCCGGCTTCTTCGCGCCGTACGGGATCAACGAGTACCGCACGCGTCCGTCGGCCGCCTTCCGGCCGCCGACGCCGATCCACTGGACCGACCCCGACACCGGGCGGCTGACGCGACCGTTCGTCTACGACGTGCGCTCCGAACGGGATCCCGTCACCTTCCAACGCGTCTACGTCGAGGACACCTCGCAGGCCTACCCGATCCGGTTCTTCGTGCGACGCCCCGAGGCGACCTACAAGATCTTCGGCCTCTTCGAGAGCGACCTGCACCTCTTCGGCGTCGACGACCCGGCCCGACTCTTCCTGTGGGGCACGAACAACCTCGGCAAGGACGTCTTCAGCCGCGTGCTCTACGGCGGTCAGGTGAGCCTCACGATCGGCCTGCTGGCCGTGTGGGTGTCGCTGACGTTGGGCCTCCTCTTCGGGGGCATCGCCGGCTTCTACGGCGGCTGGGTGGACGAGGTGGTGATGCGCCTCGTCGAGGTGCTGAGCGCCATCCCGGGCCTGTTCCTGCTGGTGGTGCTGGCCTCGCTGCTGCAGGATCCACGAAATCCCCTGGCGCAAGCGTTCGGCCTGGAGATGACCTCGGCCCAGACCTTCCTGATGATCGTCATGGTGCTGGGCCTGGTCGGCTGGGGCGGCCTGGCGCGCACGATCCGCAGCCTGGTGCTGTCGATCCGCGAGATGGAGTACGCCCAGGCCGCAAAGGCCCTGGGGGCCGGCGAGGGCCGCGTGTTGTGGCGGCACCTGCTGCCCGCCACGGCCAGCTACGTGATCGTCGACCTGACGCTGACGATTCCCGGCTTCATCCTGACCGAGACCGGCCTGTCGTTCATCGGCCTCGGCCCCAGCGAGGTCGACACGGCCAGTTGGGGCTTGCTCCTGCGGGACGCGACCGCGCGCGGGATCTCGATCCAGTTCGTGCCGTGGCTGCTGATCCCGGGGATCCCGATCTTCCTCGCCGTCCTCAGCTGGAACCTCGTGGGCGACGGCCTCCGCGACGCCCTCGACCCGCGCAAGCGACGCTGAGCGATGCGGGGCGCCGGCAACGGCGCCCCCGTTCGCACATCGTTCCGATCTGGTGTACACTCTTCCGGTCCCTCGGGGCACCCTATCTGTCCCGGCGTGGTCGCGCGCCCGCCGGTCTCTCTCACGAACCGAATCTCCTGCAGGCGATCTTGTCGCGACGGGGTCTATCCGTCGCCGGCTCGCAGGAGGGATGCGGTCCGTTCCGCGGGTAGAATCCGGTTCCGTGAGGAGTTGCATGCATGCCTAGTTCCGATCGGCTCTTGGAGGTCATCGACCTCAAGACCTACTTCGATACCGACGAGGGCACCGTCAAGGCCGTCGACGGCGTCTCGTTCCACATCGACAAGGGCGAGACCCTCGGCGTCGTGGGCGAGTCCGGCTCCGGCAAGTCGGTCACCAGCCTGTCGACGATGCGGCTGATCCCGCAGCCGCCGGGCCGCTTCGCGGCCGGGCAGATCAACTTCGAGGGTCAGGACCTGCTCAAGAAGTCCGAGCGGGAGATGCGACGGATCCGTGGCAACGAGATCAGCATGATCTTCCAGGAGCCGATGACCAGCCTCAACCCGGTCTACACCGTCGGCGAGCAGGTCGCCGAAGTGCTGCGCCAGCACGAGGGCCTGTCGCGCCGGGCGGCGCGCGAGCGCACCCT
>CAZJGU010000073.1:0-15202 GCA_964545455.1 uncultured bacterium | reverse complement strand
ACGAAGCGTCGGCAGGCGCCGGTCCGGGCGGCCTCCAACAGCGACAGGGTGCCGCCCGCGTTGACGTCGAAGACCCGGGCGGCCAGCTCGGCCTCGCGATCGGGCGTGGCAGTCACCGCGGCCGCGTGCACGATCGCGTCGACCTCCGCGGCGAGGGAGGCCATGCCGTCGCGGTCGGTCACGTCGCCGAGGCGCCAGTCGACGTGGGGATCGACGCTCGCGAGGAAGCCTCGAGCCACGTCGTCGGGCAGGCGCCGAGCGAGGGCGACGACGTGCCACCCTCGCTCGGCCAGGCCGCGGACGAGGTTGATGCCGACGAAGCCGCCCGCCCCCGTGACGAGGACCCGTCCCCGCATGCTCAGCGTTCCCAGATGATCGAGTCCGTATCGGCCAGGTGCGCGATGTAGCCGCCGGGGTTGATCGGCATGCGGACGCGGCTGCTGACCACGATGCCGTTGATCGGCGAGGTGCACTCCTCGAGGACCTCGCTGGTGACGGGGTCGACGACGCGGCCGAGCACCTGTCCCTTGCGGACGCGCGCGCCGAGCTGGGCGTCGGGGTCCTTCTGGTAGAAGCCGCCGGTGAGGGAACGGTAGACGACGTAGTTGTCGACCATGATCTGGCGCTCGGGGAAGACCGGCTCGCCGTCGACCATGTCGAGGTGCTTGAGGATGTTGAGGGTGCAGACGACGCTCTTGTCGACCTGCTCGTCGATCATGCCGCCGCCCCCGGTCTCGACGTAGAGGGGGACGATGCCGTTGAGGGCGCACTGGCCCAACAGCATGCGCGGGTTGAGCGGGTACTTGCGGTGCCAGATCACTTCGGAGCCGAACGCCTTGGCCATCTTGACGATCTCGCCGTTGACCCACTCGGTCCGTTCCTTGGTCAGGCCCGCCCCGGTCTCGGGGCTGTCCCCGACGCCGTCGGCGCCGGCGCCCGAGACGTAGGGCGGCTCGTCGGGGAACAGGTGCAGGAAGGCGACCGGGATCTCGTCGCAGGCGCCGGTCCCGTCGTGGTAGTCGACGACGTAGTCGCAGCGCGTCACGACCTCGTTCCAGAGCACGTGGGCGATCTGTTGGGTGAGCCAGGCGTTCTTCTTGGCGCCCGGCCAGACCTGGTTCAGGTCGAGGTTGTCGGCCGGGCTGACGCGCTGGCCGGCGCTTTCGACCGTGCCGCCGAACTCGACGGTGAACGGGTGGGCCAGCGGCAGGCAGTAGACGGTGCCGCGCAGCTCGGCGGGGTCGATCTGCTGCGTCGCGCGGCGGATCACCTCCGCGCCCATCGGCTCCCAGCCGTGCAGCGTCCCCTCGAGCAGGAGGGTCGGCCCGTCGTGGGCGCCGTGGATCACCTGGTAGGGGACGCGGACTTCGGTGCCGGCCGCGAGGCGGCCGACGTGCAGGTAGCCGAAGCCGCGTTCTCCGGGCTGGACGGTGGTGCCGGCGATTTCGATGGGGGAGCGTGCCATGGGTGGGACCTCGTTTCGACGAGACGACGTGGGGCGGGGCCCGCGCAGGACGTGGGCGGGCACGGGACGAAGGACCGGGCTAGAGCTGCATGCGGGGATCGAGGACGTCGCGGAGCCAGTCGCCGAGCAGGATCATGCCCAGCGTGGTGAGCGTGATGGCGATGCCGGGGAAGGTGGCCAGCCACCAGGAGGTGGCCAGGTGGTCGCGCCCTTCGGAGAGCATGATCCCCCAGGTGATGGTGGGTGGCTGGACGCCGAGGCCGAGGAAGCTGAGGCTGGATTCGGCGATGATCACCGTCGCGATCTGGAGCGTGCCCAGGACGATGATGGGGGCGGTCACGTTGGGGAGCACGTGGCGCAACAGGATCCAACGGTGGCGCTGGCCGAGCGCGCTGGCGGCCTCGACGTACTCGAGGTCACGAGCGGCCAGCACCTCCCCTCGCACGACACGGGCGAACGTGATCCAGCCGGTCAGACCGAGGACGACGATCAGGATCAGCAGCGAGTTGTTCTGCCCCACGCCGACGGCGCCGATCACCGCCAGCGCGAGGATGATGAACGGGATGGCCATGAAGGTGTCGATCAGGCGCGAGATGACCGTGTCGGTCCAGCCGCCGGTGTAGCCGGCGAGGAGGCCCAGGCCCACCCCGATGACGAGGGACACGAGCACGCCCAGGACGCCGACGATCAGCGATACCTGCGATCCGTAGATCAGGCGGGAGAGCAGGTCGCGCCCCAGCTGGTCGGTGCCGAGCAGGTACTCGGCCGACCCGCCGAGGAAGACCGGCGGCTCGAGCCGGCTGCGCAGGTTGAACTCGGTCGGGTCGTGCGGCGCGATCCAGGGGGCGAGGACCGCCGTGAGGACGGCGACCAGCACGAGGATCGAACCGAGGAGACCCACCGGGCTCCCGACCAGGCTGCGGACCACCTTCGTCCACGTCCTCCTGCGCTGCTCGGCGCGGGTCGCCTCGGGCTTCAGGCCCTGCGCGTCGCGATCGAGTTCGTCGGGCGTCGACGTCGGGTCGTTCGGGGCCGTCATCCGTAACGGATCCTCGGGTTCAGGAAGGCGTAGGCGATGTCGACCAGGAGGTTGGTCGCCATCACGATCAGGGCGAACACCAGCACGCCGGCCTGCACCAGCGTCAGGTCGCGCTGCAGCACGGCGTTCAGCATGAGGCGGCCCATGCCGGGCCAGGCGAAGACCTGTTCGACGATGACCGATCCGCCCAGCAGCCAGGCCATCTGCAGGCCGAAGACGGTGACGACCGCGATGAGCGCGTTGCGAAGCCCGTGGCGGAGGGTCACGCTCCACTCGGCGACGCCCTTGGCCCGGGCCGTGGTCATGTAGTCCTTGCGCATGACCTCGAGCATCGACGAGCGCAGCACGCGGGCGATGGTCGTGGCGATGCCGGTCCCGAGCGTGATGGCCGGCAGGATGATCGCCGCGAAGCTCTCACGCCCGGAGACCGGGAGCCAGCGTAGCTGGACCCCGACGATCAGGATCAGCATGATGCCGATCCAGAAGTTCGGCATGGCTCTCCCTAGGGTGCTGGCGGTGGTCACGAACAGGTCGAGGGGCGTGTTCTGGTAGACCGCCGAGAGCAAGCCGGCGGGGATCGCGATGACCAGCGCCACGACGATCGACGCGAGGGCCAGCTGGAGGGTGGCCGGCAGGCGCTCCACCACCAGGCCCATCGCCGGTTGCTTGTAGCGGTACGAATCGCCGAAGTCGCCGGTCACGATCAGGCCCAGCTGGCGGAAGTACTGCTCCGGTAGGGGCCGGTCGAAGCCGTAGGCGGCCCGAACCGCGGCGATCTCCTCGGCCGACGCCTCGGGGTCGACCAGGTGGGCGATCGGGTCGCCGCCGATCCGCAGCAGGATGAACAGGATCAGCGTCAGCCCGAAGAGGGGCGGGATCATCTGGAGAATGCGTGAGATCAGATATTGGGTCACGGGGGATCCACTTCGTTACCGTCGCGTGGAAGGAAAGACCGTGCGGGAGGCAGGGGCCTCCCGCACGTACCGAAGGGGGCTCAGTCGAGCTCGGCGTTGCCCATCCAGAGGAAGCCGTCCAGCGGGGCGTTCCAGTCGAGGGCGCTGCTCTTGCCGATGGCGTCGCGCAGCTGGTACAGCGGCACGCTCACGGCGTTGTCGTAGACGATGCGGACGATCTCCTGGTACTGCTCTGCGCGCTCGTCCGGGTCCATGTTGACCGCGGCCTCGCGGATCAGCTGGTCGACGCGGTCCGCGTCGGGGCCGGACCAGCCGGACCGCTCGCGACGATCGGAGCGTTCGGACAGCACGACGATCCAGGGGTCGAAGAACGAGTTGCCCAGCGCGTCCATGTAGATCTCTTCGTTGCGGTAGGGGAAGTAGACCTGCTCACGGAACGTGGTGGTGTCGAGGATCTGCAGGTTGACGTTCAGGCCGACCGCTTCGAGCATGGCGGCGACGACCTCGCTGACCTCGCGCTGCAGCAGCCACGAGGTGCTGGAGTGGAAGGTCAGCTCCTCGCCGTCGTAGCCGGCCTCGTCGAGCAGGCGCATGGCGAGCTCGGGATCGTAGCCGTCGGTGGTGTCGTACATCTCGGGGTCGCTCCCGAGGGTCGGGGGCGTGATGCGGGTCTTGGTCGGCACGCCCAGGCCGTCGATGACCTCGATCAGCAGCTCACGGTCGATCGCGGCGGCGATCGCCTGGCGGATGCGGACGTCCTCGGTCAGGCCGCTCCAGTCGGGGTTCTGCTCCGACGGGCCGGCGCGCAGGGCGAGGATCATGACGCGCGTGGTCAGGTAGTCCTGGACCTCGGTGCCCTCGTTCTCGTTGATGCGCTCCCAGTCCTGGGGCGGCACGCCGACGGTGAGGTCGACGGCGCCGGTCAGCAGGTTCGCGACGCGGGTCGAGTTCTCGGGGATGCTGCGCCAGGTGATCGTCTCGATGTCGGGCGCGCCCTGCCAGTAGTCCTCGTTGGCTTCGAGCACCAGGAAGTCGTCGGTCACGTACTCGACGAACTCGTAGGGGCCGGTGCCGATCGGGGTGTACTCGCCGCTCTCCATCATCTCGCGGCCCGCGACGGGCGCCTGGATGCCGCAGCCGGTGCCGGCCATCTTGCTGAGGAAGGAGGGATCCGGCTCGACCGTCGTGATCTCGATCTCGTAGTCGCTGAGGGCGGTGATCTCGTCGATGAACAGCCACTGGTTGAAGGTGATGAACTCGTCGCGCGAGGCGTTCTGAATGCGCTCGTAGGTCCACTTGACCGCGTCGGCGGTGAACGGCTCGCCGTTGTGGAAGGTCACGCCCTCGCGGAGCGTCATGCGCCAGGTGCTGTCGTCGATGTTCTGCCAGGAGGTGGCGAGCCAGGGCTCGAACGCGGCGGTCTCGCGGTTGCGCCAGACCAGGCAGTCGAACATGTTCATGTGGATCCACGTCGACGCGATCGCCCAGTCGGCGGGCGGGTCGAGCGAGCTGGGGAGCTCGTTCATGGCGATCTCGATCGCTTCGCCGTCACCGGACTGGGCGAACGCCGTGCTGGTCGGCACGAGGGCGGCCAGCAGCAGCGCCAGCAGGATCATGAGGGCGGTCTTGGACAGTCGAATGGTCACGCGGTCCTCCTTCGAGAGGCGAGAGGGATGGGCGACGGACGAGCGACTAGCGTTTTCGAACCATGGCGGCCTCCTCGGAGCGGGGCGTCATGTCAGGGGGTCGAGAGCTCGGTCGCGACGGCGTAGCGCGCGACCTTGTCGGGGTCGAGGGATACGCCCCATCCGGGGCCGTCGGGAGCGTCGAGTCGCGTGCCGGTGGGTTCGAACGGCTGGGCCAGCACGGTGTCGTCGAGGTAGGTGAACGGAGAGGGCCAGCGTACGCACGGAAGCGCGGCGGCAAGGTGGGCGGCCGTCACGGCGATGAGGTCGAAGTAGATGGCGACGGACAGGCGCAGGTGGGCCGCGTCGAAGATCGTGGCGATCTCGCGGACGTGCTGGACGCCGCCGTGCTTGGTGATCTTCATCAGGGCCAGCGACGCCGCGCGGTCGCGGACCACGCCGAGGGCGTCGTCGGGCGCGTAGATCGCTTCGTCGGCCATGATCGGCGTCGACAGCCTGCGGGCCAGCTCGGCCAGGTCGGCGCGGTCGGCGACCGGCTGCTCGATGGCCCCCAGGCCGCCGATGGCCTCCATCTCGGACAGCGCCCAGAAGGCCTCGTCGAGGGCGTAGCCGGTGTTGCCGTCCACCTGGATCAGCGCCCGGCCCTCGATCGCTTCGGCCACGGCGCGGTAGCGGCGCACGTCCTCGACGGGGTCGAGCCCGACCTTCATCTTGAGCACGCCGAAGCCGTGACGGTCGAGCGTCTCGCGCGCCTCGGCCGCCATCCGGTCGGGGGCGGCGTGGTGGACGAAGCCCATCAGCGTCAGGCCCGGTCGCACCTTGCCACCCAGGAGGGCGTGCACCGGCCTGCCGAGCACCTTGCCGGCCAGGTCCCAGAGCGCCAGCTCGACGCCGGCGTGGGTCGACCAATGGTGGGGGAGGGCGCGTTCCACCTCGAGGTGAAGCTGGGCGAGGTTGGTCGGATCGTCGGCGGCGAAGAGCACCGGCGCGAGGTGGACGTGGAGGTTCGCCTGGATGCCCTCGGCGGTCTCGCCGTACGAGCGGGGCGCGACGGCCGTCTGGCCGATGCCGACCAGGCCCTCGTCGGTCACCAGCTCGACCAGGACGGTGGTGGCCAGGTCTCCGCTGCCGTACTGCGTCGTGAGCGTGTCCGTACGTGGGAGGGCGACGACGGTGCTGCGAACCTCGACGATGCGCATCGCGTCAGCCGTCCCGTCCGACCGGCGCGGTCGAAGCGGCGACCTCCGACGGGTCGAGGCCGTAGTCGCGGACGGCACCCTCGGGCGTGACGATGCCCATCACCACGTCGTGGAGCACCTTGGCGGGGTCGCGCTCCTCGGGCCGCCCGAATCCGGCGCCGCCGGGCATGCGCAGCTCGATCCGGTCGCCGGGCGCGAAGTCCAGGATCGGGAAGGCGTCGAGGCGCTCGCCGTTGAACCAGACCTCGCCGGTGCGGCCGTTGCTCCCGCCGTCGATGCCGGGCGGGGCGCAGGTGATCTTGTCGGGCCGAACCCGGGCGTGCACCGTTTGGCTCCCGGCGTTCTCGAACGTCATGACCTGCCCGGGCCCTCCGCGACTGCGGCCTGGACCGGCCGAGTCCTCGAGCAGGCGCTTCTCGAGGATCCGGACGGGGCTCTGGGTCTCGAAGATCTCGGTCGGCGTGACGCTGGAGTTGTGCGGGAAGGCGATCGGGACGAGGCCGTCCATGTCGCGCATCGCGCCGCGTCCGCCGTGCGGAAGGATGTGCACGCTGAAGCGGCCGTGGTCCTCGGTATCGCCGTGCACGCTGAGGGGCCAGATGCTGCCCGCTCCGGCTTGGGCGTGCTCACCCAGGACGGGCCAGACGGCGCCGAAGAGGACCTGGTTGATGTTGTTGGTCGTCTTGGCGCGCGCTTGGACCGGGTGCGGGAAGGTCGTGTTGAGGATGCAGCCTTCGGGCGCCGTCACGGTCACCGGCCGGAACAGCCCCTCGTTGTTGGGGATGCCGGGCACCAGCGCGCACTTGAACGGGTAGAGCGTCGAGGCGTAGGTCGTGTTGTAGGTGCAGTTGATCGCGGCGTGGTCGACCTGTGGGCTGGTGCCGGTGTAGTCGACCAGGATGCCGTCGCCTTGGATCGTGACCGTGGCGTGGAGGTGGACGATGTCGACGTAGCCGTCGATGTCGAGGCCGAACTCGTAGGTGCCGTCGGGCAGCGCGGCGATGCGCTCGCGCATGATCGCTTCGGAGCGTCCGTGGATGGCCGCGCCGAGGTCCTCGAGGTCCTCGAGGTCGTAGTCGTCGAGGAACTCGCGCAAGCGGCGCGCCCCGACCCGGTGGGTTCCGGCGATGGCGCGCAGGTCGCCCAGCACGTCCTCGGGCACGCGACAGTTCTGGCCGATGATGTCGAACAGCAGGCGGTTCTCCTCGCCGGCCTCGAACAGCTTGGCGGGCGGGATGCGGACGCCCTCGGTGAAGACGTCGCTGGCGATGATGTCGCCGCTGTGGCCGCCGACGTCCGAGACGTGCGCGATCGTCCCCATGAAGGCGACCGGCTTGCCGCGCCAGAACACCGGCGTGACGATGGCGTAGTCGGGCAGGTGCCCGGCGGCCAGCCACGGATCGTTGGTGACGAGGACGTCGCCCTCGCGCAGGGTCTCGAGCGGGAAGCGTTCGAGGATGCTGCGCGTGGTCCTCGGCAGGATGACGCAGAAGTCGGGCGGGCTGAAGCTGGACTGGCACAGCGAGGAGCCGGACGCGTCGAGAAGGATGCAGGCGAAGTCGTGGCTCTCGCCGACGATCGTCGAGAACGAGGTCTTGATGACCGCGTTGTCGACCTCGTCCATGATGCTGATGAGCCGCTGCCAGCGGATCTCCAGTTCGACCGGGTCGATGTCGCTGCCGTGTCTCATCGTCATCGTGCTCCTTGGGGGTCGGGTGCGGCGATCGGGAGGAAGAGGAGAACGGTGCGCCGGGTCCCGCCGTCCGCGTTCCGGTGGGGCACCGAGCCAAAGGGAGATTGTTGATTGTTAACAGTTGCCGAGCAGGGTCCGTCTGCAACTCTTATCGGAAGGTAGCATGGACGTGCACGCCTCGTCAACGCGCCGACGCGCGCCGCGGCCCTCATCGCAGCCACCGATCCAGCCAGTCCAGGTAGGCGTCGAGGCGGGCCACGCGGTGCCACGGGCGACCCCCGCGCGACAGTCCATGGGACTCGTTCGGAAAGCGGACCAGCTCGGCCGGCGTGCCCTGCGCGCGCAGGGCGAAGTAGAGCTGTTCGCCCTGCTCGATCGGGCAGCGGTAGTCCTGCGCCGAGTGCACCACCAGGGTCGGCGTGCGTGCGCCGCCGATGCCCTGCAGCGGGGTCTGCCCGAGGTAGGCGTCCGGGTTCTGCCACGGGGTCGCGCCGTCGTACTCGAAGGTCCGGAGGAAGCCGATGTCGCTGGTACCGAAGGCGCTCAGGCGGTTGCTCACGCTCCGGTCCGACACCGCCGCGCGGAACCGGTCCGACCGACCGATCGCCCAGTTGACCTGGTAGCCGCCGTAGCTGCCACCGACGATGGCGACGCGCTCGGGGTCCAACGCCGGGATCGCCGCGAGCGCGGCGTCCAGCGCGCGCTGCTCGTCCTGCCAGTCGGCGCCGCCCCAGTCGCCCAGGATGGCGGTGCAGAACCGGTCGCCGTAGCCCTGGCAGCCGCGCGCGTTCAGCCACAGCACGGCGAAGCCGGCCGCGGCGAAGAGCTGGAACTCGAAGAAGTAGTTGTCCGACCGCATGCCGCCGGGACCGCCGCCGCAGTAGAGGATCAGCGGGACCTCGCGCTCGCCGACGGCGTCCGCCGCCTGCGGGAGGAGCAGCCAGGCGTCCAGCTCCGGCGCGTCCGCCTCCGGATCGGCCGCGACCCTCAGGTGGCGCGGCGGATGGACCGGCACGGCCGGCGTCGGCAGGCCGCCGGCGCTCGCGATCCGGCGAAGGGTCGGCGGTCCAGGGTCGTCGGCCAGGTCGACGACCTCGATCGTGCCGGGCCCGGAGCGGTCCCAGCACAGCAGGGCGGCACGACGCGCCTCGCGATCCACGGTCCAGGCCGCCACGACGCGGTCGTCGGGCGTCAGGGGCTCGAGCCGCCCGTCCGTCTCGATGCGGTACAGCCGCACCGTGCCACGACGCGAGATCGTCGCCAGCGCGGCGCCGTCGTCGTCCGCCCAGCGCGGCCCGCTGTCGCCGCCGTAACCGCCCACGTCGGTGTACGCCGCGTTGCCCAGCGTACCGTCCTCGGCGTCGCTGACGAACCTCGTCGCACCGGTGACGACGTCGACCGTCGCCAGCCGCTGGGCGCCGTAGTGGCCGATGCTCTCGCGTTCGTGCGCCGCCAGGGCGATGCGTCGGCCGTCGGCGCTCCAGGCCAGCTCGGCGATGCGAACGTCCGCGAACGACGCCAGCCGGCGCGGTCGCGCCGCGCCGTCGCTGCCCACGTCGATCAGCCAGAGGTCGCGCCGGCGCGCCATCGCGCCCGCGCCGTCGGGCGCGGTCGGGGCGAGGAACGCCAGCGTCGCGCCGTCGGGGCTCCACGCCGGGGCCGCCGCGTCCCAACGGCCCTGGACGAGCGGGACGGCCGGTCCGCCGTCCGCGGGAAGCCAGAACAGCTGCGTCCAGCGGTCGCCGATCAGGCCGGCCCCGTCGACCTTCCAGCCCAGGCGCGAGGTGTGGACCACGCCCGGCGGGGCGTCGTCGGCCGGCGCTTCCGGATCCGGCACGCGGGCCACGACGGCGACGCCGTTCCCCCGCGGCGACCAGACGAGGTCGAGGATCGGTCCCGCCACCCGCGCCCAGCGGCCCGGCGCGCCCCCGTCGACCTCGACGGACGCCACCTGGGCGTGCCCGCCGCCGTCCGAGGGCGCGAGGAAGGCCAGGGTGCGGCCGTCCGGGGACCAGCGGGGCCGTCGCAGGCCGGATCGTTCGAGCAGCGTGCGACCGACCCCGTCCCCCTGGCTGGGCGCGAGTCTCAGGGCGGTCGTGGTCGCGTCGCGCTCGGGCACGAAGCGCGTCTCCAGCCACGCCACCCGCGACCCGTCGGGCGAGATGCGCGGATCGTCGACGGTCACGAGCTGCAGCAGCTCGCGCCCCGTCGGTCGTTCGGTTCCGCTCACAGCCAACGGTCGAACCACGCCAGGTAGCGCTCCAGGCGGTAGAGGCGGTGGTTGGGCCGGCCGTTGCGCGACAGCTCGTGCGTCTCGTTCGGGAAGCGGATCAGCTCGGTCGGAACGCCGCGCACGCGCAGCGCCATGTAGAGCTGCTCGCCCTGGTCGACCGGGCAGCGGTGGTCGAGCGCCGAGTGGACCACCAGCGTCGGCACGTCGACGTCACCGACGTACGCGATCGGCGAGACCTCCAGGTAGCGATCCGGCGCCTCCCACGGGTAGCGGCCCTCGAACTCGATCAGGTCGAGCAGGATGCCGATGTCGCTCGTCCCCGAGAAGGCGTAGCGGTTGAACAGCGTCCGGTCGACCACGGCGGCCTTGAGCTCGGGGTGACGCGCCGCGATCCAGCTGGCCATGAAGCCGCCGTAGCTGCCGCCGGCCACGCCCACGCGGTCGCCGTCCAGCTCGGGGTGGGCCGCCAGCGCGTCGTGCAGGAACGCCATGTTGTCCTCGTAGTCGACGCCGCCCCACCAGCCACGGGGCGCGTCGGAGAACGCCTCGCCGTAGCCGTAGTTGCCGCGGGCGTTGCAGTTCAGGACGGCGTAGCCGTTCGCGGCGTAGAGGTGGAACTCGTGCACGAACACCTCGGCCCGCATCCCGCCGGGTCCGCCGCCGGTGTAGAGCACCACCGGGATGCGCTGGCCGGGGGTGCGGTTCGGGGGCCAGTGGATCCAGCCCGCGACCTCGGCGTCGCCCGAGCGGGAGACGAAGAGCTCCGGCTCGGGCAGGTCGAGCTCCTGCAGCAGGTCGTCGTTCACGCCGGTGCGGCGGCGCGGCTGCGCCCCGGCCTCGCTGACGTCGAGGGTGAACAGCTCGCCCGGGGTGGCGCCGTCGGTGATCCGCAGCGCCAGGCGCCGCCCGGCGTCGTCCATCGTGAAGGCGCTGACGACCCGGCGTCCGTCGGTCAGCGGCGTCAGGGAGCCGTCTTCCAGGTCGAAGCGCTCGACGTGGACGGTGCCGTGGCGGTTCGCGAGCAGCAGGATCGCGCTGCCGTCCGGCAGCCAGCGCGGGCCGTCCGCGCCACCGGTCCGACGCAGGTCCTGGTTGCGCGAGTAGTCGCCGAACGAGACGTCGTGCTCGCGGCTGACGCAGCGGCCCTCGCCGCTCGCGACGTCGACGATCCAGAGACGCTGGAAGCCGTAGTGCCCGCGCTTGGGATCGTCGTGGCCGCAGACGGCGATGCGGGTTCCGTCCGGGCTGAAGGCGACGTCGCTGGCGCGCATCTCCTCGAGCGTGAAGAGGGGCTCCGGTCGGGGATCGGAGGCGGCCAGGTCGACGAGGTGGATCGTCTGCTGGCGTTCGAGCTCGGCGTTCTCGCCCAGGTTGCCGACGATCGCCAACCGGCGTCCGTCGGGGTGCCAGGTGGGCGCTCCCACGTCGTGCGGCGTGCGGCAGGGGAGGCGCACCTCGCCGCCGCCGGCGGGCACGGTGGCCAGCTGACGGACGTAGTCGCCGAGCAGGCCCAGCGCGTCCGACTTCCAGCCGATGCGGGTGACGCGGAGCACGTCGCGGGTGTAGCGCTCGTACGGGTCGCTGGGCGGCTCGACCGAGCCGGTCTCGAGGCCTCGTTCGGGGTGGACGAGGGTCGTGAAGGCCAGCGTCGCGCCGTCGGGCGACCAGCTCGCCGGAGCCGCCCCGCCGCGCAGCGAGGTGAGGCGTGCGCCCCGCGCCCCGCCGGCGTCGGTCACGGGCGCGACCCAGAGCTGCGCGCCGTGGTCCAGGAACGTCTCGGCCGGTCCGGGGGCCGCATCGTCGGAGGCGGCCGCCTCGCCCGGGGCCAGGAAGGCGATGCGATCGCCGCTCGGCGACCAGCGCGGCGCGCTCTCCGAGCCGTCGGACGCGACGTCGCGGTCGGTCAACCGTCGTTCGGCGCCGCTCTCCAGGTCGGTCAGCACGATCTCCGAGAGGTAGGCGTCACGGTCCGCGTCGAGGCGCGTCCGCACCCAGGCGAGGGTGCGGCCGTCGGGCGAGATGCGCGGGTCGTCGGCGAGGTGGAAGCGCAGCAGGTCGTGGGCGGTCACGGGTCGGCGGGTCGTCGGTGCGTCGGTCATGGCAGGAGCCTCCCTTGGCGGCGAAAGGCGTAGCGTTCGAAGTGGAGCTCGAGTCCGGCGTCGGCGTCGGAGCCGGGTCGGAAGGTAGCGACCGCCGGGCGGCCCTGGCTCCAGGCGATCATGCGGGTCGTCCGGGTGGCGTCGTCGTGGTCGAGGAAGGTGAGGGGAACCCGGCGGCGCGCCGGCCGGAAGGCCAGCACCAGCTCGAGCCCGCCGGGCGCGGGGCGCACCTCGGCCCGCATGGTGTCGCGGAAGGCGGCGTAGTCGCCCGCGAGCGTTCGACGCAGGCCCTCGCGCCGGTACCAGGCGAGCGAGGCGAGCGGTTCGCCGCTCAGGGCGACCAGGCTGGCCATCGCGACGCGCGCCAGCGGGTAGCCGTGCGTGTTGGCGAGCGCGACGACCCCGATCCGGCGCTCCGGTGCGACCAGGAGGTAGGCGGTTCCGCCCATCACCCCGCCGCCGTGACCGATGGCCATCCCGCTCAGGCCCGGCAGGCCCTCGACCAGCTGTGGGCCCAGGCCGTGCCAGCGGCGGGGGTCGTTCCAGAGCTCCAGGTCGTCCAGCGGCGTCGCCCCGAGCGGGTCCAGCGGAACCTGGGGTTCGACCAGCCAGGACCGCACCCGTGGGGGTAGCCACGGCGCGTCGTCGGCGCCGGCGAGCGCGTCCATCACGGCGCGGGCGAAGGTGGCGAGATCGCGTGGGGTCGAGACCAGGCCGCCCGCGGCGGGGACCGGGCCGTAGAGGTTGGACCCCGGGACCGGGCGACCCTCGTCATCGAACATCGTGGGCGCGACGCGGTTGTCGTCCGCTTCGACGCGGTCGCGGTCGAAGGTCGATCGCGCCATGCCGAGCGGTCCCAGCAGGGTGCGCGCGACGTGATCGACGTAGGCCTCGCCGGTCGTGCGCTCGATCAGCGCGCCGAGCGCCAGGTAGCCCTCGTTGCTGTAGCGCCAGGACGCGCCCGGGCGATCGGTCCACCAGGCGGAGGCGCCCGTCAGGAAGCTCGCGACGTCCGGCCAGCCCCCGACCGGCAGGCCGTCGGGGTACCAGCGGTCGGACATCTTGCTCTCGGAGAAGCCCAGGGCCGGTAGCCCCGAGGCGTGCGCCAGCAGGCGAGCGATCGTCGTGCCGGGTGGGAAGGCGTCGGCGACCTCCGGCAGGTGCGAAGCGACGGCGTCGTCGAGGCCGAACGATCCCTCCTCCGCCAGCCGGAGCGTCGCGACGGCCGTGAACAGCTTGGTGACGCTGCCGATGCCGTAGCGGGTGTCGCCGTCGGGCGGCACGCGGCCGGGCAGGTCGCGGAAGCCGACGTGGCGCTCGACCGTCGCGTCGCCCGACAGCAGCACCAGGCTGAGCCCCGGCATCCGGCTCGCCGCGACGCGGTCGAGCAGGAAGGCGTCGAGGTCCGAGGGGATCATCGGGCCACGGCCGGCGTGATCAGGCGTCGACCGTGTAGTGGTCGACCTTGTCCCAGTCGAGCTCGACGCCGAGGCCGGGCCCGCTGGGGGCACGGATGAGCAGCCCCTCGTGCCGGTACGGCGTGGCGAGGATCGTGTCGGCCAGCTCGGTGTCGGGCGACGGCCAGGTCACGGCCGGCAGGGCCGCGGCGAGGTGGGAGGCCGCGATGCCGATGAGGTCGTAGTAGATGGCGATCGAGAGCGACAGCCCGGCCGCCTCGAAGATGGCGCCGATGCGGGCCACGTTGTGGATGCCGCCGTGCTTGCCCAGCTTCATCAGGGCGATGCTGGCCGCCTTGCGGCGCACGACCTCGATGGCGTCCTCGGGGGGGTAGATGGCCTCGTCCGCCATGACCGGCGTGCGCATGCGGCGCGCCAGCTCGGCCATGTCCTCCATCCGCGCGACCGGCTGCTCGATCGCGCCGAGGCTGCCGATCGACTCCATCTCGGCCAGCGTCGGGATCGCCTCGCGCAGGGTGTAGCCCGTGTTCCCGTCGACTTGGATGACGGCGCGATCGCTGACGGCCTCGGCGACGGCGCGGTAGCGGGCCAGGTCCTCGCGCGGATCGATGCCGATCTTCATCTTGAGCACCGGGTAGCCCACGGCCAGCTGCTTCCTCGCCGTCTCCGCCATCTCCTCCGGCGTGCCGAAGGCGACGAAGCCCATCAGGTCGAGACCCTCGCGCACCTTGCCGCCGAGCAGCTCGTAGACGGGTGCGCCGAGCGCCTTGCCCTTGACGTCCCAGAGCGCCATGTCGACGCCGGACAGCGAGAACCAGTGGTGGGGAAGGACCGAGCCCATCTTGGCGTGCAGCCGCGTGATGGCGAACGGGTCCTCGCCGACCAGCGCCGGCGCGAGGTGCCGACGGACGTTGACGAGCATGCCGTCGGCGGTCTCGCCGTAGAACGGCGCGTCGACCGACGCCTGCCCGATCCCGGTGATGCCCTCGTCGGTGTCCACCTCGACGAGCAGCGTCGTCGCGCCGTCCTCGCTCCCGTAGGAGGTGGTCAGCTTGGCGGCGCGGGGGATCCTGATGATGCGTGCGCGGACGTCGGTGATCTTCATGGCGTCTCCTTTTCGTTCGGGGCGGAGGTCGGATCGGCCCTCCCCACGGCTGGTTGTTGACTGTCAACAGTTGGTCGCCGTATGCTGCCGGTAAGCGATCGTCGTACGGAACACCACGGAACGTAGCACCCCGGCCACCCACCGTCAACGCGGGGGTCGATCGCTCGACCCGGGCGCGACGACGCCAACGCCGTCGCCGACGCCCCACACCCCAACGCCCACCGATCCCTCGAGACGACCGCGTCCCGAGCCCCAGCGATCAACTCTGACCACCAGGGAGGCGATTCAGTGTCCGACATCACGACAGCATCCGGGAACAAGGCCGGCGCTCGTCCCAACTACCGCTTCGGGTTCGACATCGGGGGGACGTTCACCGATTTCGTTCTGATCG
>CAZJGU010000072.1:0-15218 GCA_964545455.1 uncultured bacterium | reverse complement strand
GCCTCGAAGGCGTCACGGTCGCCGACCCCGCGGGTCCACGGGACGGTCGCGGCCGGCACGCCGGCGGCCAGGGCGCGATCGACCGCGCCGGCGCCCGGCACGTTGACGATCACCTGCACCACGCGGCCCTCGGGGTCGCCCGCCGGAAAGGCCGCCAGCAGCGACGCCAGGTTGCTGCCCCGGCCCGAGGCCAGGACGGCGATCCGCGCCGCGCGCGGCAGGGGGAAGGCGGGGGCGATCACAGCTGGTCGCGTTTGCGCCAGTAGCGCTCGAGGCCCAGGACGGTCATGCGCGCGTCGCTGGAGAGCTTGTACGCCTCGCGCCGCGGGCCGGTGACGCCGGCCTGGTCCAGCTCACGATCCTCCAGGCGGCGCATGCGGCGGATCAGCGCCTCGTGGTCCTCGCCGGCGTCCATCCCTGCGGCGACCTCGGCGCCCCAGGCGGCGTTGCGACGGACGACGGCGGCGAGGTGCTCCTCGACATCGTCCACGACGCCGAAGTGGGTCAGGTACAGGCGCTCCAGGCCGGCCTCGGCCAGGCGGGCGCAACTGGCCTCGGCCGCCTCCAGGTCGGTCTCGGGCGGGGGCAGGGCAGGCCGGATCAGCGGCACGCCGGGCAGCAGGATGCCGGCAGCGTCGCCGACGAAGGCGCCGCCGTCGGGGTCGAGCAGCGCCAGGTGGTGGCGGGCGTGACCGGGCGTGTGCAGCACCTGGTAGCGGGCGCCGCCCAGCTCCAGGACCTCGCCGTCCTCCAGCGGGTGCAGGCGCCCCTCCGGGACCGGCTCCATCGGGCCCCAGAGGCGGTCCATCGCCTCACCGTAGAGGCGCGCGGCGCTGGACCACAACCGGCTCGGATCGGCCAGGTGCGGCAGGCCGGCCGGGTGGACGTACACCGGCGCGCCGCTCCAGGCCGACAGGGAGCCGGCGCCGGCGGCGTGGTCCAGGTGGACGTGCGTCAGCACGATCGCCGCGACGTCGACCGGCCCGAGGTTCAGCGCAGCGAGGGCCTCCTGCACGGTCGCGACGGTCGCGCCGGAGGCGCTCTCGACCAGCAGGACGCGCCCGTCGGGCAGTGCTTGCACGAAGACGCCGACCGTCCGGTCCATCCCGGCCAGGCGGGCGTCGATCAGCCAGGTGCCCGGCCGCAGGGCGGGCGGGGCGTCGTTGGAGGCGTCGCTCACGCCGCTTCGACGGGGGCGCTCAGCGAACCGATGCCGGGGATGCGCACCTCGACCTCGTCCCCCACCTGGAGCGGACCGACGCCGTCGGGCGTGCCGGTCAGGACCAGGTCGCCGGGCATCAGGGTCAGGAAGCGGCTGACGTAGGCCAGCACCTCGGCCACCGGGAAGATCAGGTCGCCGGTGTGGCCGTCCTGGCGCAGCTCGCCGTTGACGAAGGTCTGCACCGTCACGTCGGTCGGGTCCAGGTCGGTCTCCAGCCAGGGCCCGACCGGACAGAAACCGTCGGAGCTCTTGCCGCGCACCCACTGCAGGTCGGAGCGCTGCGCGTCGCGCGCGGTGACGTCGATCGCGCAGGTGTAGCCGAGCACGTGGTCCAGCGCGTCTTCGGGCGCGACGTCCTTCAGCTCGTGGGCGATGACGACGGCCAGCTCCCCCTCGTAGTGCAGCTCGGACGTCCAGGAGGGGTACGGGATCGGGTCGCCGGGGCCGCTCAGGGTGTTCAGGGCCTTGAGGAACAGCCCGGGCTCTTCGGGCAGGTCGCTGGCATCGCCGCCCATCTCGGCCACGTGCTTGGCGTAGTTCTTGCCGACGCAGACGATGCTGCGCGGCTCGCACGGGGGCAACAGCGCCACGTCGGAGAGCGGGACCAGGTCGCCGGTGCGCCGGCCCAGCATGGAGGACAGCTGGTGGACCCGGCCGCCTTCGACCTCGCCCCAGTGCACGCCGTCGAAGCTGCGGTAGCGGACTCGTTGCATGGCGCCTCCTCCTGGGCCGGCACCGGCCTCGCGCCGGCGCCTCCCGACGCTTGGGAGTCTACCGTGGCGCCCGCTCGGACGTCCCCGTCAGCGGGCGCGACGGGCGCGCTTGACCTCCAGCGCGCGGCCGGCGGCTTCCCAGGCCTCCATCGCCTCCATCAGGCCTTCCTCGACCTCGGCATGGCGGCGGCCCAGGTCGGCCAGGTCGTCCGGCGTGTGGTGCGCCGGATCGGCCAGGCGGGCGTTCAGGTCCTCCAGGTCGCCCTCGAGCCGGTGGACGTGCTCCTCGAGCGTCTCGAGCTCGCGCTCCAGCTTCCAGGGGCTCAGCTCGCGGTAGCGGGGGTCGAGGTCCTCCTCGGCGGCGGCGTCCTCGTCGTCCTGGGCGGAGGGCCCCGGGGCGTCGGGCGGGTCGGGCGCTAGCGTGGCGGCGTCGGTCCGGCGCTCGTCGTGCTTGCGCTGGTAGAAGCTCCAGTCGCCCTCGTAGTCCTCGAAGCGGCCGTCCTCGATCTCCCAGACGCGGGTCGCCAGCCGGCCGATGAAGCGGCGGTCGTGGCTGACCAGGATCAGGGTGCCCTGGTAGGCGTCCAGCGCCTCCTCAAGGGCCTCGATCATCTCGACGTCCAGGTGGTTGGTCGGCTCGTCCAGGATCAGCAGGTCGTAGCGGCCCATGGTCAGCTTGAGGAGCGCCAAGCGGGCCCGCTCGCCGCCGGAGAGGTCGGCGACGCGCTTGTACTGCGCCTCGAAGGGGAACAGGAAGCGGCCCAGCAGGTCGTGCGCCTCGCGGTCGCCGACCATGCGGATCAGCTCCTCGACCAGGGTGCGGTCGGGGTCGACGCCGCGCAGCTCCTGGTCGTAGTATCCGACGCGGACCTTGGAGCCCCAGCGCAGCAGGGCGCGCGGGTCGTCGCTGGCCGCCTCGCCCAGCAGGACGCGCAGGAAGGTGGTCTTGCCGGCGCCGTTGGGGCCGGTGACGGCGATGCGCTCGCCGGCCCTCAGGACCAGGTGCACCCCATCGAAGAGGCGCTCTCCCCCGTACGCCTTGGCGAGGTGGCGGGCCTGCAGCACGGTCGCGCCGCCGTCCCCCTCCTGGAAGCGGAAGCGTACGGTGCGCTCGGCTCGTTCGGCGTCGTCGATCATGCCCTCGCGGTGGCGCTCCAGGCGGGTCTCCATCGCCTTGGCGCGGCGCATCAGCTTGGCGTTCTGGCCGGCCCACTTGCGCATCTGAAGGGAGGCGGCCTCGAGCCGGTCCTCCTCCTTGCGCTGGTTGACGCGGGTACGTTCCTCGATGCGGTCCTGCTCGGCCTGGGCGGCCCGGAAGGCGGTCGGGTTGCCGGGGCGCTCGCGCAGGCGTCCGCGCGAGATCTCGACCGTGCGGTCGCAGGCGCCGTCCAGGAAGGCGCGATCGTGGCTGACGACGATCGCGGCGCCGGGGTAGCGCGCCAGCCAGCCCTCCAGCCAGGCGCGCATGGTGACGTCGAGGTGGTTGGTCGGCTCGTCGAGGAGCAGCACGTCGGGCGCGCGCATCAGCAGACGGGCGAGGGCCAGGCGGGTCTTCTCCCCGCCGCTGAAGCGGGCGACGTCGTCGTGCTCGCGTCCGGCGAAGCCGAGCGCGTGCAGGATCATGTCGCGCCGGGCGCGCCGCTCGTAGCCGCCGCGGCGCTCGAAGGTGGCGTGCAGCACCTCCCAGCGGGCGTAGACGTCGGGGTCGTCCAAGCCCGCGACCTCGAGCTCCTGCAGCTGGGCTTCGAGGGCGTCGATCTCGGCGAAGGCGGCTTCGCACACGTCCAGGACCGTGCGCCCCTCGGCGAAGGCCGGATCCTGGGCCAGGGTGCCGACGACGACGTCGTCGCGGCGCCAGGTCTCGCCGGCGTCGGGGGCCTCGTCGCCGGCCAGCAGGCGCAGGATGGTGGTCTTTCCCGATCCGTTGCGACCGATCAGCGCGGTGCGGGCGCCGACGCGCAGCTCCAGCGTCGCCCCGTCCAGGACGAGGCGCTGCCCGTACTGCTTCTCGGCCTGGCGGAGGGCGGCGAGGACCACGCGCTCGAGTCTAGCCGAGGCACGCCCCGTCCGCCGGAGCGCGGGCTGCCGAAGGGGGCGGGGCGTCCGTGGCCTGGGCGCGACGGCATCATGGCATCGCATCATGATGCCGTCCGAGCGAACGAGCGATCGGCCCGCGCTGCAGGGCCACGTGAAGGGCCCGGCGACGCTTGGGTCGCCGGGCCGTGGCCGGGGTGGTGCGGACGCGAGCTGCGCTCAGGAGTAGCGCAGGTTGTCTTCGCTCTCCATGTCGAAGGCGTGCAGGAAGCCGCGGTCGACCAACAGTTCGACGTCGTCGCCGGGCGAGACGGGGGCGTGCGCATCGACGCGGGCGACCACCGTCTGGTCCTCGCCGACGGAGGCCATGATGTGGGTCTCGGCACCCAGCGGCTCGACGACCTCGATGCGGGCGCGCACGGTGTTGTCGCGCTCCTCGATCGAGGTGTAGCCCTTGAGACCGAAGTTCTCGGGCCGGATGCCGACGTACACCTTCTCGCCGTTGTGGCCCTGCAGCTTGGTGGCCAGCTCGTCGGTGGGCAGGATGTCGAAGTTTGCGCTCTTGAGGCGGCCGTTCTCGACGGTTCCGATCATGAAGTTCATGGCGGGGCTGCCGATGAAGCCGCCGACGAACTTGTTGACCGGCTTGTCGTAGAGGTTGATGGGGCTGTCCACCTGCTGGATCAGGCCGTCCTTCATGACGACGATGCGGGTCCCCATCGTCATCGCCTCGACCTGGTCGTGGGTGACGTAGATGGTCGTGACGCCCAGGCGGCGGTGCAGCTTCTGGATCGAGGCGCGCATCTCGACGCGGAGCTTGGCGTCGAGGTTGGAGAGCGGCTCGTCCATCAGGAAGACCTGCGGCTCGCGCACGATGGCGCCGCGCTGCCGCTGACCGCCGGAGAGCTCCCGAGGGCGACGCTCCAGGAGGTGCCCGATCTGGAGGATGTCGGCGGCGTCCTTGACGCGGCGCTCGATCTCGTCCTTCGGCGTCTTGCGCAGGCGCAGGCCGAACGACATGTTCTGGTGCACGTTCATGTGCGGGTAGAGCGCGTAGTTCTGGAAGACCATCGCGATGTCGCGATCCTTGGGCGGGACGTCGTTGACGACGCGCTCACCGATCTTCAGGGTGCCGTCGCTGATCTCCTCGAGGCCCGCGACCATGCGGAGGGTCGTGGTCTTCCCGCAGCCCGAGGGACCGACGAAGACCATGAACTCCTGGTCCGAGATCTCGAGGGTGAAGTCCTTGACGGCGGTGACGTCGCCGAAGCGCTTGTAGACGTGGTCGAGGATGACTTCTGCCATGCGAGGGCCTCCCTGGGGTCCTTGGATTCCAGGCGGAGCGTAGCACGCCATCCGATCCGAACCCTTGCGCATCGACCTGCTTTCGGTCTACATTCGGTCCTACCATGCGCCTCGAGAATCGTGTCCGATCGATCAGCTACCTGAAGGCCCACGCCGCCGAGCTGCTGCGCGACCTGAGCGAGCGGCAGGAACCGCTGGTCATCACCCAGAACGGCGAGGCCAAGGCGGTCCTCCTGGACGTCGCATCGTACGACCAGCTGCTGGAAACCGTCGCCCTGGTCAAGATGTTCTCGCTGGCCGAACGGCAGGTGCGCGAGGGCATGGTCCAGAGCGCCGACGAGGCGGTCGCGGTCTTCCGGCAGGCCGAGGGATGAGCCGGCCGGTGCTGCTGACCGACGGGGCGGCACGGGACCTCGACGAGCTCTACGCAGCGGCGTACGACCGCGACGGTGCCGATGGAGCGACCCGAATCCTGGACCGGATCTCGGTCGCCTTCGAGTGGCTGGTCGAGCGCGCGGACCACGGCGAGGCGATCGCCGACCTGCGCCGCCTGGGGATGCAGGACGCCCGGCAGCTACGCATGGACGACGTGCGCGTGCTCTACCGGCTGCTGCCCGACGAGGTGCACGTCGTCGCGATCGCGCCGCCGGCGCGCTCGATGCAGGCGTTGTTGGAACGGCGGACGCTGGACGCGTAGGCCATCGGGGCGTCGGTCCGCGCGGACCCCTGCGGCCCGCCTCCATGTGACGCGCGCACCGAGGGCGCGCCACGGGATTCGTATCTTTCTGCCCATGCACGAGACGGCGCGTCCGCCCCGGGCACGATCCTCCATCCACGCTCCAACACCGGGCTTCCGGCCCCGCTCCCTGCGCCCGACGCGTACCGCGGCCGCGCTGATCGTTCTGCTGACGGGCGGACTGGGCCTGGCGCAGATCGCCATCGCGCCGCTCGAACCGCCGCGCACCCCGGACGTCCGCGGGCACGTCGCCCTCCTCTACGCGGCCCGCCTGGCCGACGCGGACCCCAACGCCGACCCTCTGGCCGGACTGCTCCTGGCCAGCGAACTGGCCTTCGATGAAGGAGACCGGACGATCCGGTTCCGAGCCGATCCGATCGGTATCGATCGGCAGGCGTTGGCATTGGACGTGCAGGAGGGCCGGGAGGTGGTCTCGGCCAGCTACGAACTCGCTCCAGAGACGTCGACGGCGCCCGAGCGAAGGGAAGCCACGATCCTCGTCTCCGCCGATCCCGAGGACGGGCCTCGCCTGCAGACGCTGCTGACGGTGCAGCACGACGTCGGTCCGGACGGATCGACCTCGGTCGTGGCGGGCCTGACGGCATCCGACCGCTACCAAGCGGTCGCACCGAACCTCGCGAGCCTGGCGTGGCGCGCTTCCCTCCAGCGCACCACCTTCCGGGAGCACGATGGCGGCCTCTTCCGCAACGGCTGGTCGCTGCGTGGATCGATCGGCGGAGACGTACCGCTGAGCGAGACGTTGCGCCTGCGACCCGACCTCTCCTCCAGCCTGCGCTGGACCGACGCCAGCGGCGGGACCACCGGCGCGCCGCGCCAGAGGCACGCGCTCGGCGGCACGCTGGAGATCGGCTCGCTGGAGCGGATCGGCGCCAGCGCCACGCTCGCCGTCGACCCGGAATCGGAGCGCCCCTGGACCGCCGCGCTGACCGTCAGCGGATCGACCGACCGGTTCGACCCGCTCAGCCTCGATGTCGGCCTGGATCTGCCGGTCGGCGATCCCGAGCAGATCGTGGGCGCATCGGTCGGCGCGGCGCTGTCGCCCCTGGACGGGCTGGACGTGGGCGCGGGATACCGCGTGCGCTGGACGACGGCGGGCGCTGCGCACGGAGTGGACGGTTCGGTCGGGTACCGCTCGGCCTGGGAGCGGGTGCGCCTGCGGGCCGACGCCGAAGGCTCGCTGGCGTGGGAACCGGGCGAGCCCCTCGCGACCGACCTGACGCTGCGCCTGGCCGCCACGTCGCGCCGGTCGGGCCCGCTGACGTTCCGCACGTCCGGCAGCGTGCGCTTCGCCGACGGCGAGCCGGCCGGCAGCCTGCGAGCCGGCGCGACCCTCGACGCGGCTCCCTTGTCCCTCAGCCTGGACGGCGACCTCGGCCTGTCGGAGGCGACCACTCTGAGCGTCGCGGCCGGAGCGGTCGCCGGTCTGACCGATCGCCTCGGGATCGAACTCCGCGTCGCGACCGACACCACCTTCGCCCCCGACGGCGGGACGGCGGCCAGCATCGCCGCCGGCCTCCGCCACACCTTCGGAGGTGAGCGATGAAACCGAACGCGCGTGCTTGGATCCTCGTCCTCGTCATGGCGCTCGTCGGATCGACCGCGGCCCAGGAGTGCGCCGACTTCGGCTTCGTCGACGTCGTGCCGTCCGAGGTGACGCCGGGCGACACCGTCACGGCGACGGTCGAGATCGCGCCGGGCTTGGACTTCGACCCGCTGCTGCGCTGGGGAGACGGAAGCGACGTCTCCGTGGACCGCTTCGGCCCCTTGACGCAAACCTTCGAGCACACCTTCGACACGCCGGGCAGCTATCGGGTCGACCTGCTGTTCGACTTCGGCGTGGAAGGCGAATGCCTGATCGCCACGACGATCGTGGTCGTTCAGGCGATCGGCACGATCGAGCTCTCGCCGCTGGTGGCCGCGGTCGGTGAGTCGGTCGCCGCCACGGTCGTCGACGCTCCGCTGGACGCGCGGATCGACTGGGGGGACGGCAGCGAGACGCCGTCCCCCGCAGCGACCGAACGTCACGCGTACGAGGCGCCGGGAAGCTACGTGGTGCGTCTGTTGGACGGCGGCGGAGCGCTCCTGGATGCGGACACGGTCGAGATCGTGCGGGACCCGATCGAGCTGGCCGGACCGGACCTGGTCGGGGTGGGTGTCGAGAGCCGCTTCGACATCGGCGGCGTCGAGGGCTACCCGGACGGCGTACGGATCGCCTGGGGCGACGGGCAGGACGAGGTCCGATTCGAGAGCGGTGGCTTGCTGCACGCGTGGCGAACGCCGGGCACCTTCATCGTTCGAGCGGAGTCCGTCGCCGACGGGTCGGTCCTGGCCGCCACGGCCGTCACGGTCGAGAGCGACGCTCGGATCGAGGATCCCGGCACGCTCACCGCCGGCGAGGACAGCGAGATCGACCTGGCGGGCCTGGGGCCGGGCGTGAGCTACCGCGTTCTCCTGGGCGATGGCAGCGAGCGCGAGGTGGTCGCGGGGACGGACGGTCGGGCTCGTGTCCGTCATCGCTACGCGGGTGAGCGGACGGAGGTCGAGCTGCAGGTGCGCTTGGCCGAGGTCGGCGCTTCGGAGCGACCCCTGGACCGACGGACCGTCCCGATCGCCCTGCCGGACGCGGACGAGACGGTGACCGTCGACGTGACGGCCGACCCGGAAGCCGGTCGGTTCCTGGCGACCTTCCGCATGAGCGGCCTCATCCCGGGCCTGCGCTACGAGTTGAGCGCGCAGGAAGGCTTCGGCCTGCGCACCTTCGAGGCGACCTCCGACGGCGACGCGGAGGTCACCGTCACCCTCGGGGTCGAGCAGGAGGCGGACGCTACCCTGAACGTCCTCCGAAGACTGCCCAGCGGCGTGGTGCGCTCCGAACCCCGAACCAGCGTTCGCTACGCGACGCGGTGGCCGGAGGGTTCCGAGACCCTCGTCGCCACCCCGGACGACCTGCTGTTCGAGGGGGAGTCCGTGCGGCTGTTCGCGGATGGACTGGTCCCGGGGTACGCCTACCGTCTGGAGTTCGACGAGGATCCGAACGACTGGGTGCGCGTCGGTCCCGGATCGACGGAACTGGACGTGTGGCTGGGCGACGAACCGCGCACGCGCGTGGTCGAGTTGGTGGTCCGCTACCCGGGTCCGGCCGGACGCAGCGACGTGCGAGCCCGGCTGGAGCTCGACGTCACGAGGCCACCCGGGACGCTGGCGTTCGCGAACGGCGACCCGACGGTGCCGTACGGGGTCCCCGAACCGATCGTCGCGAGCGACCTTCGACCCGGGCTGGACTACCTGCTCACCGGACCGGACGGGAGCGAGACGCGCTTCACCGCGGACGAGAGCGGCACGTTCAGGGCCGACGTGGCGTTTCGCCGGACCGAGCCGGTCCGACTGTCGATCCTCCGACGGCGCGACGCCACGCCGGTTCTCGTCGACGAGTTGCGTCCCCGAGGTCTGTCGTTCGCCTTCGGGAAGGTCGAGGCGAGCTACGACGCCGCGACCTACCTCGCGAGCGGGGCGATGCGCTTCGAGGTGAGTGGCGTCGCCCCGGGCGAGCGCTACCGGATCTCGACCGGAGCCGGCGACTGGGAGGGCGCGGCCGACGAGAACGGACGCGTGACGCTCCCGGTCGAGGGATTCCGGAACACCGGGACGGCACGCCTGTTCCTGCTGCCGAACGACGAGGGCGTGAACGAGCCGGTCCTGCTGACCGAGACCACGCTCTACGACCTTCCACCGCGCGCGATGCGGCTGGGAGGCGCCGCGGACTACCGCGTGACCGTCACGGCCGTCGACGAACCGTACGAAGGACGCGCGTCGCTGCGGTCGTTCAGCGGCGAAGGGGTGCTGCACGGCTGGTCGGTCGGCGGTCGCGAGCAGGATCCCGTGCCGGTCCGTTTCGACGACCTGGATGCACGTGTGTCGTTCGGTCGGGAGTTCGATCCCGACGGCCGCCTCTCGGTCCTGTTCGCCACCGCCTACGAGGGCGAGGCGCACGCCCAGGCGCCGATCGACCTGGCGGTCCCTGCGCGGCTCACCGGGCTGGGCGTCCGCCTCGAGCGGACCGCGTTCGTCGCGAGCTTCGACGCGTCCCCGCTGCGCGCCTCCGGCCGCGTGGTCCTGCCGACCGGCCAGGAAGCTCCGTTCGACCGCGTCTTCCAAGCGTTCGACGCCCGGTCCGGCTTCCTGATCTCGCCTTACCTTCCCCTCGATCCCGTGCCGGTCGGGTCGACCGGCTGGATGCTGGCGCCTCGCCGCGACCAACCGCTGATCATCGACCTGTCCAGCGAAGCCAACTACAACTGGCGGAGGAGCTCCGACGGCGCCTTCGCGCTGGATCTCGCCTACCGCGGCTACGAGGAACTCGGTCGGACGCCGCCGCAACGGACGGCGGGCGAGGCTTGGGTGGGCCTGCTGTGGCCGGCCGGTCGGTTGACCCTGGCGGACGGTGCGGACGGCGCCGACGTCGACACCACGACCGCGGTCGCTTGGACCGCCGCGGGGTACTCGACGTCGCTGTCGCGGCCCCTGGGCGACGCGTCCGGCGTCTACCGCGACGGTGGATGGACGTTCACGAACGTCACCGGGTTCGAGGTGTCGATCGTGGACTCGGCCGTGACGCGCTTCTCCCGGGCCAGCGGCGAGGTCGAGGTGCCGTTCTTCGGGACGACCATGCCGGTGCTGTTCTCCCCTGCCGGCGACGGGCGCTGGCGCATCTCGAGCGCCGCGCCGATGGCCGTCGACTACGGTGGTACCTCGCTGGTCGCCGGGCAGGGGGTCTTCCAGCCGGTGCGGAACGCGGGCACGCGGCTGGTGTTCCCGAACGCGGTCTGGGCCTGGAGCGACGAGTTCGCCGCCGACCCGGCCGAGGCCGACGGCGCGATCGGCGCGCGCCTGCTACGTGACCTGCCCCAGGCGACCGGCATGGGCGAGGCGTTGGACGCCCGCTACGAGCGTGCGCTCACGACGTCGGAGTCGCTGCTGAACGCGTCGCGCCTCCAGTTCGCGCTGCCGGACCTCACCCTGACCGGGGACGGGGCCGTCAGCCTGGGCGGTCAGACGTGGCGGACCCTCGCCGCGACGCCCGAGCTGGACATGTTCGGCTTCGACTACCTTTCGGCCGGGGCCGAGATCGGGGTGCGGCGCCAACCGGACGGCCGCTACGGGATCGGTCTTCGGGGCGACCTGGAGCTGGGCGTCGGCATCGCCGCGACGGTCTCGCCGATGTGGTTCGAGCATCGCGACGGTCGTGAGGTCGGCTGGGGGTTCGAAGGGGTCGGCGTCAGCTTCCGTGACGTCGAAGGCGCCCCGGTCTCCTTCAGCGCCACCGTCGGCGGGCAGCTGGATACGACCAACGATTCGCTCTCGCTGTCCGGCTCGGGCGACCTGGTCCTGCCCAACGCACCGGGGATCGAGGCGCTCGCGACCTTCGGGCTGCACGAGGGCCGCGACCCGTTCTGGCTGATGGCGGCGGGCGTCGACCTGGCCGCCGCCCGGCGCCCGATCGTGGTCCGGGTCAAGGGCGTTCCCGTGCTGGCGTTCTACACCTTCCGCGGGGGCGTCTCGTCCCACCTGCGACTGGACGTGGGCGATGGGCCCTGCCGCGTCGACGACGGCAACGCTGCGGAGCGTCTGCTTCCGTCCGTCGCGCGCAATGCGCTGGCGTGCTACGACCCCGACCTGCCGCTGTCGATGCTGGCCGGCACGGTCGTGGGGTCCGGACCGCTGACGAACGACGCGACGCTGGGCCCGGAGACGTACGGCGCGGTCTGGCACCTCGACACCAACCTGGTCGTGAACTTCGGGCGGGGTGGGAACATGCAACTGGCCGGTCAGGGCTGGATGGGACGAACCCTGGACGAGGGCTACTACCAACGCGGTATCGAGCCCGCGCAGATGGCCGGTCGCCTGGTGCTGGACAGGCACGGCATCGTCGGAACGATGTGCGCCGGTCCGGTCGCGCAGACGATCGCGGCAGCGGGCGACCCGACGCGCCAGAACCTCGACTGTTCGACCCTGGAACCCGCGACGTTGGACGCGGGAGGCATCCGCGTGGCCGAGTTCGAGGGACCCGCCCAGTTCCGCGCGTCGTGGAGCGACGGCGAGTACTTCCTGGCCCTGGGCACCGTCGACGATCCCCTCTACGGCTACGTCATCCCGAACGAGGTGAGCGGGTACCTGGTCGCCGGCTACCTTCGCAGCGACGGGATCCTGCACGACGGCGTGCGCCTGCCTGCGTCGGGCTTCTGGGTCGGTGGCCGGACCGGGCTGGCGTGGCGGTACGAGAAGAGCGGCAGCGCCTGGCTGTGCGACTGGAGCGTGTACGCCGACGCGAGCTTCGGCTACGGCGGCGCCTTCGGCGTGCAGTTCACGCCGCGCGTCCGCATCTCGGCCGGCGTGAACGCGGACGCGTCGGCCAGCGGGGGCGGCCGCGTCTGCGGCGAGGGCGTGAGCATCGGCGCCTCGATCGAAGCCAGCGGGCGGATCGAGGCGCCCTCGCCCAGCCGCTTCCGAGGCACGATGCGCGTGAACCTCGACATCCCCGTCATCGACGACATCGACGTGACCGTCCGCAACGTCACGATCGGCTTCTAGGAGGGACCATGCCGCCTTCCACCGCTCGACTCCCTGGCGCGCTTCGCCCGATCGCCGCCGCGCTGCTGCTCCTCGCCCTGCTCTCGTTCGGACGTGCGCAGGAGCCCGGTCCGCGCTTCGACGGGGTCGCCGCCGTGAGCGAGGACGCCTCGGTGACGCTCCGCTGGTCGCTTCCGGAGGGACGCTACCCGGACGGTGGGTTCGAGATCGTCCGAACCTCGTCGGACGGTGAGCGACGCGTCGCGAGCGTCGCATCCCCGATGCCTGAAGCTCGGGCGCTGGCCGATGGACGCTTGGACGCGCAGGGCTACCTGGCGTTGACCTTCCCGTTCCTGCCCGACGACGAGGTCGGCGGGGACGCGGAGGGGATCGCGCTGCTGCGTGCACTGACGCTGGCGCGGACGATCGCGCGACCCGACCTGGCCGAGGTGCTGGGTCTGGTCTGGCGTGACGACGACGTGACGCGCGGCGAGCGGGTCGCCTACCTCGTCCGCACCGCGGACGGGCGGGAGGTCGGCCGGGCGGAACTCACCGTCGGCGCGACGCCGCCGCTGGAAGCGCTGTCGGGACTCCTCGCACGGCCCACGAGCGACGGGATCAACCTTCGCTTCGACCGTCCTGCCGAGGAGCGATTGATCGTCGGCTTCGAGGTGATCGAGGTCTTGCCCGACGGGAGCGAGCGCACCGTCACGGAGGAGATCCAGCCGTTCGCGCTTCCCGGGGCGAATGGAACGGACGTGCCGGAGGCGCGATGGACCGACACGACCGCGCGCCCGGAGGGCGCGACGGTCCGCTACCGCGTCCGGCCGGTGGACCTGTTCGGGCGTGTCGGCCCGTCGTCGGAGGTGGCCGAGGCCACCGTTCCGAGCGTCGATCCGTTCCCCGTGGTGCCGATCGAGCGCGTCGACGTCGGCGATCGCGCATTGACGCTCCACTGGACCCGGCCCGACGATCCGCGCGTGGTGGCCGTCGGCGTGTTGCGTGCGATGTCGCTGGAGGAGGATCCGGAGCTGATCGCCGGGCCGTTGCACCCGTCGATCACGAGCTTCAGGGACGCACCGCTGTCGGGCGGGCAGGACTACACCTACGCCTTGGTCACGTTCGATGCGGACGGTCGCTCGCGCAGCGTCGGACCGCTGTGGGCCGAGCGAGCCGTGAACCCCAATCCTCCTGCTGCCCCGGCCGGGTTGAAGGTCCAGGCGACAGAGACGCACCTGGTGCTGAGCTGGACCCCTGCGCTGGAACCGGACGTCGCGCACTACGAGGTGTTCGCCGGGGCGGAGGACGAACCGGTCTCGGCCATGGCCCTGCGCGGTACGACGACGGATCCACGCTTCGAAGCGGCACTCCCGGTCGGCTCGGCGCAGGAGGTCGCGTTCCGTGTCCGCGCCGTCAACAGCAGCGACGTTACGGGACCCGCCAGCGAGGCGGTCAGCGGTCGGTTGCTGGACCGAACGGCCCCCGCTGCGCCGACGCTCCTGGAGGTGCGGGGTGAGGAGGAGGCGATCTTCCTCGCTTGGGCGACCATCATCGATCCCGAGGTGGAAACCTTGATCGTCGAGCGGCGTTCCGTGAACGACGGCGAGGGGTACGGCGTCGTGACGACGTTGCCCGCGAACGCCACGTCGTTCCTGGACGCGAACGTTCCCGTCGGGGGCGACTACGCCTACCGGGTTCTCGCCGTCGACGGGGCGGGCAACGTGTCCGACCCGTCGGAGGAGGACGTGGCGCGAGCCTGGGCGTCGGGAGCACCGGACACCCCGACCGGCGTGACGTTGACGCTGCGGTCCGAGCCGTCGACCGCGGTCCTCGCCTGGACGCCGGTTCCCGGCGCGGCGGGCTACGTCGTCCAGCGCGCGACTGCCGGTTCGCCCTTCGTCGAGGTCAGCGACCTGATCGAGCGACCGACGTTCGAGATCGACGATCCGAGGCCGGGCATGCGCTTCCGCGTCGTCGCCGTCGGTCCAGGCTTCCTCGAGAGCGAGCCGTCGGAGGCGGTCGCCGTCGAGGCTCGGTGAGGACCGGGCGACCTCAACCGCCCACCACGCCGACCGCCAGCCACCCCAGGTAGCCGGCGTACGCAGCGACCAGCGCGGCGCCCTCGACCCGGTTCAGCCGGCCCGGTCCGCGCCGCCGCAGACCGAAGAGCACCAGCGCCACGGTCGCCACCCCCATCGCCAGCACGTCGCGCCCCAGCACCTCGGGCGCGACGTCGATCGGCCGGATCGCGGCGGCCAGACCCACGACCGCCAGCGTGTTGAACAGGTTGGACCCCAGGACGTTGCCGAGGGCCAGGTCGTGCCGGCCCTTGCGGGCCGCGGCGAGGGCCGACGCCAGCTCCGGCAGCGAGGTGCCGATCGCGACGATCGTCAGGCCGATGATCAGGTCGGGGACGCCGGCGGCCTCGGCCAGGCGCACGGCACCCCAGACCAGGACGCGCGAGGCGGCGATCAGCAGCACCAGGCCGAGGACCAGGCGCAGGAGCGAGCCTCGGAGCGGCAGCGGCTCCTCGGCCAGCTCCCGGTCCACCCCGGTCGCGAGGGCGTCCCGGCCGTCGCGTCTCCCCTGCGCGATCGTCCAGCCCATCAGGCCCCCGAAG
>CAZJGU010000071.1:5105-15784 GCA_964545455.1 uncultured bacterium | reverse complement strand
GGACCTCGAGCAGCGCCGAGGAGGGGTCGCCCTGGTAGGAGACGCCCAGCTTGTCGACCTCGTCGAGCAGGAAGACGGGGTTCTTGGTGCCGGCGCTGCGGATGCCCTGGATGATGCGGCCGGGCATCGATCCGATGTAGGTGCGGCGGTGGCCGCGGATGTCGGACTCGTCCCGGGCGCCGCCCAGGCTGATGCGCACGTACTCCCGGCCGAGGGCCTTGGCGACCGACTTGGCGATCGAGGTCTTGCCGACGCCGGGCGGGCCGACGAACAGCAGGATCGGGCCCTTGTTGACCTCGCCCTCGTCCAGCTCGCCGGCGGCGGCCTTCTTGGCCTTGAGGGTGCGCACGGCGAGGTACTCGAGCACGCGGTCCTTGACCTTCTCCAGGCCGTAGTGGTCCTCCTCGAGGACCTTGGAGGCGGTGCCCACGTCCAGCACGTCCTCGGAGCGGTGGTTCCAGGGCAGCTCGGCCAGGGTCGTCAGGTAGGTGCGGATGACCGAGGCCTCTGCGCTGTCGGGGTGCATGCGCGAGAGGCGGTTCAGCTCGCGCTGGGCCTCCTTCATGACCTCCTCGGGCAGGCCGGCCTCCTCGAGCTTCTCGCGGAAGGCCTCGACCTCGTCCTCCTCGTCGTCGCTGCCGGAGAGCTCCTTCTGGAGGGCCTTGATCTGCTCGCGCAGGAAGTACTCGCGCTGGTTGCGGTCGATCTCCTCCTTGACCTCGCGCTGGAGGCGGCGCTGGGTCTCCTGCAACTCGATCTCGGTGTCGATCAGCACCAGCACCTTGCGCAGGCGCTCGGCGATGCTGGGCGCTTCGAGAACCGCCTGCTTGTCCTCGAGCCGGAAGTCGAGGTGGTAGGCGACGTAGTCGGCGAACTGGCCGGGGTCCTCGAGGTTGAGGATGAACTGGGCGACCTCGGCCTGGATGCCGCGACTGCCGTTCTCGAGCAGGTCGGAGAACTTCTCCTTGAGCTCGCGGAAGGTGGCGGCCACGACGGTGGCGTCGCCGTCCTCGACCTCGAACGGCTCGACCTCGGCCTCGATCAGGCCGGCGCTGGCCTGGTACTGCTGCACGCTCACGCGACCGACGGCGCGCACCAGCATCTGGATGCTGCCGTCGGGGTTCTTCTTCATCCGCATGATGGTGCAGACGGTACCCACCTCGAACAGGTCGGCGGGGGTCGGCTCCTCGGTCTCGCGGTCGCGCTGGGAGACGATGAGGATGGTGCGATCGCGGTCGAGCGCCGTGTTGATGGCGCGGATGCTGATCGCGCGGCCCGCGTCGATCGGCATGACCATGCTGGGGTAGAGGACCGAGCCGCGGACCGGGCAGACCGGGATCGGCGCGTCGAAGCGGGCTTCGCTCGGGGCGTCAGACATGCTCGGCTCCTTCGAGGTCGGGACGGGGGTCGGCCGCGACCGGCATGAGCGGCGCGGTGCGGCAAATCTGAGTCAACACGTGTCAAGTGTACCCGCATGCGGGGCGGGTGCGACGTCCTGGCCCACATGCGCCCGGTCACGGCCGGGCTTGTCCGAACAGTATAGACGCGACGGTTGAGCCGCGACCTTGCGCCGGGCCCCGATCCGGTCGCCCCACGGTGTCCACGGACCCCGCGCCCCCACCCCCGGTCGCGCGCCCGCGGCACGGCCCGAACGGCGCCGCGTGCTACCCTTCGCGGCGATGAACGACGTCCGAGACGCACTCTCCGCGGCCTTCGCGACCGCCGTCGCGCGCCTCGGGGCCGAGGTCGACGAGATCCCGGTCCAGGAGGTGCCCGACGACAAGCCGGGGGACTACGGCACCCCCGTCGCGTTCCAGCTCGCGCGCGCCCTCCGGCGCCCCCCGCCCGCCATCGCCGCCGACCTGGTGGCGGCCTTCGAGCCGCCCGCGGGCGTGCTCCGCGCCGAGGCGGTCGGACCGTACATCAACGTCTTCCTGGACCCCGCCTCGTTCGTGCGGGACGTCGCCGGTCCCGCGCCGGCCGGGCCCGAGCGCGACCTCAAGGTCGTCGTCGAACACACCAGCGTCAACCCCAACAAGGAGGCCCACGTTGGGCACCTCCGCAACATCGTCCTGGGCGACGCGGTGGCGCGCATCCTGCGCGCGGACGGCTTCGAGGTCGAGGTCCAGAACTACATCGACGACACCGGCCGCCAGGCGGCCGAGAGCCTCTTCGCCGCCGGTTTTCTGGGCGAGGTCTGGGACGGCGAGGAGAAGCTGGACCACTGGTACGGGCGCCTCTACGTCCGCCTGGGCGAGGCCAAGGACCTGGACCCGGACGCGATCGAACGGGGCGTGCGCGACACCATGCACCGCCTCGAGCGGGGCGAGCTGCGCACCGACGTGGCCCGCATCGTCCACGCCCAGCTGCAGACCTTCTGGGCGCTCGGGGTCGAGTACGACCTGCTGGTGTGGGAATCGGACGTCGTAGCGGCGGGCTTCCTGGCGCGCGGCCTCGAGGTGCTCGAGGCCAGCCCCTACGTCGACCGGCCGAGCGAGGGCAAGTACGCCGGCGCGCTGGTCATGAACGTGGGCGAGCTGATCCCCGGCCTCGAGGAGCCCAACGTCGTGCTGGTCCGCAGCGACGGCAACGCCATGTACGTCGCCAAGGACATCGGCTACCAGTTCTGGAAGGCCGGCATCTTCGAGGGCCTGGCCTACGCCGCGTTCGCCCGGCAACCCAGCGGTGCCACCCTCTGGACCAGCCAGCCCGGCGGCGATCCCCATCCCGAGGGCCGCACCTTCGCGCACGCCCAGGAGATCGTCAACGTCATCGACGTCCGCCAGACCCACCCGCAGACCCTGGTGCGCAGCGCCCTGGCGCTGTCGGGCACGCCCGAGGGCGAGGAGGCGTTCCGCACCAGCCAGCACCTCGCCTACGAGGTCGTCACCCTGGAGGGCCGTCCGATGAGCGGCCGCAAGGGCATCACGCTGGCGATCGACGAGGTCATGGTCGAGGCCACCCGCCGCGCCCGCGCCGTCGTGGCCGAGAAGAACCCCGACCTGGCCGACGCCGACGAGGTCGCCCGCCAGGTGGGCCTGGGCGCCCTGCGCTTCGCGATGCTCAAGAGCGAGGCCAAGCGCGTCATCGACTTCCGCTGGGAGCAGGCGCTCAACCTGCAGGGCGACAGCGCCCCCTACGTCCAGTACGCGCACGCCCGCGCCGCCAGCATCCTGCGCGCGGCGGAGGAGGCCGGACTGGACGTCGCCGACGCGGACTACGCGCGCCTGGGCGAGCTGGAGCTGAGGCTGGCGCGCACCATCGCGCGGCTGCCGCAGGTGCGTGCCCAGGCCGCGCGCGAGCTGGCCCCGCACCTGGTGGCGCAGTACGCCCTGGACCTCGCGACCGCCTGGAACGGCTACTACAACCACCGCGGCCCCGACGGGCGGCCCGATACGCCCGTCCTGCGCGCGGAGCCCGGCCTGCGCGAGGCGCGCCTGGCGCTGGTCGCCGCGGTGCGACGCACCCTGGCCGAAGCATTGGACCTGCTGGGCATCGAGGCGCCCGACGCGATGTGATGCACGACCGCGCGAGCGCGGCGATCGACGTGCGCATCCCCGATGCGCTGCTGCCCGCCGCGATCCGGACGCTGCCGGTCCCGGCGCTCGTGCCGGTCCGGACCCGCCGCGACATGGCGGCGCTCGACGACCCACGCGTGTGCGTGAGCGAAGCGTTGGGCGCGCGCTTGGACGAGGACGGTGCGAGCGACCTGCGCGGGCAGCGCGTCGGCCTGGGCCTCGGCAGCCGTGGCCTGGGCGCCTACCCCGAGCTGGTCGCCGGCGCGCTGGACGCGCTGCGGGCTCGCGGCGCCGAGCCGGTGCTGCTGCCCGCCATGGGCAGCCACGGCGGCGGGACGCCCGAGGGGCAGACGGCGGTGCTGCGCGACTACGGCCTGCTGCAGGACGGCGTGACGGTCGACGCCTCGGACGCAACCCGCGAGGTCGGCCGGCTGGACGACGGGACGCCGCTGCACGCGTCCGAGGTCGCGCTGGGCCTCGACCGGATCGTGCTCCTCAACCGCGTCACGTCGCACACCTCGTTCCGCGGCCCGATCGAGTCGGGCCTGGCCAAGATGCTGGTGGTCGGCCTGGGCAAGCGGGCCGGTGCCGCGGCCCTCCACGCACGCGGCTACGAGGGCTTCGTCGAGCGGCTCGTGGCGGCACGCGATCGGCTGCTGGACGTCTACCCGCGACCGACGTTCGTCGCCGTCGTCGAGGACGCGGGCGGGCGCCCCGCCCAGGTCGAGGCGCTGCTCGGCCGCGAGATCGTTCAGCGCGAGCCGCAGCTGCTGCGCGACGCCAGGCGGCGCATGGCCCGCCTGCCCTTCGCCAAGCTGGACCTGCTGGTCGTCGAGCGGGCCGGCAAGGACGTCAGCGGCCTGGGCATGTCCCCGAACGTCACCGGGCGCCACCCGGTCGGCGACCGCACGCCGCCCGACCCGACGCGCATCGCCCTGCTGTCGCTCAGCGACGCCAGCGAGGGGAACGCCAACGGCATGGGCCTGGCCGACGTCGTGCCACGCTCGTTCGCCGATCGGATCGACCCGGTGGCGACCTGGACCAACGTCGTCACCAGCACCTCGCTGGCCGCCGCGCGGCTGCCGGTCGTCGTCCCCACGCGCGCCGACGCGGTGCGCCTGGCGCTCGCGACGTGCGGCGCCGTTCCGGAGGACGCCCGCATCGCCTGGATCGACGACACCGGGCACCTGGACGCGTACCGCGTCAGTCCGGCCGCGCTGGTCAGCCTTCCTGAGGACGGGACCGCCCTCGAGGTGACCGGTCCTGCCGCGCCGGCCCCGTTGGAGGTGCCGTGACCGATCTCGCCCCGGGCGTCCCCAGCGCGCCCCCGCCGCCGCGCCACTCCTCGCGCATCACGCTCAGCCAGCGCGCGCTCACCACCAACCTGCGTTTCCTGCGCGGCAAGATCGGCGAGACGGCGATCCTGTCGTCGGTCGTCAAGGCCAACGCCTTCGGCCACGGCATCGAAGCGTTCGTGCCGATGGCGGAGAGGGCGGGGATCCGCCACTTCTCGGTCGCCTCGTCGCAGGAGGCGCGCCAGGTGCTCGAGGCGCGCCGCGAGGACGGGCGCATCATGATCATGGGGATCCTCTACCCGGAGGACCTCGACTGGGTCATCGGAAACGGCATCGACTTCTTCGTCTTCGACATCGACCGGCTGCACACCGCCTTGCGCGTGGCGCGCCGCATCGGCACGCCCGCCCGGGTCCACCTCGAGGTCGAGACCGGCGGCAACCGCACCGGCCTGACCGAGCAACCGTTCGAGGCGTCGCTGGCGCTCCTGCGCGAGCACCCCGAGCACCTCCGCTTCGAGGGGCTCGCGACGCACTTCGCCGGCATCGAGTCGCTGGCCAACCAGTTCCGCATCGTGCAGCAGCAGCGCGCCTTCGAGCGGTTCGAGGCCCGCACCCGCCAGCTCGGCCTGGTCCCGCGCCTACGCCATGCGGCCTGCTCCGCAGCGGCGCTCGCCTTCCCCGACACCGTCTACGACCTGGTCCGCATCGGCACCGCCCAGTACGGCTTCTGGCCCAGCCCGGACGTCTACCATCTGCACCTGCTTCAGACCGGGCGCGAACGGGACAACCCGCTCAAGCGGGTCATGACCTGGAAGACCGACGTGATGGACCTCAAGGACGTCGCCAAGGGCGACTTCGTCGGCTACGGCACCGCCTTCCAAGCGCCCCGCGACATGGTCGTCGCCGTGTTGCCGGTCGGCTACTCCGACGGCTACCCGCGCGCGCTGTCGAACCATGGGCACGTGCTCGTACGCGGTCGCGAGGCGCCCGTCGTCGGGCTGGTCAACATGAACGTCACAATGGTCGACGTCACCGACGTTCCCGGCGCCGACGTCGGGGACGAGGTCGTGCTGGTCGGTCGGCAAGGGCGGCGGGCGATCTCGGTCGCGTCGTTCTCCGAGGTCGCCAGCGCCCTCAATAACGAGTTCGTCAGTCGCCTGCCGGCGGTGATCCCGCGGACCGCGGTGCGCTGAGCGCGTCCGAACGGAGGGCGTCCGCGAGGTACTCGATCACGTGGCGGGCCCGCTCGCCGGTGCCGTCGTGGATCTGGTGGCGGCAGCTGAAACCGTCCGCCGCCGTCCCGCCGTCGTGCTCGCGCACGGCGGGGAAGAGGCGCGACTCGCCGATCTTCATCGACAGGTCGTAGTGACCGTAGCCGAAGCTGCCGGCCATCCCGCAGCAGCCCGCGTCGACCTCGCGCACGTCGTCGGCCACCCACTCGAGCAGGGCGCGGCTGGCGGCCGTGCCGATCACCGCCTTCTGCTGGCAGTGGCCGTGCAGCAGCAGCGGCGCGGCGCTGCGATCGAAGACCGCCTCGGGGTCGATGCGGCCTCGGGTCCACTCCTTGGCCAGGAACTGCTCGATCATCACCACCCCGTCGGCGACGACGTCGGTCGCCTCGCCCGGGACCAGGTCGCGGTAGTCGTCCTGGAAGGCGGTCACGCAGGACGGTTCGAGCCCCACGATGGGGACGCCCGCCCGGACGTACGGCTCCAGTCGGGCGACGTTGCGGAGGGCCGCCCTCTGCGCGTCGCGCAGCAGGCCCTTGCTGATCTGCGGCCGGCCGCAGCAGCCGTAGGGGACCAGCTCGACGTGGTAGCCGAACGCCTCGAGCACCGCGACGGCGGCCCGGCCGGGGCCGGTGTCGTTGTACATCGTCCAGGTGTCCGCGAACAGCGCGACCCGGCGGTCGTTCGCCGGCCGCGGCGTCACGCCCCCCTCGGGTGCCTGCCGACGCGCGAACCAGCCGGCCAGGCTCTCGTCGGCGTAGGCGGGCAGCTCGCGGCGGCGATCGACGCCGACCGTCTTCTCGATCGCCCAGCGCACCGCCGGCATCGGCAGCAGCGTGTTGGCCAGCGGCGCCAGCGCGCGCCCGATCGGGGCGACCTTGGCGACGTTGCCGATGGCCCGGACCGACAGCGGCACCCCGTGCGCGTCGTGGTGCTGCTGAAGGAACTCGTACTTGAGCTTGGCCATGTCGACGTTGCTGGGGCACTCCGCCTTGCAGGCCTTGCACTCGAGGCACAGGTCGAGGGTGTCGTAGACGTCCTTCGAGGTCAGGCCCCCAGGCATCCGGCCGTTCAGCGCGTCGCGCAGGATGTTGGCGCGGCCGCGGGTGGAGTGGTCCTCGTCCCGGGTCGCCATGTAGCTGGGGCACATCGTGCCGACGTCGACCTTGCGGCAGGCGCCCACCCCGGTGCACGCCTCGACCGCGCCCAGGAACCCGTCCGGGCCGAAGTCGAAGACGGTGTCCAGCTCGACCGCGGGGTAGCCGTCGCCGTAGCGGAGCGACTCGGTCATCGGCGGCGCGTCGACGATCTTGCCGGGGTTCATCAACCCGTCCGGATCGAAGGCGCGCTTGACCTCGCGGAACGCCTCGTAGAGCGTGTCGCCGAACAGCTCGCGGTTCTTCTGGCTACGGATCAGGCCGTCACCGTGCTCGCCCGACCAGGAGCCGCCGTAGCGCCGCACCAGCTCGAACGTCCGGTCGGAGATGGTCTGGTACAGGTCGACCCCCTCCTGGGTCTTGAGGTCGATCAGCGGCCGGGTGTGGATCACCCCGACCGACGCGTGCCCGTAGACGACGGTGTCGACCCCCAGCTCGCGGCACAGGCGCTGGACGGCGGGGATGTACTCGGCCAGGTGCTCGGGCGGGATGGCGGGATCCTCGATGAACGGCGTCGGCTTGTGCCGTCCCTCGACGGTGGCGTAGATCCCCAGGCCGTCCTTGCGGAACTGCAGGATCTCCTTCTGCTCGGCCGCGGTCCAGGCTTCGTGCACGTGCGTGACGCGCGCGGCGACCTCGGGGTCGTCCTTCATGGCGGCCAGGCCGCGCCCGACCTCGGCCTCGTCGGCACCATCGAACTCGACCATCAGGACCGCTTCGGGCATCCCTTGGAGCCAGCCTAGGAGCGGCCGCAGGGCGGGGTTGCGGGCGCCCAGCTCGAACAGGCCGCGGTCCATCAGCTCGACCGCGGACGGGCCGTGCCGGTTGATGAACGGCACCGCCTCCAGCGTCTGCCCCAGGTCGTCGAAGTGCAGCATGGCCAGCATCCGCGTCGCCGGGATCGGCTCCAGCCGGACGGTCACGTCGAGGATCAGGGCCAGCGTCCCCTCCGAGCCCGCGACCAGCTTGGCGAGGTTGAACGGGCGCCCGGCGACGAACTCGTCCAGGTTGTAGCCGCCCACGCGTCGCATCACCTTCGGGTAGCGCGCGAGGATCTCGTCCTCGTGCTCGTTCACGATGCGGCGGACGGTGCGGTAGATGCCGCCCTCCAGGTCGTCCTGGGCGCACGTGGCGTCCAGGGTCGCCGCATCGACCTCGGCGAAGCGCACGATCGAGCCATCCGCCAGCAGGCAGGTGGCCGCCACGACCTGATCGACCGACTTGCCGTACTTGATCGAGCGCGTCCCGGCCGAGTTGTTGGCGACCATGCCGCCGATGGCGGCACGGTTGGTGGTGCTCACGTCGGGCGTGAACTGCAGGCCCAGCTGGGCGACCCGGTCGTTGAGCGCGTCGCGGATGACGCCAGGCTCGACCGTCGCCGTGCGGCCGGCCTCGTCGACCTCGAGGATGCGCGTCAGGTGCTTGCTGACGTCGACGACGACCGCGCGACCGACCGTCTGGCCGGCCAGGCTGGTGCCGCCACCGCGCGGCAGGATCGGTACGCGGTGGCGGGCGCAGACCCGCACGGTGGCGACGACGTCGTCACGGTCGAGGGGCACCACCACGCCGATCGGCTCGATCTCGTACGGGCTGGCGTCGGTCGCGTAGAGCGCCCGCGCGCGAGCGTCGAAGCGGACCTCGCCGCGAACCTCGCGGCGCAGGTCGGCCTCGAGCGCCGCCTGCGCGGCCGCATCGGCATCGGGAGCGGACGGTCCGGGGGCGCTGCGCGCGGGCACGGTCATGGTCGGCAGTATCGCATGCGCCCGGAAGCGCTCGAGAAGCGTCGGCGCTTCGGCCCGGAGCCTCCGGTCAGTCGTCGCCGGCTGCGAACAGGGTGACGGTCGTGCGTGCGAAGCCGTCGTCGTCGAGGTGCCGGTAGGCGTTCAGGAACGTTTCGATGCGGTAGCGCTGCAGCAGGCCCGCGCGCAGCGTGGACGACGCGTACGGATCGCGGCGCACCCCCGTTCGCGGCCGGCCCTCGTCGTCGACCAGGCCCAGCTCCTCGAGGATCTCGCTCGCCGCTTCGGCCGCGGCGGGCGACAGGCGGGGCCCGACCCCACGCGACCGGGCCCACCAGGCGGCCCGTACGTCGTGGACGGTGGGGTAGCGACGCGCGGCGCGCCACAGCTCGGCCTGGGCGTCGGCGTCGAGGTGGATCCACAGCGGCACGTCGCCGGCCAGCAGTTCGGCCATGCGCTCGTGCGCGCGCAGCCGGTCGGGGTCCAGCGGCAGGTCCAGCAACTGCCGTCCCGCCTGCGGAGCCGGCAGCCGGCCGCGGTGCACCGGTGCCGTGCGGTCCGACCGCGACGTGCCGGCCGCGATCGTGAGCGCTCGAGCCGGCCGCACGTCGTCGGCCAGGAACTCGATCGTACGCCGCTCGTTCCAGACGTTCTCCTGCAGCGCCACGGCGGCCTGCACGGCTCGGCCGGGCCGAAGGGTGGTCGCCCGCTCGCCCAGGTTCCAGGCGACCCCCTTGACGTCGCGAATCCGCAGCTGCAGGTGGCGACCGCCCTTGCCGACCGCGCGCGCGGCCTGCAGCACGTCCGACAGCGCGAAGCGCGGCGCGACGTGCCCCTCGCCGAACGGTTCCAGCGTCGCGACGCCCCGCCACAGATCCTCGTCCACCTGGGACGGATCGAGCAGCGCGTCGATCTCGACCGCGGGCGGCGGCACCTCGTGCCGCGCGACGAAGGCGTGGATCCGTTCCCGGAAGGCATGGGCCCGCTCCGGCGCGATGGCGAAACCGGCCGCGGCGGCGTGCCCGCCGAAGCGCAGCAGCTCGTCGCGGGCGTCGCGCAGCGCCTCGACCGCCGAGATGCCGGGCGTGCTGCGTACGCTGCCCTGGCCGCGCGCCATGATGAAGACCGGCCGGTGGAACCGCTCGAGCAGCTTGCTGGCCACGATCCCCATCACACCCGGGTGCCAGGCGTCGTCCCCCACGACGATCGCGGGAGCGCCGGGATCGACGCGCGTGACGGCCTCGTCGAACATGGCGTCCTGGATTCTCCGACGCTCGTCGTTGCGAGCGTCGAGGTAGACGGCCAGCTCGCGCGCGCTGCGCTCGCTGCCGCTGATCAGCAGGGCCAGGCCCTTCTCGGGTTCGCCCAACCGCCCCGCGGCGTTCAGGCGAGGGGCCAGGGCGAAGGCGACGTCCCGTGCGGTCGGCGTGCCGCGGACGCGGGACTGCGCGACCATCGCGCGGACGCCCGGCCAGTCCGACGCTGCGAGGCGTTCCAGTCCGGCCCGTACCAGCGCGCGGTTCTCGCCCAACAGCGGTGCCACGTCGGCGATCGTCCCGATCGTCGCGACGTCCAGCAGCGTGGTCGGGTCCTCCAGGCCCAGACGCCGGTGCAGGCGCCAGAGCAGGTGGTAGGCGACGCCGGAGCCGGTCGGCTCGACCCCGTGCGCCGCCCGCTGCATCGTCACGCCGTCCGGTGCCAGTCGCGGGTGCACGATCAGGGCGTCGGGCAGCCGATCGCC
>CAZJGU010000071.1:0-5095 GCA_964545455.1 uncultured bacterium | reverse complement strand
TCGCCCGGGGTGTGGTGGTCGGTGACGATGACGTCGGTGCCGGCCGCGCGCAGCGCAGCCACCTCGGCCAGGTTGGCGATGCCGCAGTCGACGGTGATGAACAGGTCGGCCCGCGCCGCATGCTCGGGCACCAGGTCGACGTGGACACCGTAGCCGTGCGTCAGCCGGTTGGGCAGGAAGGCGTCGACCCGGCCGCCCAAGGCACGAAGGCCCAGCACCAGCACGGCGCTTCCGGTGATGCCGTCGGCGTCGTAGTCGCCGTGAACGAGGATCCGCTCGCCTCGCTCCAGCGCCGTGGCGATGCGTTCCGCGGCCGCGTCGAGGGTCGGGATCGGGGAGGGGCGCAGCGGCGGGTCGAGCTGCGCCAGGTCCTCCGCCTCCCGGAATCCCCGTGCCCACAGCGTCGCGGCCAGCAGCGGCGGCACGCCCAGCGTGCGCATGGCGTGCTCGACCGCCTCGGGGGGTGCGGGCGGACGGACCGTCCAGACCGGATCCGGATCCGCGGACCGCGTGTCCGACCGAAGCGGATCGTTCAGGGCCGAAGCGCGCGTCACGTCCTCACGCGGAGGCGTCGTCGTTCTCCAGCGGCGGCGGCGTTCCCCGGTCGGGGATCACCGGCGCGTCGCTGCTGCGATCGTAGCTGGGGACGTGCGATTCGAGCTCGGCGACGCGGCGTTCGAGGCGTTGCACCTCGCGTCGGGCGCGCCAGGCGCGCAGGCTGGCCGGCAGCCGCCCCGCCAGGTAGGCGCCCACGCCGACGCCCGCGACCACCAGCCACAGGGGAAGGGGCAGCAGGCCCGGCAGGGCCAACGGAGCCGGGTTCGCACCCTGCACGATCACAAGGTAGGTGATCGCGAGGGCGAGGATCACGACCTGGACGATGCGTCCGGTGCTCACGGTTGCCTCCAGCCCGAGGATACCAGGCGGTGCCCGCTGTCCGATGCGACGGCTGGGCGTCGCCCGGAGCCCCCGCGCCAGCGCGCCGGTCGGCTACCATGGCCGACCGTGAAGCCGCTGTCCACCCCCGCCCACGATGCCGGTCCCGCCCCGCGAACGGGCGGCGGCGCGCCGAAGGTGCTCGTCGGCATGTCGGGCGGCGTGGACTCGTCGGTGGCCGCCGCGGTGCTGCACGAGGCGGGGTTCGAGGTGCTCGGCTCGATGCTGCGCTTCTGGCCGGACGATCGGCAGGGCGGAGCGTTCGACCTGTGCTGCAGTCCGGAGGCGGCCTACGACGCGCGCCGGATCGCCGATCGCCTGGACGTGCCGTTCTACCTCCTCGACGCTCGCGAGGTGTTCGAGCAGGTGGTGATCGAGCCGTTCGTCCCCTCGTACGAGCGGGGCGAGACGCCCAACCCGTGCGTCTGGTGCAACCGCGAGATCAAGTTCGGACGCTTCGCCCAGCGCGCCCGGGCGTTGGGCGCCGACTTCATGGCGACCGGTCACTACGTGCGGCGCGTCGACGGGCCCAACGGGCCGGAGCTGCACCGCGGCGTCGACGACGACAAGGACCAGACCTACTTCCTGTGGGCGCTGCCGCGCAAAGTGCTGCCGTACCTGCTCTTCCCGCTCGGAGGGATGCGCAAGGACGAGGTCCGCCGCATCGCAGCCGAGCGCGGGTTCTCGACGGCGTACAAGAAGAGCTCGTCGGGCCTGTGCTTCGTCGCCGACAGCGTCGGCGCCCACCTGCGCGAGCACAGCCAGCCTCGCCCCGGCCCGGTCGTCGACGCCTCGCGCGACCGTGCGGTCGTCGGGCGCCACGAGGGAGTCCAGTTCTACACGGTGGGCCAGAAGCGCGGCCTGGGCCTGTTCAAGTCGCACGAGCCACGCTTCGTCCTGGACCTCGAGCCCGAGACGAACACCGTCGTCGTCGGTCCACGGGAGGCGTGCCAGTGGGACGAGCTGAGGGCCGACCGCGTCAACCTGCTGGCCGACCCGTCCGAGGTCGAGGGGCGGCGGATGGCGCAGGTGCGCTACCGCCAGACGCCGGTTCCGGCGGACGTCGCGCTGGTCGACGGAGAGCTGCACGTCCGCTTCGACGCGCCGCAGTTCGCCGTCACCGTCGGTCAGTCGGTGGTGATCTACGACGGCGATCGTCTGCTGGGCGGCGGCGTCATCCGTGAACGTGGCGCGCGTCACGCTTCCCGACTGACGTAGACTGACGGCCAGGAGGTCGTCATGGGATTCTGGATCTTTCTGATCGTGCTGGCGGCGTTGGTCGCCTTCGTCGTCTCCATCTACAACCGCATCATCACGCTCGAGAATCGGTTCGAGAACGCCTGGAGCCAGATCGACGTCCAGCTCAAGCGCCGCTCCGACCTCGTCCCCAACCTGGTCGAGACGGTCAAGGGCTACGCGTCGCACGAGAAGGAGGTCTTCGAGGAGGTCGCGCGCTCGCGTCAGGCGATGATGAACGCGCGCACGCCCGACGAGGGGGCCGAGGCCGCGAACTTCATGAGCCAGGCGCTCGGCAAGCTGTTCGCGATCAGCGAGGCCTACCCGGAGCTGAAGGCCAACGAGAACTTCAAGCTGCTGCAGGAGGAGCTGTCGGCCGTGGAGAACAAGATCGCCTACGCGCGTCAGTTCTACAACGATGCCGTGCTGCAGTACAACAACGCGATCGAGACCGTGCCGGGCGTGCTGCTCGCCGGTCCGATGGGGAAGAAGGAGCACGTCTTCCTGGAGATCCCGGATCAGGATCGGGAGACCCCTCAGGTGTCGTTCTCCTGAGCTGAACCGTGGCCGATTCGGGCGGGTCGCGCGTTCCACGGGTGCTGACCGATCCCACGACCGGTCGGCGCATCGACCTGTACGCGACGCAGGCCGCCAACCGGCGCGCCTCCTGGGCGCTGTTCGGGTTGCTCGCGGGGCTGCTCGCGCTGATCGGTTGGGGACTCGCGCTGGCGTTCGACCCGAGCGCCGCGGGGTTGTTCGTCGGCGTCGCGCTGGTGGTCGCGGGCGTCCAGAGCGGCGCCGCGTGGGCGTTCAGCGACAAGATCGCCCTGGCGGCGGCCGGCGCGCGCAAGGCCAGCCGTGAGGAGCAGCGCTACCTGGTGAACGTCAGCGAGGCGGTAGCGATCGGAGCCGGCGTACCGCCCCCGCGCGTGTTCGTCATCGACGATCCCGCCCCGAACGCCTTCGCGACCGGGCGCGATCCGTCGCGCGCCGCGATCGCCGTGACCACCGGCCTGCTCGAGCGGCTGGACCGGCAAGAGCTCGAGGGCGTGATCGCGCACGAGATGGCGCACGTCCGCAACTACGACATCCGCTTCCTCTCGTTCCTGGCCGCGACGGTGGGGGCCATCGTGGTCCTGCGCGACCTGGTGCTGCGCTGGATGCGGTTCGGGCGCCGCCGGAGCGGGGGCGGCGGAGGGCGGGGACAGGTCTTCGCGCTGGTCGCGGTGCTGGTGCTGCTGATCCTGGCGCCGATCATGGCGACGTTGCTGCACTTCGCGGTCAGCCGCCGCCGCGAGTACCTGGCGGACGCGACGGCGGCGTACATCACGCGCAACCCCGAAGGACTGGCCAGCGCCCTCGAGCGCCTCCGTGACTACCGGGGCGCGCCCCTGGCCGCGAGCGAGGGCGTGCGGCACATGTTCATCGTCAACCCGGTCCTGCGCCTGAACGCGCGGGGCTGGTGGTCGACGCACCCCCCGATCGGCGATCGGATCGATCGCCTCCGTCGCATGTGAGCGTCGCCGGTGGCGCGGGGTCGCTCTGCGGTGCCGCCGTGGACCGAGCGTCGCAGCGCACGTGAACGAGGCCCCGCCGGATCGGCGGGGCCTCGTCATCGTCGGGTCGAACGGGAGGGACGTCAGCCGTTCTTGTCGGTCTCGTCGTCCTCGTCGCTGGACTCGCCGGCGCTGTCAGCGCCGGTGTCGGGGCTGGTGTCGTCGTCGCTGCTCGCCTCTGCGTCGGCCGGAGCGGCTTCCTCGTCCTTCTTGGGCCGCTTGCCTTCGCGGAAGGCGGCGGTGAGGAGCGCGGCAGCTTCGGCGGCGTCGATCGCGTTCTCCGGCGTACCGGTCGCGGCCGCCTCGTCGCTGGCGGCGGACGTGTCGGCAGCGGTCGCGTCGGAGACGGCGGTGTCGGCCGTGGTCGTCGGCTGGGCTTCCGTCGCTGGCTCGGCGTCGCTCGCCCCCTCGGCGGCGGGCGGCTCGGCGGCGGGCGCCTCCGGCGCGGCATCGGCCTCGACCGCGACGTCCTCGGCCTCGGGCTCCGCATGGGCGACGGCCTCGTCGCTCGCCGCGGCAGGGGCCTCGGAGGGTTCGGTGGTCGCCGTGTCGGTCGCTTCGGCCTCGGCCTCGGCCTGCGCCGGGGCTTCCTCGGCCTCGGCCTCTTGGCCTTCGCCCAGACCGAACTGCGCGAACAGGTCGGCGTAGACGTCCCCGAGCTTGGTCGTCGTGCGCGACTGCTGACCACCGGACTCGGCGTAGCTGTAGTCGTAGTCGATCTCGGCGCTGCGACGACCCCCGCGACGGCCCTTGCGCTGGTTGCCGCGCGCGGACGGGGCGCCAGTGGGCATCGCGTCGAGGCTGCTGGCCGTGTACGGCAGCAGGCGCTTGCGCGACAGGCTGGCACGCTGCTCGACCGGGTCGATGTTGAGGATCACGGCGGTGATCTCGTCGCCTCGCTGGAAGTGATCGGTGATGCTCTCGATGTGCTCGTGCGCGAGCTCGCTGATGTGCACGAGACCTTCGATGCCTTCCTCGATCTCCATGAACACGCCGAAGTCCGTGATGCCGGTGATCGGGCCGGTGATCTCGGTTCCGGGCGGGTAGCGGTCGGGCAGCGAGGCGTGCCAGGGGCTTTTATGTCGATGCTGGGAACAGCTTTCCTGAACGAGATCGTGGGTTCTCTAGGGGTAAATGAACACGTGCGTTCCCTAAGGGCCAGCGAAATTTTAAACCGCTTGCGCGAGCATGTTATCGAGGCCCTGCACCAGCAAGAAGGCATTAGTGAAACCAAGGATGGCATGGACGTGGCTTTGTGTATTATTGATATGGAAAACAAGAAGTTACAATTTGCCGGGGCTCATAACCCATTATACATTATTAAAAACGGGGAATTGCAGGAAACCCGGGGGGATCGCATGCCAATT
>CAZJGU010000070.1:8786-16021 GCA_964545455.1 uncultured bacterium | reverse complement strand
TCTTGGCCCAGCCCTGCTTGAACAGCTGGGCGAGCGCCAGGACCGTCACCATGCCGGTGAGCGGGAAGAGGGCGATCAGGATGGTGGTCCACATCGGTCGGTTGTAGTTCACCGTCAGGGCCAGCCCCGGGTACATCAGCGCGAAGCTGCTGCCGACGACCAGGAGCGCGCCCCACAGGAGCCGCGGTCCCTTGTTGATCCAGACGAAGAAGCTCGAGACCAGCGAGATGATCAGGCCCCAGGCCCCGATCCAGATCGGTGCCGTGGGCGTGACGGTGAGGAACAGCCAGACGTGCGTGAAGCGCCAGCGGGCCGGCGACTCCGCCCACAGCGTGATCAGGTCGAGGATGATCAGGCCGATCGTGATCAGCGCGAAGGTGCGCTTGCGCGGGTGGTCGCGCAGCGTCGCGATCATCGTCACGAACGCCATGCCGCCGGCCAGCGCCACGAAGGCGAAGTGGAACAGGCTGGGCCAGTGCCAGAAGTGTCCGGAGTAGGGAAGTCCGTACCACTCGGTCATCAGTGCGCTCCCTCCTCGCCCATCAGGTCCAGCGCTTCGATCAGCCCGAAGCTGGCGGGCGCGTTGAGGTAGTAGACGTTGGGGCCGACGCCCAGTTCGGGCCGCAGAACGTCGACGCGGTCGGCGTTGCGGATCGCTTGCGAGACGGCGCTGTTCGGATCGTTGAGGTCACCGAAGCTGCGGGCCAGGGTCGGGCAGGTCTCGACGCAGGCGGGCATCCTGCCTTCCTCGAGCCGGTGGCGACAGAAGTCGCACTTGGTGACGTAGCCGTCGGGGTGCATGGCGCGCGCGTCGTACGGGCAGGCCGCGATGCAGGCCGAGCAGGCGATGCACTTGTGCTTGTCGATGTCGACGATGCCGTCCTCGGTCACGTAGCAGCAGCCGGTCGGGCAGACGGGCACGCAGGGCGCCTCTTCGCAGTGATTGCACTGCTCGGGCCGGAACTCGACCGTCAGGTTCGGGAAGGCGCCGATCTCGGTGTTGCGGATCCACAGGCGGTGGATGCCGACCGGAACGTCGTTCTCCATGGTGCAGGCGACCGAGCAGGCCGAGCAGCCGACGCAGGCCTTCAGGTCGATCGCCATCGCGTAGCGCTTCATACCGGGCTCCTATCGGCCACGACGTCCTTGATGGGCGGGTGCTGCGGGTCGGGGGCGCCGGGAACGAGCTTGACGAAGTTGTTGCGCAGGCCGGCTCCGCCCGACACCGGGTCCAGCGTGTAGCGGCTCTGCAGGTGCGTGTCCGAGGCGCCGCGGCCGTTGGCCAGGCGCATCAGCGGCGCCTTGTGGCCGAAGCCGTGGACGATGTAGACGCAGTCGTTGCGGATGCGCTCGGTGATGCGGGTCTTGACCGGGCCCTCGCGTACGCCGGCGTCGTTCTCGAGCCAGACGTACTGGCCCTGGGACAGACCCAGCGACTCGGCCTCGTGCGTCGAGATCCACACCTCGTTCTCGCTCATGTGGTCCATCAGCACCGCGTTGTTGTGCGTCCGGGCGAAGGTGTGCATCGGCGCGCGGCCGTAGAGCAGCCGGTAGTAGCCCGCCGGCCCCTCCTCGGTCGGCTCGTAGGTGGGCATCGGATCGATGCCCGCTTCGGCGAAGCGCTCGCTGTAGATCTCGATCTTGCCCGAGGGCGTGCCGATCGGGTTGATGTTGAAGCGCTCGAAGTCGGGCCAGTAGGTGCGGCCGCGGCGCGTGATGGTGCCCTGCTCGCGCAGTTCCTCGAGGTTGGAGCCGATGGTGCGCAGGCGCGTGTCGAGGTACTCCTCCATGTTCTCCCAGGGGAAGAACTCGCCCAGGCCGAGCTTGCCGCCCAGTTCCTTGGCGATCCACCAGCCCGGCTTGCTGTCGTACATCGGATCGATGGCGGGGAAGCGGCCGGCGATGAACGGCGTCTTGTGCGACTGGAGCAGCAGGTCGTCGTAGCGCTCGAGGTAGGTCGCCTCGGGCAGGATGACGTCGGCCCACATCACGTGCTCCATCGGCAGCACGTCGATCGCGACGTAGAGGTCGAGGGCCTTGAGCGCTTCCTTGGTCCGCTCGACCATCGGGATCGAGTGGAACAGGTTGACGCCGTAGGAGAACAGGCCCTTGATCGGGTAGGGCTCGCCCGTCAGCATCGGCGGGATCATCTCGGTGACGGCCGTGGCCGAGCCGTAGAAGAGGCCGCGATCGACCGAGTCGCGGAAGGGCGAATCGGCCTCGACGTCGGCGACGCTGCCGCCGCACCCGCCGGAGGCGGGCGCCAGGGGGAGCTGCGGGTGCGGGTAGTCGTCGACGCTGGGGGCGTCGCAGAAGTAGTAGCCGCCCTCGACGCCGTAGTTGCCCAGCAGCACGTTGACGAGGTACAGGGCGCGCATGCGCTGGGTGTCGTTGCCGTACCAGACGACGTGGCGTCCGACCGGCAGGACCGCGCGCGGCGCGTGCTCGGCCATCTCGCGGGCGATGCGGGTGATGGTGGCGGCCGGGATGTCGGTGATCGCCTCGGCCCACTCGGGGGTGTACTGCTGGACGTGCTCGGTGAGCTGCTCGATGCCGATCGTGTACGTCTCGACGTACTCGGCGTCGTAGAGCTCCTCGGTGACCAGCACGTTCAGCCACGCCAGCAGCAACGCGGTGTCGGTGCCCGGCTTGATCGGCAGCCAGTCGTTGGACTTGGCGGCGGCGACGGAGAAGCGCGGGTCGACGGTGACGACCTTGGCGCCGCGGCGCGTGGCCAGCGCGAAGTCCTGCATCTGGGTGTTGTGGGTGTCCTCGCCGATGTGGTGGCCGATCAGGACGATGTAGTCGGTGTTCTCCCAGTCGATCTGCTCGTGACCGGAGATGCCGCGCCCGAAGGTGTACTGGCTGGCGGTCTCGCGCGGGCCGGTGCAGAGGTTGACCGACGGCTTGGCCGCGTTGGGGGAGCCCCAGGCGCCGGGCAGGTAGGAGGCGAACCACTTGTCGCCGCTGCCATGCCCGAAGAAGGCGACCGATTCGGTGCCGTACTCGTCGCGGATGGCGAACATCTTCTCGGCGATGTAGTCGAGCGCTTCGTCCCAGCTGGCCTCGCGGTACTGGCCGTCGCCGCGCTCGCTGCCCTCGACCCGGATGAGCGGTCGCTTGAGCCGGTCGGGGTCGTAGGTCTGGGTCGGCGCGGCCTGGCCGCGGGGGCAGAGCATGCCGCGGGACTTCGGGTTGCGGAGGTAACCGTCGACCTTGCGGACCTTGCCGCCGGCGACGGAGACCTCGATGCCGCACTTCCAGAAGCAGTTCTCGCAGTACGAGTAGACCTTCGAGACCTCGCCGTCGTACCACTGGGGCGGCATCGGCGCGAACGGGTTGGGGATGCGGTCCAGGATCGACTGGGCGCTTGCCTGCCCGCCGATCGCCGCCGCCCCTACCGTCGCGCTGGACAGTTTGAGGAACGTCCTACGATCGATCGCCACGCGTGACCTCCCTGATCGCTGCGTGCAAGAACGTCGTCAGCGGACCGTAGAAGTCGCTGACGTCCTTCGTCGCCACCTCGGTGGCGTAGCGGTCGAACCAGGGCAGGAGCCACTCTCGTGCCACCCGCTCGGCCGCGTGGTGCTGACCGGTGACCGACAGGATCGAGGCCGCCTCGGCCACCGCTGCGAGGTGGTCGGGCAGGTCGCGCCAGGCCGGGTCGGTGCCGATGCCGTGGCTCGCGAGGAAACGGCCCACCGCTTCGGCGGACGGGCCGAGCAGCTCGCCGTCGAGGGCGTAGCCGACGTAGGGGGGCGCGGTGCGACCGCGGGCGCTGCTCACGAACAGGTCGACGTGGGCGCTCTGCAGCGTCGTCGGATCGGCGTCCGGGAGCGCCGGAGCGGCGAGCTCCAGGGCGTCCGCGACGCGGGCGATCGCCTCGGCGATGGCGCCGCGCTCGAGGTCGCGCAGCAGCGCCTGACGCGGCGACTGGTAGGTGGCCGCGACGAGCTGCAGCACCAGCGGCAGCGTCTCGACGTCGTGGGTGGGACCGGCGGCGGCGACCGTCATCGGGTCGGCCGTCCGCTCGGCGTCGTACGGGTCGGAACGTTCATGTCCGAAGATTCACGTATCGCAAGGGGGTGCGACTAGGGACAAACGTCGTTCGCATACCCGAGCGGATGAATCGAGAATCCGCGTCCAGGACGTTCGTCCCGGACGCGGATGGGGGTTCCTTCGAGGCCGTGGGGCCGTCGCGCAGGCGTCGGCGCCCGTCGCTACAGGCCCCGCACGACCGCGGTCATGCCAGGACGCAGCAGCTCGGCCGTGGCGGCGTCGACGTCGTCAGGATCGAGGCGAAGGCGCACCTCGTAGGTGACCTCGCCGCGAACCTGCTGCGGACGTGCGCCCACCCGGTCGACGGTCGCGCGGAAGGTGCGGCCGGGGACGGCGTCGATGCTGACGTCGAGGGCCTCGCCCGCCTCGACCGCGGCGACCTGCAGCTCCGTCAGGTTGGTCGTCCGGACGTACCAGCTGGAGTGGTCCACGAGCGTCAGCGCCGGCTCGGTCAGGAGTTCGCCGACCTCGACGCCGATCGCCACGATCGTCCCGGCGAAGGGGGCGACCAGCTCGCGTTCGGAGCGGGCCAGGCGAGCGCTCGCCAGCCCGGCCTCGACACGGACGCGCTGGGCTTCGGCGGAGGTGACCTGGGCGGCGGCCTGCGCCGCTGCGGCCCGTGCCTGGGCGAGGGCGGCCTCGGCCTGCGCACGACCTGCCTCGGCCTGACGCAGCGCCGCTTCCGCCTGCGCGATGGTGGCGTCGGCCTGCGTGGCCGTGAGCCGGAGCGACGCCTGGGCCGCGTCCACCTGGGCGTCGGCCACCGCCAGCGCCGTGTCCGCCACGGCGACGTTGCGCTGGGCCGCGGTGGCGCCGGCCCGGGCCGCGTCGACCTGGGCGGACGCGACCGCGAGGTCGGCCTCGGCCTCCGCGACGCGGGCCTGCTCGCGCGCGTCATCTAGACGGAGCAGGGGCGCCCCGGCCGCGACGGCGTCGCCCTCGGTCACGAGCAGCTCCCGCACCACGCCGGTCACGGGCAGGGCCAGGCGCGCCGTGCGGGCCGGCTGGAGCTCCGCCTCGGCGCTGGTCGGCACGCCGGCCGCCAGCGATCCGCCGGAGGGCTCGGTCGAGGGCGGATCTGGAACCGGTGCCGGGTCGCCGGCGATCGTCGGCGCGGCCCGGTCCGCCTCGGAGGCCTGCGGCCCCACGTTCAGCCAGCCGCCCGACCACGCTGCGAGGCCGACGGCGAGCGTCGCGAGGACGCCGAGGAGCACGAACAGGAGGGGACGAAGACGGGTCATGGCAGGCCTCCGGAAGGAGCCGCGCGCGGACTCACGGCCCGGCGTCGGCGAAGGATCGGATCTCGTCGGGTTCGCTCACGATGCGCTCCAGTACGCCGTCGCGCATCAGCAGCACGCGGTCGACGAAGCGGGTCATGCGCAGGTCGTGGGTGACCATGATGCCGGCGCGCCCGGCCTCGTGGATCAGCTCGGCGAAGGTGTTCACGACCTGGTAGGCGCGCTCGGTGTCCAGGCTCGCGGTCGGCTCGTCGGCCAGTACCACCGCCGGTCGGTGGATCAGCGCTCGGGCGATCGAGACCCGCTGCTGCTGACCGCCGGAGAGCTGCGAGGGCAGGTTGTTCAGGCGCTCCTCCAGGCCCAACTGCGTCAGGAGGTCGCGCGCCCAGTCCTCGGCCGCAGCGGTCGCCCGGCCGTTGAGCTTCAGCATCAGCATCACGTTCTCGAAGACCGTCAGGTAGGGGAGCAGGTTGTTGGCCTGGAAGGTGAAGCCGATCGAGCGCCGGCGGAACCGCGTCAGTCGGCGATCGGACAGCTCGGCCATCTCCTGGTCGGCGATCCGGACCCGTCCGGCGCTGGGCCGCAGCAACCCGGCCAGCATCGCCAGCAGCGTGGTCTTGCCGGATCCGGAGGGACCGACGAGGGCGACGAACTCGCCGGGCTGGATCTCGAACGAGACGTCGTCGACGGCGCGGATCGTCTGCTCGCCGAGGCGGTACTCCTTGCGCAGGCCGTCCGCCACCAGCGCCGGTCCGTGGCCGACGTAGCGCTGGGCCTCGCGCGCGGGGGTTGCCCTCACTTGGCCAGCCCCAAGGCCGCGAGCGGCTCGACCCGCAGCGCCGCGCGCAGCGCGACCAGGCCGCCCAGCGGGCCGATGATCAGCAGCCCCGCCACCGCGACCACCACGTTGCCACCGTCGAAGACGATCGGCACCGTCGCCGGGAAGGTGGCCGCGAGCGCCGCCGTGCCCAGCCCACCGACGCCGACGCCGATCAGGTTGGTGAAGAGGATCTGCAGGACGGTGGCCAGCGCGATCATCGGGTTGGCCGCACCGATCGCCTTGAGCATGCCGATCTGTCCGAGCTTCTGCAGCGTCTGGATCTGGAAGAAGCCGCCGACGACCAGGATGCCGATCACCAGCGTGAAGTAGGTCTGCGTGTCGACGGTGCTCTGCTGGGCCTCGTAGCCGGGGATCGATCGGTAGGCGGTGACCTTGTCGACGGCCTGGACCGAGCGCGCCTCGCGCTCGATCGCGCTCGCGACCTGCGCGGGCTCGGCGCCCGAGGTCGTTTCGACGGCGATCAGGTTGAAGGTGAGGGCGGAGGGGTCGTACGCGGCGGTCGCGCGCGGCCGGATCCGATCGAAGGCCAGCAGCGGGACCAGCACGCTGGGCGCGATCTGGTACTGCTGACCGGTCGAGATGCCGACCACCCGCAGCGTGTAGCGCTCGTCCACCGCCCCCTGCGTCGATCGCAGCGTGATGAGGTCGCCGACGCGAGCGCCGCTCCGCAGCGCGGCCTGGCGGCCGAGGATCGCTTCGTTGGCGCTGCTGGAGCCGAAGCCCGGGCCATCGACCAGCGGCGGGGCGCCGGGGCGACCCGGTTCGACCCCGATGAAGGAGGTGCGCAGGCCTTCGGCGCCGTCGCTCTCGATCACCGTCGAGGCGAACGCGATCGCCCCGACGTCCGCGACCCCGGGGGCCCGCCGGACGGCGGCCAGGGTCGAGCGGTCGAACTGGCTTGCGGCGATCTGAAGGTCGGCGGTCTCCTGGTAGACCAGCAGGTCGGCGTCGATGCCCGCGACGTACTGGCGGTTGCCGAGGCCGAGGCCCTCGCCCAGGCCGGCCAGGAACAGGATCAGCACCGTGATCAGCGCGATGACCGCTCCGATCGACACGAAGCGCCCGCGGTTGCGGAGCATCTCCTTCAGGGCCAGCTC
>CAZJGU010000070.1:0-8776 GCA_964545455.1 uncultured bacterium | reverse complement strand
CCGAGCCAGAGTCTATGCCCGGGCAACCTACCGTACGGTAGGTACGGCTACCCTCGTCGCTGCAGGCCGCTCAGTCGGCGGGGAAGAGCGCCTCGGCGCGCTCCGCCACCTCCTCGAGCCAGCCCCGGCGGGTCGCCAGGTCGCTGGCGATCACGGGCGTCAGGTGGACGCGTTCGACCGTGTCGATGCCCGCGGCGGCGAGCACGAAGTCGCGCCAGAAGTGATCGAGCGCGTCGCCCGCAGCGGCGTCGTAGGGCGCGTTGGCGGTCGTCACCAGCAGCGCGGCGCGGGCGTTCAGAAGCCCCCGGAAGCCCCCGTCCGCTGGCCGCTCGTAGGCGTCGCCCTCGCGGACGACCCGCTCGACCCAGCCCTTGAGGATGGCGGGTGGCGCGTCGAACCAGACCGGGTGGACGAGGATCAGGCCGTCGGCCTCGCCCAGCTCGCGCACGTGGCTTTCGACGCGAGGGTCGGTCGAGCGGTGCGTACGCATCTCCTCGGCCGGCAGGACCGGGTCGAAGCGCTCGGCGTAGAGGTCGTGCAGCTCGACGGTGTGGCCGACCTCCTCGAGCGCTTCCAGGATCGACCGTGCGAGCGCGTGGTTGAGGCTGCCGGCATCGGGGTGGGCGAGGATCAGGGAGAGGGTCATGATCCCTCCACCGTCGTCGCTGCTCGTGTGCGGAGGTAGGGACGGGCGTCCCCTCCGCGGGTGCCGCAACGAGAAAAGCCCTCGCGTCGACGAGGGCTTGGTGGAGCGGTCATCCGCAGGCGTCGCGGACCCGCTTCCATCGTTCATAGGATAGCACGATCGAGGCCCCTCCTGCGTCGCATCGCGGGCCGGGACATTCGTCCCTTACGCTCGCCTTCAGGGTGCGCTATCACTACCTTCTCCCAGGAAGCGGTCGGCAGCGCGACCGCGATCCTGAGACCGATTCCCCGCGCGGACGATCCGTCGTCGCGCGGGGAATCGCTTGGTTCGGATCGGCTCGTCAGGCGACCAGCGACAGGGCCGCGGTGATCCCCAGGTTCGTGCAGATCGCGCCGGTCGCGCCCAGGATCGCGAGCAGCAGGCCCAGCGACGCCATCAGCGCCCCGAGGACCATCGACTCGGTCCGGGCGGCGCCCGCCGCCTCGACGTGCCCCGGTCCCCCGACCGCGAAGAAGCGGATCAGGAACACCAGACCGATCACGAGCATGATCCCACCGATTCCGAGAGCGAGCCAACACATCGTTCCCTCCTCGCTCGGCAGCCCACGAGCGGACGGCGAGCCGTCCATGCCCTACGCTAGCCGCGCGTGCCGGTGGTCGCGAGGGCGATCTGGCCTACGCCCAGCGTCGGTCGGGCGCGTAGGTCGCCTGGGGCGGCGAATCAGAAGTCCCCGTCGGCCACCTGGAAGACGTGGAAGCCCAGCTCGCGCCAGGTGGCGACCACGCTGGCGCGATCCTCGAGCACGACCAGCGTCGACTCGGGACGCAGATCGTGGGTCCGGACCATCTCGGCCTTGACCTCGCTGTCGTGGCGGTCGTCCCCCACGGCTCGCAGGATCAACCGGTCCCACGGCACGCCGTGGCGCGAAAGCCAGTCGATGGTCGCCTGACGCGCGACCTCGCCGCGACCACTGACCAGCACGACCTCGTAGCCCGCCGCGTGCAACGTTCGCAGCACGGCGATGGTGTTCTCGATCGGGAGGTCGTCGGGGCAGGCGAGGAAGAACGCCGTCCAGTCGGGGTCGTCACGGTGGATCCAGTGGAGTCGGTGCTCGATGTTCGCCAGCGTGCCGTCGAGGTCGCTGACGACCGTTCGCGGTCGCTGCATGCGGCTGCCTCCTCGCGCGTGCTAGCCTAGCCGACCGTGCCCGATCCCGTACCGTCGCAGGAGCCCGTGCTCGTGCCGGTCGACGCGTCCAGCTGGCGCGCCGTCGCCGACCTGGAGGTCGATCCCGCGCAACGGCGCTTCGTGGCCGAGCCGTCCCGCTACCTGGCGTTGTGCGCCTACGGGGGCGACTGGGCGCCGTTGGCGGTGCGCCTGCGCGACGAGGTCGTCGGCATGCTCATGTGGGCGATCGATCCAGAGGACGACGCCTGCTGGCTGGGGGGCGTGCTCATCGACCGGCGCTGGCAGCGCCGCGGCATCGGCCGCCGCGCGGTGGCGGCGGCGCTGGTGCGGCTGGCCGAGCAGGGTCGCGTGGCCGGCTTCGCGCTCTCCTACCACCCCGACAACGAGGTTGCCCGCAGGACCTACCGCGCGCTGGGCTTCGTCGAGACCGGCGAGACCGAGGGCGACGAGGTCGTCGCCCGCCTGCGTCGCTGACCGGAGCGCGGGGCTCAGGCCAGCGCGTCGACGGCGGCGGCCAGGCGTTCGCGCGCGTCCTGCGCCAGCTCGCTCAGGGCCGCCTGCGTCTCGGGCGTCGCCAGCCGGAAGGCCTCGGCGGGGTCGAGGACCGCCACCTCGGTGCCGCCCTCGACCTCGCGCAGCGTCGCCGTGCAGGGCAGCAGCAGCGCTACGTTGCGGTCGGCGTCCAGCGCCGCCTTGGCCAGCTGGGGGTTGCATACGCCGAGGATCTTGTGGCCCTCGTGCTCGCGGCCGAGCTTGGCGTCGAACGTCGCCTGCAGGTCGATCTCGGTCAGGACGCCGAAACCGCGCTCCTTGAGCGCTTCGGTGAGGAGTCGCTGGGTCGCGGCGAGGTCGTGGGGAACGGTCGTGGTGAAGGGGGTCATACCGGGATGCTACCGCGACGTCGGTCCGGATACCCCCACCGGGTATGACACGGGGCGCGTCGCGCCCCGGTCCGCCAGAATCGGGTACGAGGGCGTCCGCCTTGTGTCCGGGCACGGGGGGAGCGTACGGTGAACGGGTCGCCCCGGAACCGCGGCGACGCGAGCGAACGCCGGCGACGATCGGAAAGGGGACCAGGTGGGACGAAGGCGAGGGCAGGGTCGCGGAGCGGTGCTCGTGGGGGTGGTTCTCCTCCTCGCGGCGATCCTCCCTGTTCACGCGCAGGGCGCCTCGGAGGCGACCGTCCACGTCGGGCGGTGCGCTCCGTCCCTGGACGCGGCCACGCGGTCCGGCGATCCGGCCACGCCCGAGGGGCGCGCCCGGATCGCGACCGCGTTGGCGCGCGCCGCCTACGAGGCGCTGGAGCCGGCGTTCCCCGTCCGACGCGACGAGGGTGGGTTCGACGATCCGAACGCCCGCTGGCTGCACGCCCGCGGGGTGCTGCCCTCCGGCTGGACCGAGGCGGCCCTGGACCTGGCCTCCTGGCGCCGGGTGCTGGCGCGCTTCCAGGAGCCCTATGGCCTGGGGCCCCGGCCGGTCGGCGGGGACGACGACCCCCGCACGCTCCGGGCCGACGTCGAGGCGGCCCTCGCCGCCGGCGCCGCGGCCGTCCGACCGCTGGCGCTGGTCGGGATCGAGCGCGGGGAGGACGGGGTCGAGCGGGTCGCCTTCGCGACGATCATCTGGAACTGGACGCCGTCGGCGCGGCTTCTGACCTTCGACCTGAGCGGGCGGAGCGTGGAGGACGGCGATCTGGCCGACCTCCTGCCCGCGATGGGCACCTGCGCGTGGACGCCCCGGGCGTACGCGCGTGCGCCCGCGGACGTCGCGCGCGACTTCTACCTGGGGAACGTCGAGACGGGGGTGGAGGTCCTCGCCCGTGCGAACGAACCCCTTCCCGCTCCGCTGTCGATCGCCGAGGGGGACGAGGAGAGCGCCTTCCGGCTCACGCACCCCTCCCTCGCGCGCGAGCCGTACGCAGCGCTGGGCTTCACCGGGCCCGGACCCAGCGTCGGCACGGTGCTACGACTGGCGGTTTCGATCCGCACCAACATCGGCCTGTTCGACATCGGGCGCTACCTCTTGATCCCCTGACGCGGCCCTCGGCGGTCGGTACGGCGGTGTGTCCGAGATCCGCCGACCCGCGAAAGCCGGTGGTGTGCTGGAGTGGGGAGCAGGACGGCGGGCTGCGTGAGCTCGTTTCCGGGAGGTCGGCCATGACCGTGACCCGCACCTTGACCATCCGTGACGGCGACGTGACCGTCCACGGCGACCTGACGGTGCCCGATGCGCCGTCGGGACGGGTCCTCTTCGCGCACGGCAGCGGCAGCAGCCGCTTCAGCCCCCGCAACCGCAGAGTCGCCGCGGGCCTCGTCGATGCGGGGTTCGCGACCCTGCTGATGGACCTGCTGAGCGAAGAGGAGGACCGTGCCGACCGGCTCGATCGGCGTCACCGCTTCGACATCGCCCTGCTCGCACGCCGCCTCGCGGCCGCGATGGAGGAGAGCGCGCGCGACGCGGCGGTCGGCCACCTGCCGCTCGGCCTGTTCGGGGCGAGTACCGGCGCGGCGGCGGCGCTGGTCGCGGCGGCCGACCACCCGGGCGAGGTCCGGGCGGTGGTGTCCCGTGGTGGCCGTCCCGATCTGGCTGGCGCTTTCCTGAGCCGCGTCCGGTGTCCGACGCTGCTCATCGTCGGGGCGCGCGACGAGATCGTCGTCGACCTCAACGAACGCGCCGGTCGCCGTCTCGGCGAGGTCGCGAAGGTCGCCATCGTGCCGGCCGCGACGCACCTGTTCGAGGAGCCCGGCGCCCTGACGCGGGTGATCGTGCTGGCGCGGGACTGGTTCCTCGAGCACCTTGCGGGCGTCCCCGCGGGCCGCGCGTCGACCGGCCACGAGCCGGTGTCCCGCTAGTCGCGCTCCTGGCTGGCCGAGCCGCGACCGCGCAGGCGCTGCAGCGCGTCGAGGATCACGTCGAGGCCGAAGGGGAACTCGCGGGAGGGATCGTAGCCCGAGGCGAGAAGCGCGCTCGCCGTCTCGCGCGCGTACGGGTACGCGTCGCCGGGCACCTGCGCGAGGAAGTCGTCGGCGCGGTCCGCCAGCTCGCGGGCGGACGCGAACGGGAGGCTCGCCTCCTGGAGGACGAAGCCGTAGACGTAGCTGTCGAGCAGCCAGGTGGCGTGGGCGGTCATGTCGATGGCGAAGCCCGCACGGCGAAGGCAGGCGGTGACGGCCTCGCGATGGCGCAGGTTGGCGGGGCCGGGCGTCGAACGCGTCTCCATCAGGGGGATCGCCCAGGCGTGCCGGAGCAGCACGCTGCGAAGCGACATCGATCGCTGCCGAAGGGCTTCGCGCCACGCCGCGTCCGGGGGCGGCGACGCGATCTCGGCGAAGACGAGGTCGATCATGCCGTCGAGCAGCTCGTCCTTGTTCGTCACGTAGTGGTAGAGGGACATGGCGCCCACGCCGAGTTCGCGGGCCAGGCGGCGCATCGTGACCGCCTCGAGCCCCTCGGCGTCCGCGAGGCGGAGCGCTTCGGCGAGGACCCGCTCGCGACTGAGCGCGCGGGGCGACGGGGCGTCGTTCGACGATCCGCTCATGGCTGCTCCCTTCGGCGAGTGGCGTACTTGACAATCGTACAGCGTACGGGCATCATGCGGCGTGCCTCGTACAGCGTACGAAGCGTGAGCGTCGAGCGGGATGTGCCGCGCTCGCGACGCTCGGCACCCGAGGAGGGACTGCGCATGCACGACGACCAGCACGGCGCCGCTGCGCCGAGCCACGCACCGCTTCCGAGGCAGGTCAAGCTGGCGGCGGCCTGGGCCAGCTTCATGTTCCTCTACGCCTACGTCGACATCCTCGGCTTCTACCTGCCGGGCGTGATCGACGACATCCTGGCCGGCATCGTCTGGGAGTTCAGGATCTCGCAGGCTTGGGCCGTCGGAGCGCTGGCGCTGATGGCGGTTCCGATCCTGATGATCGTGCTCTCGACCATGCTGCCGCGCCGCGCGAACCGCATCGCGAACCTCGTCGTCGCGTCGGCGTACGCCCTCGTGTCGGTGGGCAACGCGGTCGGCGAGGCGTGGGCGTCCTACTACGGCCTGGCGGCAGGCCTGGAGGTCGCCGTCCTCGCCCTGATCCTCGTCCTGGCGTGGTCGTGGCGGGAGCCGGTCCCGGCCCGACCGAAGCGGTCGGTCGTGCCGCTCGCGGAACGGCACGCGAGCGGCCCGGACGTCGCGGATCCGTAGGGCAGGCGCACGACCGCGGCCGAAGCCACCGATGCTGGGTACGTACTGATGTACCCTTCCATCGTACGGTAGGCATCGAGCGATGGCCTAGAGCCACAGCCACGACCGTTCCGCGCCACGAGCCGAGAGCACGGTCGCTCCCACGGGCGCGGAGCTCTGGAAGGGGAACACCCATGACGACGTACCGCCTTCTCCGCCGCGCGATCGCTTCGGCCCTGACGCTCACGTTGCTCGCGGGCGCGCCGGCGTTCGCCCAGGACGACACGGCGTGCGTCGGATTCGACCGCCCCATCGTGTTCGCCGAGCTCGGCTACGACAGCGCCGACATCCTCACCAACCTCGCTCGGTTCGTCCTCGAAGAAGGCTTCGGCTGTGCGACCGACGCGATTCCCGGCGCTACCCTGCCGATCCTCCAGGGTCTGATCCGCGGCGATGTCGACGTCGACATGGAGCTCTGGGTCGACAACGCCCCGGAGTTCTGGATCGAGGCGGTCGCCGAAGGCCAAGTCCGCGAGCTCAGCCACGTCTTCGACGATGCCGCGCAGGGCTTCTACGTGCCGCGCTACCTGGTCGAGGGCGATGCCGAGCGCGGGATCGAGCCGCAGGCACCCGACCTGCGTTCCGTGAGCGACCTTGCGCAGTACGCCGAGTTGTTCCGCGACCCCGAGCAGCCGGACAAGGGGCGCTTCTACAACTGCGTGATCGGCTGGTACTGCGAGGGCATCAACAACGTCAAGATGGTCGTGTACGGACTCGAAGACCACTACACCAACTTCCGGCCCGGTACCGGCATCGCGCTCGAGACCACGATGGAGACCGCCTACACCCTCGGCGAGCCGTGGCTGGGCTACTACTGGGAGCCCACCGGCATCATGGGGCGGCTGGACATGCTGCGCCTCGAGGAGCCGGCGTACGACGATGAGTGCTTCGCCCACATGAACGCCATGGCCGAGGCGAACACGCCGGAGGAAGCCACCGACGCCTGCGACTACCCGGTGGTCGTCGCCGCGGTCGGTCTCGGCTCGGAGTTCGCGAACACGATTCCGGCCCCGATCGAGTCGTTCCTCGACGCGTTCTACCTGCAAACCGCGACCATCAACGAGATGCTCGCGTTCATGGAGGCCAACGACGCCGACACGCAGGAGGCTGCGCTCGCCTTCATGCGCGAGAACCCCGACGTGTGGGGCGCATGGCTGTCGGACGTCGACCCGGCCGTGACCGAACGCGTCCTTGGTGCCCTTCGGTGATGCTCGGCGTTCTTCGCTGAAGCGTCGACCGTCGTGCCTGACCGCCTCGATAGCCCGACCCAGCCAGCCGTTCACCCGCCGACCACGGGTGGCGGCTCGGTCGGGCCGAGCTAGCCCCCGCCGATGCTTACCTTCCTGAACCAGCCGTTCCCGGAGGCCTGGCGGATCCCGTTGCGCGGCTGGACGAACGACGGCGTCGATTGGCTCGTCGCGACCTACGGAGACGTGTTCCGCGGCATCACCGACACGCTGCTGCTCCTGCTGGTGCGGGTCGAGCGCGGGCTCGTCACCATGCCCTGGTGGCTGGTGGTCGTGCTGGTCGCTGGGCTCGTGTGGCACGCGAGCGGACGGCGCATCTGGCCCGCCGCCACGCTCGCAGGCCTGCTGGTGCTGGTCGGGACCTTCGGCCTCTGGTCCGAGATGATGACCACGCTGGCCATCATGCTCATCGCCACGCTGTTCACGATCGTCATCGGAATCCCGATCGGCATCGCGATGGCTCGCAGCGACATCGTCAAGACGCTGCTCAGGCCGCTGCTCGACGGGATGCAGACGATGCCGAGCTTCGTCTACCTGGTGCCGGTGGTCATGTTCTTCGGCCTGGGGAACGTCGCGGCGATCATCGCCACGTTCGTCTACGCCGTCCCGCCCATCATCCGACTCACCGACCTGGGCCTTCGCCTGGTGGATGCCGAGGTGCTCGAGGCCGCCTACGCGTTCGGCGCGTCGGAGCGCCAGACGCTCATCTGGGTCCGGCTGCCGCTCGCGCTGCCGACGATCATGGCCGGCGTCAACCAGACGATCATGATGGCGCTCGCGATGGTCGTCCTCGCCTCGATGATCGGCGCCCGCGGCTTGGGGCAGGAAGTGCTTCGCGGCCTGCAGCGAGGCGACGTCGGTCTCGGTCTCGAGGCCGGACTCGCCATCGTCTTCGTCGCCATCGTCATGGACCGCATCACCGCCGGGTACAGCCGCCGCTGGGACCCCACGCCGGAGGGGCGCTGAGTTGACGAACCACGACCAAGCGGTGGCGGCGCCCGACCCGGCGCAGCCCCACATCGAGGTCGAGGCCCTCTCCAAGGTCTTCGGCCCCGCCCCCCAGTCCGTCCTGCCCCTGCTGCACGAGGGCGTCTCCAAGGACGACATCCTCGCCCGTACCGGCCATACCGTCGGCTTGCGGGACATCAGCCTGCACGTCGAGCGCGGCGAGACGTTCGTCGTCATGGGGCTCTCCGGCAGCGGCAAGTCGACCTTGGTGCGCTGCCTCAACCGACTGATCGAACCGACCGCGGGCACCGTTCGCCTCGACGGGGAGGACGTCCTGGCGCTCGGCCCGCGCGCCCTGCGCGACATGCGACGCCACACGATGGGCATGGTGTTCCAGCGCTTCGGCCTGCTGCCGCACCGGACCGTCCTCGCCAACGTCACCTTCGGTCTGCGCGTGCAGGGCGTGGGTCTCGAGGAGCGGCACGAGCGGGCCCGCGCCTGGATCGACCGCGTCGGCCTCGC
>CAZJGU010000069.1:0-16402 GCA_964545455.1 uncultured bacterium | reverse complement strand
GCGCCGCTGGCGGCCGAGGCGCTGCTGACGACTCCGGACGGCCGCCCGCGCACCAGCGTGATCACCACCGCGCACCTGTCGGACGCCGAGCGGATGTTCGCCACCACCCTGGTCCTGAACGAGCTGATCAGCTGGATGCGGGGCCAGTCGGGGACCGGCACCCTGCGCGCGCTGCTGTACATCGACGAGGTGTTCGGCTACCTGCCACCGACGGCGAACCCGCCCTCGAAGACGCCGCTGCTGACGCTGCTCAAGCAGGCGCGCGCCTTCGGCATCGGGGTGGTGCTGTCGACGCAGAACCCGGTCGACCTGGACTACAAGGCGCTCTCGAACGCCGGCACCTGGTTCCTGGGCCGCCTGCAGACCGAGCAGGACCGCGACCGGGTCCTGTCCGGCCTCAGCCGAGCGGACAGCTCGGCCGGCGTGGACACGCGCGCGTTGGGCGAGCGCCTGGGCAGCCTGGGCAAGCGCACGTTCCTGCTGCACAGCGTGCACGAGGCGGCGCCGCGTCTGATGCGCACCCGCTGGGTGATGAGCTACCTGGCCGGTCCGTTGGCGCGACCGCAGATCGAGCGCCTGATGGCCGACCATCCCGTCCGCGCCGAGGAGGGGCGGCTGGCGGCGCCCGGGGTCGCGAGCGATGCCGCCCGCGCGGACGCGTCGGTCGGGACCGCTGCCGGCCACCGGCCGGTCCTGCCGCCCGACGTGCCCGAGTTCTTCGCCCCCTCGCGCGCGCCCGCCGGGGCCGAGACCACCTGGCTTCCGCACCTGCTGGCGTCGGCCGGCCTGTCGTGGAGCCGCAAGCGGCCACCTGTCGAGCACCACACGACGGCGGTGCGCGTCGCGGACCCGCCGCTCGGACCTGCGCCGGTCGATTGGGCCGCGGGGCACGACGTACCGCTGACGCTGGAGGCGCTGCGCGACGCGCCGCCCGAGGACGCGGTCTACGGCGGCGAGCTGCCGGGCGACCTGGACGCTGGCGCGCTCAAGGACGCCGAGCGAGCGTTCGTCCGCTGGCTGCGGGCCGAACGGCCGCTGCGCCTCTTCACGCACGATCCGACCGACCTGGTGAGCCGACCGGACGAGAGCGAAGCGGCCTTCCGCGAGCGCGCCGCCCTGCGCGAGCGCGAGCGTCGCGACGAGGAGAAGGCGCGCCTGCGCGAGCGCTACGCCTCGCGGCTGCGAACGGTCGAGAACCGCGTCGCGCGGGCCGAGGCGGCCGTCGCGCAGCAGCAGGCCCAGGCGCGTCAGCGCCAGCTGGACACGGTCGTGCGGGTCGGATCGGCGCTGCTGAGCGGGTTCCTGGGCGGCAAGGCGCCCAGCAGCAGCCGCATCGGCACGACGCTGCGCTCGGCCGGGCGTGTGCAGAAGGAGGCGTCCGACGTGGCGCAGGCTCGCGCCGCCTTGGAGCGTGCGGAGGCCGAAGCGGCCGAGCTGGCCGCCGACCTGGAACGCGACCTGGAGGCGCTCCGCGCGCCGCTGGCCTCCGAGCTGGAGGTCGGCACGGTCGAGGTGCGCCTGCCCGCGAGCGGGGTGGCGACGCACCTGGTCGCGGTCGCCTGGCTGCCGTTCGTGCGGGCTCCCGAGGGGGGATGGCGGCCGGCGTACTAGGGCAGGTGCCGCATCGGACCCGGCCGCCGCCGCGGTCCGCACGGCACGACACCGAGCTGACCCGACCGACGACGTACGCTGAAGGGCCATGCCGCTCGAGGTCCACGCCCCCTACCAGCCCGCCGGCGACCAGCCGACCGCGATCGCGTCGCTCGTCGACGGGTTGAGCGACGGCCTGCGTTACCAGACGCTCCTCGGCGTCACCGCGTCCGGCAAGACGCACACCATGGCCCGCGTGATCGAGGCGACGCAGCGTCCCGCGCTGATCATGGCGCCCAACAAGATCCTCGCCGCCCAGCTCGCCAGCGAGTTCCGCGAGTTCTTCCCCGACGCCGCGGTCGAGTTCTTCGTCAGCTACTACGACTACTACCAGCCCGAGGCGTACGTGCCGGCCCGCGACCTGTTCATCGAGAAGGACGCGAACATCAACCAGGAGCTCGAGCGGCTGCGCCACTCGGCCACGCGCAGCCTGCTGACGCGCCGCGACACCATCATCGTCGCGTCGGTGTCGTGCATCTACGGCCTGGGCTCGCCGACGGAGTACAAGCGCAAGAACCTCGTCCTGGCGCCGGGCCTGCGGATGGGGCGCGAGGAACTGCTGGGACGGCTGGTCTCGATGCAGTACGACCGCAACGACACCGAGCTGCGGCCGGGCGCGTTCCGCGTCAAGGGCGACGTCCTGGACGTCTGGGGCGCGCACGACGAGCAGCCCACCCGGATCGACCTGTGGGGGGACGAGATCGACGGGTTGTCGGTCCTCCACCCGGTCACGAACGATCCGGTCGCACCGCTCGAGAGCACCACCGTCTTCCCCGCCAGCCACTACATGATGCCGGAGGAGTCGCTGGGCGCGATCACCGACGAGATCGAGCGCGACCTCGAACAGCGCATCGACCAGTTCGAGGCGAACGGCAAGCTGCTCGAGGCGCAACGCATCCGCGAGCGCACCATGTACGACCTCGAGATGCTGCGGACGCTGGGCACGTGCAAGGGGATCGAGAACTACTCGCGCTACCTCGACGGCCGCAAGCCGGGCGAGACGCCCAGCACCCTGCTGGACTACTTCCCCGACGACGCGCTGATCTTCCTGGACGAGAGCCACCAGATGGTGCCTCAGATCTCGGGCATGTACAACGGCGACCGGGCGCGCAAGACGACGCTGGTCGAGTACGGCTTCCGCCTGCCGGCCGCGCTGGACAACCGGCCGCTGCAGCGCGAGGAGTTCTTCGGCAAGGTCGGGCAGGTCGTCTTCGTCTCGGCCACGCCGGGCGACTACGAGGCGGGGCACGCCGACCAGGTGGCCGAGCAGGTGGTGCGGCCGACCGGCCTGGTGGACCCGCGCATCACCGTCAAGCCGACGCAGGGCCAGGTCGACGACCTGCTCTTCGCCGCGCGCGCCCGGGCCGAGGAGGGCGAGCGGACGCTCGTCACGACCCTCACGAAGAAGATGGCGGAGGACCTGACCGAGTACCTCGCGAACCACGGCATGCGGGTGCGCTACATGCACAGCGACATCGACGCGATGGAGCGCCAGGAGATCATCCGCGACCTGCGCCTCGGGCGCTTCGACGTGCTGGTCGGCATCAACCTGCTGCGCGAGGGGCTGGACATCCCCGAGGTGAGTCTGGTGTGCATCCTGGACGCCGACAAGTCCGGCTTCCTGCGCAACCCGCGCAGCCTGATCCAGACGACGGGCCGAGCCGCGCGCAACGTGCGCGGCGAGGTGTTCATGTACGGCGACGTGGTCACCGACGCGATGCGCGAGGCGATCGACGAGACCGACCGGCGGCGCGAGAAGCAGCTGGCGTACAACGCCGAGCACGGCATCACCCCGCAGACGATCCGCAAGGCGGTCCGCGCCGTGCTGCGCTACGGCCAGGAGCAGGAGGAGGCGGTCGCCGCCGCGCCGACGCGGCTGGACGACGACACCCGGCTGGAGCTGGTGCGCCGGCGCGAGGCGCTGGAGCAGGAGATGTACGTCGCCAGCGCGGACCTGCGCTTCGAGCGGGCGGCGCAGCTGCGGGACTCGATCCGCGAGATCGACGCGATGCTCGACGGCGCCGTGGCCGAGGTGGACCTCGCCAAGCTGGCCGGCTTCGAGGAGCTGCTGCGCGAGGGCACGCCCTCGTGAGCGGCCGCGACGCCACGCCGGAGCGCTTCGAGGGCTTCGCGCCCGACGCCCTGTGCTTCCTGCGGGAGCTGCGCGAGCACAACGACAAGACCTGGTTCGACGCGAACCGCGCACGCTACGAGCGCGAGCTGCGCGGCCCGATGACCGCGCTGGTGCAGGAACTCGAGGGCGTCTTCGGCCCCGGCAAGCTGTTCCGGCAGCACCGCGACGTGCGCTTCAGCAAGGACAAGCGGCCCTACAAGGAGTGGATCGCCGCGACCGTCGGCGGGCACGTCGGCGAGGCGGCGCGCTACCTGCAGCTGGGGCCGGACGCGCTGTTCGTCGCGGCGGGCGCGCACCAGCTGGACCGCGAACGGCTCCAGCGCTTCCGCCAGGCCGTCGACGCCAAGACCTCCGGCGAAGCGCTCGAGGCGATCGTCCAGCAACTCCGCGACGGGGGCTACGACGTGGGGGGCAGGACGCTGAGCCGCGGCCCACGCGACGCCGATCCGGACCACCCGCGGATCGAGCTCCTCAAGCACACCGGCGTGACGATGGCGCGCAGCTTCGAGGCGGGCCCCTGGCTGGAGGATCCGGACGAGGTCGTCGCGCGCGTGCTGCGCGTCTTCGGCGACGCCGAACCGCTGGTGGCCTGGGCGCGGGAGCACCTGAGCTGAGCGAGCACGACGAGGACCGCGCGCGCGGACCCCGCTTCGTCGGGCGTGGCGCGGACGTCGATCCCGCCAACCGCTTCGGCGGTCGGGCCCTCGAGCGCGACCCCGACGCGACCGAGCCCGAGGACCTGCGGCCGGCCACGCGCGTCCACGCCGACGCGTCGCGATCGATCCTGTCGCGCAACAGCAGTCCCGACGTGGGCTTCTCGGTCAGCCTGAACCCGTACCGCGGCTGCGAGCACGGCTGCGCCTACTGCTACGCCCGACCGACGCACGAGTACCTGGGCCTGTCGGCCGGGTTGGACTTCGAACGCGAGCTCTTCGTCAAGCGCGACGCGGCCGCGCTGCTGCGGCGGGCGCTGGCGGCGCCGTCGTGGGTTCCCGAGCCGATCGCCCTGTCCGGCGTGACCGACCCCTACCAGCCGCTCGAGCGTCGCGAGCGCGTCACCCGCGCCTGCCTCGAGGTGCTGGCCGAGCACCGTCAACCGGTCTCGCTGATCAGCAAGAACCACCTGGTGACGCGGGACCTGGACCTCCTGAGCGAACTCGCCCACCACCGAGCCGTCGCCGTCACGATCAGCATCACGACGCTGGACGACGACCTGCGGGCCTCGATGGAGCCACGCACCTCGAGCCCGGCCCGTCGCCTGGCCGCGATCCGGGCGTTGGCGGACGCCGGCGTTCCGGTCGGCGTGAACGTCGCGCCGGTGATCCCCGGGCTGACGGACGCCGAGATCCCCACCATCCTCGCGGCGGCGGCGGACGCCGGGGCCGCCTTCGCGGGCACGGTGATGCTTCGCCTGCCGCACGCCGTCGAGGAGGTCTTCCGCTCCTGGCTGGCGACGTTGGACCCGGCCCGCGCCAGCCGCGTGCTGGCCCGCGTCCGCGAGGTCCGCGGCGGCCGCCTGAACGACGCCGACTTCGGCCGTCGCATGCGGGGCACGGGAACCTACGCCGATCAGATCCGCTCGCTCTACGAGCTGGCGCTGCGCCGCCACGGGCTCGAGCGCCGACCGGCCCTGTCCAGCGACGCGTTCCGCGTCCCGGGACGGGCCCGACAGCCCCGCCTGTTCGAGGACTGACGCCCGCGAGGCGCCCGGCACGGCGCGCCGCACGCTCCGGACCTAGCATGGGGGCACGGGCCCGGTTCGGAGTCGCCATGCGTGCGTTCGTTCTCGCTTCCGCGAGCTTGACGGGCTACTACCTGCTGGCGCTCCTCGTCGTCCCGATGAGCCTGCGCGCCTGGCCCGCCGTTCCGGACGAGCTGGTGCGCAAGACCCAGCACCTCGGCTACGGCGCGTCGATCTGGCTGCTGCTCGGGCTGTTCGACCACTGGTACCTGGCGATCGCCGCGTCGGCCCTGCTGGTGCTGATCGCCTACCCGGCGTTGCTGGCGCTGGAGCGCTGGCCCGGCTACGCGCGGACCTTCCCGGATCGGGCCCCCGGTCGGGGCGAACTGCGGCGCTCGCTGCTCTGGGTGCAAGCGTCGTTCGCGCTGAACGTCGCCCTGTTCTGGGGCCTCGGGGGCGCGGAGGGACGGACCGCCCTGGCCGCCGGCGTGATGGCGTGGACGCTGGGCGATGCGCTCGCTGCGCTGATCGGACGGACGCTGGGGCGACACGCGGCCCACGGTCGCTTCCTGGACGGCGACAAGACGGCGGAGGGCACCACCGCCATGGCGGTCGCGGCGGGGACGGCGGTCGCGCTGACGGTCGGCACGTACGGCGCCGCCGACCTGGGCTCGGCCCTGGCAGCGGGCCTGGTGGCGGGCCCGGTCGCGGCGGCGGTCGAGCTCTACTCGCCCCACGGCACCGACACCCTGACCGTGCCCGCGGCCGCGGCGAGCGCCGTGTGGCTGACGGTGGCGATCGCGACCCGGCTCGGCCCCACGCTGACGCGGATCGTCGTGGGGGCGTGAGGTGACGCGAGCCTCGCCGTCCCGTGGACGCGGTCGGACGCTGGCCTGGTCGCTGGCGCTGAGCGCCTGGGGTCCGCCGGTCACGGCGCTGGCGGTGGTGCTGAGCCACTCGACCACGCAGCTGGCGGACTTCCTACGGCGCTCGACCGAGCTGGCCGCCATCGGGGTCGCCTTCGTGGCGCACCGACGAACCGCGGAGGGCGACGTGCCGGACGCCACACGGATCCGCTGGGAGGCCCGTGCCCGTACGGCGACGCGCGCGGCGCTGACGCTCTCGGGGGTGGCGATCCTGGTCGTGGCCGCCCTCCGGACCGGCGCGTTCCGGCCCACGGGTCCTCTCTGGATCGGCCTGAGCGTGGCGGCGGCGGGCCTGCTGGTCAACGCCGGCTTCTGGCGACGCTACGCCCGCCTGGAGCGTGCCGCGCCCGACCCCATCGTGACGAGCCAGCGGGTCCTGTTCCGCGCGAAGTGCCTGGTGGACGCCGGCGTCGTCGCGTCGCTGGGCACGTCGGTGCTGGCGCCGGGCAGACCGGTGGCGCTCGCGGCCGACCTGGCCGGCTCGCTGGTGGTCGCGGCCTACCTGCTGTGGTCGGCGGCGCGCTCGGCCTGACGCGGGATGGACGTGCCCTCCTTGATCCTGTAGGCGACGCCTACCAGCGCGCGTGCACCTGCTCGCGGATGCGCTGGTCGTAGACCCGCCGCACCAGCGCCATCGCCTCCTCGGACAGCGGCGCCAGCTCGGACGCGGCGGCGTTCTCGCGCGCCTGGTCGGGACGCTTGGCCCCCGGGATGACGGTGGACACCGCCGGGTCCATCAGGATCCAGCGCAGCGTCGCCTGCGCCAGGCTGGCGCCCTGGGGCACGATCGCCTGCAGTTCGCGCGCGGCGGCGACGCCGCTCGCGAAGTCCACGCCGGCGAAGGTCTCGCCGACGTCGAACGCCTCGCCGTGCCGGTTGAAGGCACGGTGGTCGTCCGCCTCGAAGGTGGCGTCCTCGGAGAACTTGCCGGTCAGCAGGCCGGACGCCAACGGAACGCGGACGATGATGCCGACCCCCCGCTCGCGCGCGAGCGGGAACACCCGCTCGGCCGGCTTCTGCCGGAACGGGTTGTAGATGATCTGGATCGTGCGCACGACCGGCCGTTCGAGCGCCAGCAGCGCCTCCTCCTCGGTCTCGACGGAGACCCCGCCGTAGCGGATGCGCCCCTCGGCGGCCAGCCGCTCCAGCGCGTCGTACATCGCGTCGCGCCGGTAGGCGTCGGTCGGCGGGCAGTGCAGCTGCAGCAGGTCGAGCGTGTCCGCCTTCAGGTTCGCGCGCGAGCGGTCGACGAAGGCGGCCAGCTTCTCGTGCACGTAGCCGTCCGCGGTGTGGGGGTCGAGGCGGCGGCCGGCCTTGGTCGCGACCACGATCCGCTCGCGCTCGGCGGGCGTGCGCTCGGCCAGCACGCCGGCGATGAGGCGCTCGCTGCGCCCGTCGCCGTAGACGTCGGCCGTGTCGAGGAAGGTGACGCCGGCGTCCAGGGCGGCGTGGAGGGCGGACGTGGCCTGCGTCTCCTCGACGTGGCCCCAGGAGCCGCCGATGGCCCAGGCGCCGAAGCCGATCTCGCTGACGGTCAGGCCGGTGGATCCGAGCGGTCGTGGGTTCATGGGCGTAGGCTAGCGCGTTCGCGGCGCCGATTCGACACGCGCGGCGCGCGCTGCGACTGGTAGCGTCGAGCCTCGTGGACGCTGCGCACGCCGACGCCTTCCGCGCGCTGTTCGAGAACGAGCACATCGTCATGTTGCTCATCGATCCCTCGGACGACGCCATCGTCGACGCCAACCCGGCGGCGGTGCGGTTCTACGGCTGGTCGCGCGCCACGCTGCGCACGATGCGCATGTCCGACGTGGTTGTCCGGTCGGACGCTCAGGCGCGGGCCGACCTGGCGCGCGCATCGACCCACGAGCGGCCCGTCGCCGACGTCCAGCATCGCCTGGCCGACGGCTCCGTCCGCACCGTTCGGGTCGCCAGCGGCCCGGTCGAGCGGGACGGCCGGCGCCTGCGCTACACGCTGGTCGAGGACGTCAGCGACCTGGTCCGCACCCAGGAGCTGCTGCACCTGCGCGACCACGCGCTGCACGTGGCGGACAGCGCGCTGGTGCTGACCGACGTGGGCGGCCGGATCCTGTGGTGCAACCCGGCGTTCACGCGCCTGACCGGCTTCGGCCGGGACGAGGCGATGGGGTCGCGTCCGGGCGATCTGGTCGGCTCGGGCCTGCAGGACGACGCCTTCTACGCCGCGCTGTGGGACACCATCACGGCGGGTCGCACCTGGCGCGGGGAGCTGGTCAACCGTCGCAAGGACGGCAGCCTCTACGACGAGGAGATGACGATCACCCCGATCCGGGACGCCGGCGGCGAGGTCCGCAACTACGTCGCCGTCAAGCACGACGTGAGCGAGCGCAAGCGGCGCGAGGCCGACCTGGCGCGCTGGCGTCAGATCTTCGACGCCATGAGCGTGGGCGTGGCCCTGTCGGACGCCAGCGGGACGCGGCTCGCGATGGCGAACCCGGCCTACGCGCGCCTGCACCGGACGTCGCCCTACGAGCTGGTCGGGCGGCCGATCCTGGAGCTGTTCGAGGAGGCCGACCGCGCCGTCGTCGCCGCCCGGCTGGCCGAGGCCGAGCGCGAGGGCTCCACGACCTACGAAGTCAGGCGGCGTCGGCCCGACGGCACGACGGTCGAGACCGCGACGACGGTGACGCGGGTCGACCCGGACTCGTCGCTGGACGCCAAGTTCATCGCCACCGTCCAGGACATCGGCCGCGTGCGCGAGACCGAGGCGCGGCTGCGCAGCGAGCAGGTCCGCAACCGCCTGGCGATGGAGGCCGCCAGCTTCGGGACCTGGACCCTGGACCTGACCGGGGGCAGGTTCGACGTGTCGGACGCATGGAAGCGGCACTTCGGCTACCAGCCCGACGAGCTCGCGGACGACGTCGGCCCGGACGGCGTCGGCCGGTTGCTGCACCCGGACGACAGCGAGCGAGCGCTGCGCGAACTGAACTCGTTCCTGTCCGATCCACGCGGCGCGTACCACAACGAGTTCCGCATGGTGACCCGCGAGGGCGAGGTGCGCCGCGTGCTGTCCCGAGCGACGCCCGAGCACGGCGAGGACGGTCGCGCGGTGGCGGTGCACGGCATCGACGTCGACGTGACCGAGCTGCGCGAGCTGTCGGAACAGGTCGATCGCCTCACGTTCTTTGATCCCCTGACCGGGCTTCCCAACCGGAGCGGCGCCCTGCGAACGCTGGAGCGCTCGCTGCGGGGCCGGCCTGCGGACGCGCCGCTGGCCCTGGCGGTGCTGGGGCTGGACGGCTTCCGCGCCATCAACGAGTCGCTAGGCCACGCCACCGGCGACGAGGTGCTGCGGACGTTCGCCTCGCGGCTCGAATCGCACCGCCTCGGCTGGACGGTGCTGGGCCGCTACGGAGGGGATCACTTCCTCGTGGCGTCCAGCGCCTGGCGCGCGTCCGACGATCTGGACGCCGAGGTGCGGGCGATGCAGCAGACGCTGGCCGCGCCGTTCGAAGCGCACGGGCACTCGCTCCAGCTGAGCTGCTGCGCCGGCGTGGCGATCGGACCGCACGACGGTCGGACCGCGACCGAGCTGCTGACCCACGCCGAATCGGCGATGTACACCGCCAAGGAGATCGGTCCGGGCACGGTGCGCTACTACGCCCGGAAGCTCGATCACCTGGCGGCCGAGCGGCTTGCGCTTCGGGCGGCGCTGGCGACGGCGCTGGCCGAGGAGCGGATCACGGTGGCGTTCCAGCCCCAGCAACGGCTGCGGCGCCCCGGCGTCTTCGGCGTCGAGGCGCTGGCGCGCTGGACCCACCCCGAGTGGGGTCCGGTCGCGCCGGATCGCTTCGTGGTCGAGGCCGAGCGGTCCGGCCAGATCGGCGCGCTGGGCCGAGCGGTGCGCCGCCAGGCGCTCTCGCACCTGGCCGCCTGGCGCGTCCGCGGCCCGATCTGCGCGCACGTCGCGATCAACGTCTCGGCGCGCGAGCTGGACGATCCGGAGTGGGCGGGCGAGGTGCTGAGCGACGTGGCGGAGGCGGGGCTGGAGCCGTCGGCGCTGGAGATCGAGATCACCGAGACGACGGCGATGATCGCCCGCGACGAGATCCTGGCGTCGCTGGAACGCTTGCGCCAGGCCGGCGTGCGGGTCGCGATCGACGACTTCGGGACCGGCTACGCGTCGCTGGGGCAGCTGCAGCGCCTGCCCGCCGACCTGCTCAAGATCGACCGGACGTTCGTCGACAAGCTGACGGGCGACGCGCACGAGGCCGACCGCGAGCTGGTGCGGGCGATGGTGCGCCTGGCGGAGGCGTTCGGGCTGCAGACGCTGGCCGAAGGGGTCGAGACCGAGGATCAGCGGGCCTTCCTCGAGGGCGTGGGCTGCCACGCCGTGCAGGGCTGGCTGATCGCCCGGCCGATGGAGGCGGACGCCATGGAGGCGTACCTGCGCGAGCACTGCCCCGACACGGGGGAGTGAGGCCGGCCGGGTTCAGGCGCGCTCAGCGCCCGACGTGCCGCCGAAGGGGCTGCTCTGCGGGTGGATCCAGCGGTGTGCCAGCAGCACCAGGCCGGCGCCCCCCAGTGCGACGCCGAACACCACGACGGTGCCGGTGAGCGATCCGAGGGCCTCGGGGAACTGCAGCATCGCGACCGCCAGCGCCAGCATGACCGAGCCGCTCAGCAGCTTGAGCACGCGGGCGCCCCCCTCGCCGACGCGGGCGGCACGGAGGGTGACGACGGCGACGCCGAAGATGACCAGCTCGTCGAGCAGGTAGAGCAGCATGTACAGCCCCAGCAGCCCGCCGAACACGCCGCGGCCGACGCCGGCGTCGGCCACCAGGGCGCTCCAGACGACCGGGAGGCCGATGGTGCAGGGCAGTTCGACCAGGGTGACGCCGACCGCCAGGGCGCCGGTCGCGCCGAGGGTCATGAACAGCGAGCCTTCAGCCTTCATGACGCGGCGGATGCCCTTGTAGATGCCGGGCTTGGCGGCGTCGGGCGTGGTGAAGCTGAGGCCCTGCTTGAAGGCGACGTAGTCCTTGATGTGGACGGCGGCGATCAGGCCGGCCAGGATGGCGACGACCACGCGGATCCAGCCGAGCAGCGAGAGGTAGGCGAGCACCTCGAACATGCCGGCGATGAAGGCGGCGTAGACGGCGGCGGCCAAGATCAGGAAGGTCCCGCCGATCAGCATCACGCGCCGGCGCGAGCCGGTGCCCAGGACCACCCCGAGCAACAGCGCGAGGACCCAGAGCGAGCAGGGGTTGACGCCGTCGACCAGGCCGATCAGGGCGGTCGAGAGGACCAGCGAGGTGGTCGCGAGGTCGATCGTGCCGAGCAGGGGGATGGCCAGCTCGGTGTCGACCGCGGTGGGGGCCGAGCCGGCGAGGGCGCCGGCGTCGGCGACGCGGCCGGAGCCGGACGTGGTCGCGGCGGGGGGCGGGACGACGCCCTCGGAGTTGGCGAGGGCGTAGGCGCGCAGGTCCTCGTCGAGTCGGGCGAGCGGGTCGGGCGCGGGGACGGCCTCGTACTGGTCGACGCGCAGGCGCAGGTCGCGGGCGGTGCTCTCGCCGAAGCCGGACCAGGCCTCGTCGCCGAGGAAGAGCATCGGGACGCCCTGGACGGTGCGGCCGTAGGCCGCGCCGAAGGCGGCGAACAACCGTTGGTTGGCCGCGTCGTTGTAGACCTCGTAGTCGTGCACGTGCAGGGTGGGGTGGTCCTCCCGCAGCTCGCGCAGGAACTCGATGGCGTTGGCGCAGTGCGGACAGCCGTCGCCGTGGAACAGGTAGACGTCGACCGGGAGCGGCGCCTCGGCCTGGGCCTGGACCCGGGTCGGACCGGCCAGCGCGAGGAGGAGCACGAACGGCAGCGCCAACCACGCGGCGATCCGAGAGCGAGCGGGGGAGGGAGCGGGGCGGCGCATGGGGGTACGGTGACCCCGCCCGGACCGCGTCGCAAGTGGCGAACGTCCTCGTGAACGTCGTCACGATCCTCGGGGAGCGGCCCGCCCCTTCCCTCTACCTTAGTTTTTGAGGTATGCTGCCGGCATGACGACCTGACCCCGCGGGCCCGCTCCGGGCCCGCCCACGACACCCGACACGAAGTCGGACGTACCGGTTGGCTGTGGCGGCCCGACGGTACGTCCGAACGAATCGTCCCGACACGAAAGGTCGTGCCCGGCGATGCCGCATGCTAGCACGCCACCCCTCTGGAACGACGTCCAGGACGGCCCGAACCCGCTCCCCTCCCGTCCCGCGCCGGGCCGCGCCCGGCCGGCGCCCGGGATGGTCGTGGTCAGCGTCGAGCCGTTCGCGCTGTGGGCCCACCGCTGGGACCGGACCCTGCGGGACGACGCCGCGCCGGACGCGGCACGGAATGCCGCGCCGCTGGCCTGCAGCGACGACGGCCAGCGCGTCGCGTACGCCGACGGGGCGGCGCGCGCCGCCGGCGTCGAGGCCGGCATGAGCGTCGCCGGCGCGCGGCAACGGGCGCCCGACCTGGTGGTGCTGCCCGCCGCCGGGCCCGAGATCGACGCCGCCTGGGAGACGTTCCTGAACGACCTGCTGGCCCTGTCGCCGCGGGTAGCGCCGCTGCGCACCGGCGTCGCGGCCCTCGCCGGCGACGCGCGCGACGCCGAGCAGGCGGCCGAGCGGCTCGGCGGCCGCGTCGGCGCCGCCGCCACGATCGAGGAGGCCTGGCTGCTCGCCTACCTGGCCGAGCCGGGACGCGCCCGCGCCGTCGCGCCGGACGACGATCCCTGGCGCCTGCTGGACCCCGCCCCCGCCTACCTGCTGGGCGGCCTGGGCCTGTCCCCCGCCTCGCGCGAGCGGCTGGCCTGGCTGGGGGTGGACACGATCGGCGCGCTGCGACGCTGGACCGGCGCGCAGCTGCTGGCCTACCTGGGCGAGGAGGGCCGTGCGCTGGCGCCGGCCCTGCACGGTCCCCGCCGCGACCGTCTGCCCTACCGGCCGCCGCCCGACGTGATCGCCGTGGACCACGCCTTCGACGATCCCGCCCGCGAGCCCGCCGAGCTGGAGCCGGTCCTGCGCCGCCTGGTCGACGATGCCGCCCACCGCCTGGGCGAACGCAGCGCCGAGCGCCTGCGGATCGTCGTCGCCGCCGCCGGCCTGCGCAGCGACGCCACCCGCCGGGCCAAGGCCCCGCTGCGCGATCCGATCCGACTGGCGCGGCTGGCGCGGCACGCGCTGGCGGACACCGGCCTGACCCCCTTGGGGATCGAGGAGCTGCGCCTGGAGCTGTCCGGCCTGGCCCGCCGCGCGACCCCCGGCGAGCTGTGGGCGCAGCGCCGACGCCGCTACGAGGCGGCCCGCGCGGTGCACGCGCGCTTCCCCGGCCAGGCCCGCGCCTTCGCGCTGCACGACCCGGACGGGCTCCGCGCCCGGCTGCGCTGGCGGCTGCACGACCTCGCCTCGGGCGACCCGCTGCCGTGGGACGGCCCCGCGCCCCGCGCCCTCGCGAACGACGACGGAGCGAGGATCGTGCCGGCGCCCGCCACGAAGGAGGCGCTGCGCCGATGACCTCCCGCCCCGCGCGCGCCACGCTCCAGGACGGCCTGCCCGCCCGGGTCCAGCTGGGCGACGGTCGCGTCCGCACGGTGCGGCACGTGCACGACGCCTGGCGGGTCGGCAACCGCTGGTGGCGCGGCGAAGCGCCCAGCCGGCACTACCTGCTGGAGCTCGACGACGGACTCGTCCTCGAGGTCTACGAGCAGGCGGGCGGCTGGCATCTCGAACGGGTGACCGACGGGTGAGCGACCCTCCCGACCGCGACGGGGCGGGGTCCGGACCGCGCGAGCGGCGCCTGCGCCACCTGCTGGACGTGCACAGCTGGTTCGACTTCGGCCGCGGCGTCAGCAGCCCCAGCCGGCTGATCGAACGCGCCGCCGAGCTGGGCTACCAGAGCGTCGCCCTGACCGATCGCAACGGCGTCTACGGCGCGGTCGAGGCGCACCAGGCCGCACGCACGCACGGCGTCCACGCCCTGGTCGGCGCGACCGTGCTGCTGCGGCACGACGCCGACCTGTGGCCGCTGCCGCTGCTGAGCGCCTCGCGGCGCGGCTACGCCACCCTGAACGAGCTGCTCACCATCGCCCACGAGCAGGGCGGCGAGGTCACCCTGCCGATGCTGGAGGCCCACGCGACCGACCTGCACGCCCTCTCCGGCGGGCGCGCCGGGGCGCCCAGCCGGCTGCTGGCCGCCCGCCGCTTCGGCGACCTGGACCGACTGCTGGACCGCCTGAGCGCGATCTACCCGGACCGCTTCTGGATCCAGCTCTACTTCGGCGCCCACCCGGGCGACCGGCGCCGGGCCCGCTACCTGCGCACCCTCGCGCGGCAGCGCGGGCTGCCCGCCGTGGCCGCCCCCGAGGTGCGCTACGCCACCCCCGACCTGCACCCGCTGCACGACGCCCTCACCTGCGCCCGGCTGGGGATCACCGTCGACCAACCGCACCCGGAGCGCCCCCAGAACGACGCGGCGGCGATCCCTCGGCCCGACCTGAGCGACCTCGCGCCGCTGCCCGATCCGCCGCTGCTGCTGCCCGACGTGCTGGCCAACACCGCCGCGCTGGCCCAGGCCTGTCGCTGGCCGCTGCTGCCGGACCGGCTGATCCCGCCCCGGGCCACCGTGCCCGAGGGCATGAGCGCCGACGAGCACCTCGAACGCCGCGCCTACCAGGCGCTGCTCGAGCGCTACCGCGGCGAGCGCCTGGCCCAGGCCCGCGCCCGGCTGGAGGAGGAGCTGGCCACCGTCCGCGCGCTCGGCTTCGCCGAGTTCTTCCTCGCCGCCGCCGAGGTGACCGACCACTGCCGCGACCGCGGCATCGTCGCCAGCGGCCGCGGCAGCGCCGCCGCCAGCATCCTCTGCCACCTGCTGGGCGTCACCCAGGCCGATCCGATCGAGCACGACCTGCTCTTCGAACGCTTCCTGCACGGCGGCAAGGCCTCGCCGCCCGACATCGACATCGACATCGCCTCGGCCCGCCGCGACGAGGTCCTCGCCTGGGTCGAGCGCCGTTTCGGCGCCCGCACCGAGGCGATGGTCTGCAACCGCATCAGCTACTTCCTGCCCAGCGCCGTGCAGGACCTCGGCCGGGCGCTGGGGGTGCCCCCCGAGGCGCGCGACCGGCTGTCGGCCGCCCTGGGCCGGCCCTACCGCCACCTCCGCCCCCACCACGCCCACGAGGCCCAGGAGATCTTCCGCGAGGTGCTGGGCGACGCGCCGGTGACGGACCAGCTGCTGCGCCTGCTGCGCCTGATGGAGCCGCGCTTCGTGCGACACGTCGCGCCCCACTCGGGCGGGGTGGTGCTGTCGCGCGAGCCGCTGGCGCACTACAGTCCGATCCAACGCTCGACCGGCGGGATCAAGCTGCTGCAGTTCGACAAGGACGACATCGAGGCGCTGGGACTGATCAAGCTGGACCTGTTGGGCCTGCGCATGCTGAGCGTCTTCGAGCGCACCCGCGAGGAGGTCTACCGGCTGGACGGCGACTGGATCGAGATCGCCGACCCGCCCAAGGACGAGGCGGTCTGGGCCGCCATCCAGCGCGGCGACACGATGGGCCTGTTCCAGATCGAGTCGCCCGGCCAGGTGCGCATGAGCGTGCAGCTGCGGCCGCGCACGCTGACCGACCTGGCGCACCAGGTGGCACTGTTCCGACCGGGACCGATCCAATCCGACACCGTCCACCCCTACGTCGCCCGCCGCAACGGCCGCGAGCCGGTCACCTACCTCCACCCCTCGCTGGAGCCGGTGCTGGGGAAGAGCTACGGCGTGATCCTCTTCCAGGAGGACCTGATGCGCATCGCCGTGCACGTCGCCGGCATGAGCTGGAGCGACGCCGAGCGCTTCCGCAAGAAGGTCACCACCTTCGAGGACGAGGCCGAGATCCGGCACTGGCACCGCGCCTTCCTGGACGGCGCGATGCGCGTGAGCGGCTGCACCGCCGAGGAGGCGCAGGCGATCTTCGACGCCATGGCCGCCTTCCGCGGCTACGGCTTCGCCGAGTCGCAC
>CAZJGU010000068.1:0-16403 GCA_964545455.1 uncultured bacterium | reverse complement strand
CCCGGACTGGTACCTCACCATCGTCGGGGCGGACGGCCTGACGCGGGTGGCGCTGGACGAGGTGGTGCGGGTGCGCTTCGCCTCGCCCGAGCTGCAGGCCGAGCTGGAGGCCGCCCTCGCCGCCCTCGCCCGCGACCGGGCCGAGGACCGTGCCGAACTCCGCATCCGCTTCGAAGGGGTCGGCGAGCGTCGCGTCCGCGTCGCCTACGTGCGCGAGATGCCGATCTGGAAGACCAGCTACCGCCTGGTCGTCCACGACGACGGCAGCGCCGACCTGCAGGGCTGGGCGATCCTCGACAACCCGACCGACCTGGACCTGGTCGACGTCGACGTGACCTTCCTCGCGGGGACGCCGATCTCGTTCGTCACCGAGCTCTACGGTCCGATCTACGTCGACCGGCCGCGCGTCACGCCCGAGGCCGCCCGGCAGGTCGTGCCCGAGGCGGACGCCGGGGCCTTCGCGCCCGAGGCCGAGGCCGCGCGCGCCGATCGCGGTGCCGACGGGCTGGCGATGATGGCAGCGCCAGCCCCGTCCGCCGCGGCGCCCGAGCTGCAGCAGGCCGGCGTCGAGGCGGCCGCCAGCGGCGTCCGCACCGCCAGCGCCTACGCATACCGGGTCGACGACCCCGTCACGGTCGGCCGGCAATCGTCCGCGATGGTGCCGATCGTCCAGGCTCGCATCCCCGCCCAGCGCGTCACCGTGGTCGACCCGGCCACCGCCGGCGGCGCCCCGCTACGCGCGGTCCGGATCGAGAACGACGGCGACGCGCTGCTGGCCGCCGGTACGGTCACGCTCTACGACGCGGCCGGCTTCGCCGGCAACGCCCGGCTGGCCGACCTCGAGGCCGGGGGCGACCGGCTCCTGCGCTTCGCCGGCGACCTGGGCGTGCGTATCGCACGGGAGGGTCAGGAGCTGCCCGAGCGGATCGTCGCCCTGCGCATCGAGGGCGGCCTGCTGGTCAGCGAGGTGCGCCGCCGCCAGGCGACCACCTATCGGATCGAACGGGACGACGACGAGGACCGCGTCCTGATCCTCGAGCACCCCGCCCCCGCCGGCTGGGAGGTCGTCGCGCCCGAGGGGCCGACGCCGCTGCGGAGCGAGAGCGGCTGGCGCATCGGCGTGGCGCTGGGCGCCGCGCCCGAGGAGCCGGTCGTGCCCCTGCAGGCCAGCTGCGACGGGGACGGTGGCTGCGAGGTCGAGGTGGTGCTCGAACGGATCGAGTCGCGCCGGCTGCAGCTGAGCAACCTGTCCTCCGAGCGCATCCTGTTGCTGCTGGACCAGGTCGACCCGTCGGCCGAGGACCGCGCCGCCCTCGAGGAGATCGCCGAGCTGCATAGGCGCGTCGCCGAGCTGGACGCGGCCATCGCCGCCCAGCAGGCCCGCCGCGACGACATCCACCGCGAACAGGACCGCATCCGCGCCAACATGGGCGTGCTGGAGCGCAACTCGGCCCTCTACCGCCGCTACGCCGACGACCTGGCCGACCAGGAGGACGAGCTGGACGTCGTCCTCACCGCCATCGAGCGCTTCCGCGAGGAGCGCGCGACCGCACAGCGCGCCCTCGACGACGCGATCCGCGCCCTGGCCCAGCGCTGAGGCCGGCGCCGTCGCCGCGGCGCGCCCCGACGCCCGAGCGCGCCCGTCCGACCGCTGGACGGGCGCGTCCACGTGCCGCACGAGGCGGCGGAGATCGGCGCGGGGTCCTACCCTGAATCTACGGCTGCCCGCGCCCCGAGGCGCAGGAGGACCCGTGCGCGCCCCTACCGCCCCCACCGCCCGCGACGCCTGGCCGCTCGCCCCCGGCGTGCGACGCGCCGTGGTGCGCGGCGTCGAGGTCACCTTCCTCGTCAGCGACGCGCTGTTCGCCGCGATCGAGGCCTCCGCCTGGGACCAGCTCGAGGCCGCCCTGCACCTGCCCGGGCTCGAACGGGCGATCGTCACCCCCGACGTGCACACCGGCTACGCCGTGCCGATCGGCTTCACCGCCGTCTCGCGCAGCCACCTCTACCCCGACACGGTGGGACCCGACCCGGCCTGCTCGGTCTCGCTGTCGGTGCTGGACGATCCAGGCTTCGACGACCTCGATCGTCCCGCCCGGCGGGCGATCCTCGACGACCTGCAGCGCGCCGTCGGCGTGAGCGGCCGGCACGCGCGGCAGGCCCACGCTCCAGGCGCGCCGCTGCCGTTCGACGAGCTGTGGGCGATCCTTCGCGGCCGCCGCCGCACGGCGCGGACCTGGCCGTTCGGACGACCGACCCTGGACGAGCTGGCCGGCAGCGACGAGCTGGCGACGCTGGAGGCGTGGACGCGCGACTGGGCGACCGCCAAGCGGCGGGCCCAGCTGCGCACCATCGGCGGCGGCAACCACTTCCTGGAGGTCCAACGCGGCGACGACGGGCGCCTCTACGTCATGGCGCACTTCGGCTCGCGCGGGCTGGGCGCGACCGGCGCCGACGCGTTCGAGCGCCGCATCCGCGACGAGATCGTCCACAAAGGCGCGCCGGCCGACCTGCCGGCCGGCCTGCTGTTCGCGCCGGCCGACCACCCGCTGGGGCGGCTCTACTTCCTGTTCCAGACCGCCATGCTGGACTACGCCGCCGCCGCCCACGCGCTCGTGCAGGAGGCCGCCCGGGAGGTCCTTTCCGACCACCTGGGGGTCGCGGACGGGCACTTCGTCGGACACATCCCGCACAACTTCATCGAGCGGCGACAGGGCGCCTACTGGCAGCGCAAGGGCGCCACCCCCGCCTACGACCACCACGGCATCCCGCTGATGATCCCCGGCAGCATGGCGACGACCTCGTACCTGCTGGAACCGGGGCCCAACGCCGAACGCTGGGGACCCTCGGTCCCGCACGGCGCCGGCCGCGTCCTCAGTCGCGGCGCGGCCCGGCGCGCGCTGGACCAGGCCGAGGTCGACGCCCAGCTGGCCCGACGCGGCGCCCTGACGAACGTCCGCCATGCGCCGATCGACGAGTCCGCGGGCGCCTACAAGGACGTGGACGAGGTCGTCGCGGCCGTCACCCTGTCCGGCGTGGCGCGCGTCACGCGGGTCCTGACGCCGCTGCTGATCCTCAAGGGCGCCTGAGGCGCACCGTCGACGCGGGCCCGGGTCAGCACGCGGCCCCGGATCAGTCCTCCGCCTGGCGGGCCTTCTCCTCCGCCCAGGCGTCGGCCCCGGCGCGGTCCAGCCGCTGGACCTCGTCGGGCGACAGGGCGAGGTGGGCCGCCGCGACGTTCTGCTCCAGGTGCGCCACCTTGCCGGTCCCCGGGATCGGCAGCATGACAGGGCTCTTGGCCAGCAGCCAGGCCAGCGCCACTTGGGCGTGGGTCGCGTCGTGCGCGTCGGCGACGTCGTCGACGATGCCGCCCGGCTCGGCCAGGGCGCCGGCCGCCAGCGGGAACCAGGGGATGAAGCCGATCCCCTCGCGCTCGCAGTGCGCCAGCACCTCCTCGCTGTCGCGCCGCGTCAAGTTGTAGAGGTTCTGGACGGTCGTGACCTGGAACCAACGCGCGGCGGCCTCGATCTCCTCGACCCCCACCTGGCTCAGGCCGACGTGGCGGATCAGCCCCTCGCGCTGCATGTCGGCGATGACGCCGAACTGCTCGTCTCGTGGGACGGCCGGGTCGATGCGGTGCAGCTGCCACAGGTCGATGCGGTCGACCCCCAGCCGGCGCAGGCTCATCAGCACGCACTGGCGCAGGTACTCCGGCCGCCCCAGCGGCCGCCAGACGTCCGGGCCGTGGCGGGTCAGGCCCCCCTTGGTCGCGACCACCGTGCCGCCGTAGGGGTGCAGCACCTCGCGGATCAGGTCCTCGCTGACGAACGGGCCGTAGCTGTCGGCAGTGTCGATCAGGTCCACGCCCAGTTCCGGTAGGCGGGCCAGGACCCGGCGCGCCTCGTCCGGGTCGGCGGGATCCCCCCAGATGCCCGGGCCGGTGACGCGCATCGCGCCGAAGCCGAGGCGGCGGACCTCCAGGTCGCCACCGATGCGGAACGTGCCGCTCGCGGCGGCGTCTCGATCGTCGGTCATGGGCGTACCTCCGCCCGAACGCTACCAGCGGCGCGTGCCATCATCGGCGCGTGAGCGCGACCTCCGACCTCGCCGAGCTGCTGCGGACGATGGCGCCGCGCGCGCACGCCGAGCCGTACGCCTTCGTCGCCCTGCGCGACGACGACCCCCTGGCGGCGGACGCCTTCGCGATCGTGCGCGAGGCGGAGGGACCGGGCGCGATCGTGGCGCTGGCGGCGGCCCGGCGGGCCGGCCACCCCGTCGGCTTCGTGGCCGCCCGCATCACCCTGACCGTCCACTCCGACCTGGCGGCGGTGGGCCTGACGGCGGCGGTCGCGACCCGCCTGGCCCGCGCCGGCATCGCCTGCAACGTCGTGGCCGGCCTGCGGCACGACCACCTGTTCGTGCCGTGGGAGGACCGCGACGCCGCGCTCGCGGCGCTGCGCGAGCCGACCGGTTAGGGACGCTCCGGGCGGGGCAGCGTCGCCGATTCGCCCGGGGCGAGGTCGATCCGCTGGTCCCGCACCCGCACGGGCATCGGCCCGTCGTTACCCTCGTCGGCGCGGACGGTGACGTGCTCGGCGTCGACCTCGAGCCGCGCGCGCCGGCCGTGCCGCATCCCCGAGAACGCCAGTCGTGACCAGGCGGCGGGCAGGATCGGGTCGAACGCCAGCGCGTCCGGTTCGACGCGCATCCCGCCGAAGCCGTGCGCGATCGCCTGCCAGCTGCCGGCGCAGGCGGCAGTGTGGATGCCGCCGATGAAGGTGCCGCCGCTGACCGCCTTGTAGTCGCCGCCCAGGTCCACCATGGCGCTCTTCATGAAGTAGCGCCAGGCCTCCTCCGCCCGCCCCAGCCGCGCCGCCGCGACGGCGTGCACCGACGGGCTGAGCGAGCTGCCGTGCTGGGTGCGCGGCTCGTAGTAGTCGTAGTTGGCCTCCAGCACGGCCAGCGGCGTGTCCGCCTCCTGCACCAGCAGCTGCAGCACGTCGGCCTGCTTGATCACCTGGGTGTGGACCGCCACCCCGATCGGCCAGCCCCAGTACTCGCCCGGGTCGATCAGGCGCGAGCGCAGCGCGTCCGGCGTGGTGTCCTCCAGCTCCAGGTAGCCGCGGAACTGCTCGATCACGCCGGTCTCCGGGTCGGGGGCCGGCAGGTACAGGCGGGCGGCCAGGTCGCGCCAGCCGGCCACCTCGTCGTCGTCCAGCCCCAGCCGCTCCCGCAGCGCCCGCAGCCGCTCCGGATCGGAGACGCTCAGGTCGTCGTGCACCTCCAGCGCGTAGTCCAGCGCGAGCCGGCTCTGGTGGTTGGTGAAGGCGTTGTCGTCGACGAACTCGTGGTACTCGTCCGGCCCCAGCACGCGCCGGATCTCGTAGCGACCGCGGTGCTCGACCCATACCGCGTAGGAGGCCAGGAAGCGGGCGACCTCGAAGAGGATCTCGGCGCCGTGGTCGCGCAGGAACCCCTGGTCGCCGGTCGCCTCGACGTACTCGCGGACGGTCACGGCGATGTCGGGCGAGACGTGGATCTGCTGATCGTTGAAGTGGTTGCGGATCTGCCGGCCGGTGACGACCTCGCGGAAGAACCAGTCCGGGCACAGCTCCTCGCCGTCGTCGCCGCTGATCCAGGCGTAGTAGGCGCCGCGCCAGCCGTAGCGCGCCGCCTTGCGACGGGCGCCGTCCAGGGTGCGCCCGCGGTAGGCGAGCAGGTTGCGGGCCACCTGCGGCCGGGTGTGCAGGAAGACGTCGAGGTTGTACGTCTCCTGGTCCCAGAACGCCGCGCCCTGGTAGGCCTGGCAGGACAGCCCGCGCGCGCCGATCGGCAGGCGGCCCGAGTGCTCGGGCGTGGCGATCCGATTGTGGTAAAGGGCGAAGCGGATCGCCCGCTGGGCCTGCTCGTCACCCTCGATCTCGACGTCGGAGTCGTGCCAGAAGGCGTCCCAGTCGGACCGCTGGGCCGCCATCAGGCCGTCCCAGCCGGCCGCCAACGCCCGTGCGACGCTGGCCTGCGCCGCCGCGGCGGGGTCGCCGCGCACGTCGGTCGCCGGATCCGTGTCGTTGGAGCTGGCCACGGCGAAGCCGCGCAGCACCTCGACCTGGCCCCCGGCCGGGACGCTCAGGCGCAGCTCGCGCAGCCGCAGGCCGTCCTCGTCCACGACCTCGCCCGCCTCGGGGGGGACGCCGTCGATGCGGAGCCCCTCGCGCACCTCGATGCGCGTGCCGCGCTCGACGGTGACGCAGGAGGCGCCCAGCGTGCCGTCCGCACCCGGGCCGACCGGGTCCAGGCGTGCGAAGTGGTCGCCGTTGAGGCTCCAGACCCGGTCGTCGATGCCGGCGCGCAGCACCAGCTCGGTCGCGTGGTCGGCGCGAACGATCAGCCGGCTCACGACCAGGTGCAGGTCGGCGTAGCTCGCGAAGCGCTCGACCGTGACGGCCAGGCCGCCGCCCGCGTCGATCCAGCGGCGCGCCACGCCGCTGCGCAGGTCCAGCTCGCGACGCATCCGCTGCGGCTCGCTGGTCGCCAGCAGGTCGCGCCCGTCGGCGTCCCGAAGCTGGGCGAACAGGCCGTTGGGCACGGTGCAGAGCTCGCGCCAGCGGCCGTCCGCCATGTCGTACGTGTCGCTCACGGTGATGGCGGGGTAGCGCTCGGCCCGCCACGGCTCCAACGTGCCGCGCACGCCCAGGTAGCCGTTCCCGATCAGGAAGTTGCCGCCGTCGCGCGCCACCACGTCGTCGCCGTAACCGTCCGCGCGGATCGACCAGGCCGGCGGCGCCGCGTCCTGCCAAGAGATTCGAATCACGCGCGGAGTCTAGCAGCGCCCCGCCCGGACCCTAGAGACGCGTCCCGCACAGCCTGCAGAAGGAGGCGTCGGGGGGGTGATCGCGGGCGCCGCAGGAGGGACAGACCGGACCCTCCCGTCGGACCGGAGCCTGGGCCCGCGTGAGCTCGCTGGTGACGATCCCCGTGGGCACCGCGATGATGCCGTAGCCCAGGATCATCACCAGCGCCGAGAGGAACTTGCCCAGCGCCGTCACGGGCGCGATGTCGCCGTAGCCGACGGTCGTGAGCGTCACGATCGCCCAGTAGATCGAGATCGGGATGCTGTCGAAGCCGTGTTCGGGCCCCTCGACCAGGTACATCACCGCACCGATGATCAGCACCAGGGTCAGCACCGTCACCAGGAAGACGGTGATCTTCTCGCGACTGGCGCGCAGGGCGCGCATCAGGATGCCGGCCTCGCCCAGGTAGCGCGCGGCCTTGAGCACCCGGAAGACGCGCAGCAGCCGCAGCGCGCGCACCACGACCAGGTACTGCGATCCGGTCACGACCAGGCTCAGGTAGGTCGGCACGATGGCGAGGAGGTCGATCACGCCGTAGAAGCTGGTGACGTAGCGCCGGCGCTTGCGCGCCACGACCACGCGCACCAGGTACTCCATCGTGAACAGGCCGGTGAAGACCCACTCCAGCGTCCGAAGCGTGACGCCGTAGCGGAGGCGGAGCGACGCGACGCTCTCGGCCAGGACCAGCGCGACGCTCAGCAGGATCGCCCACAGCAGCGCGACGTCGAAGGCGCGACCGGCGGGCGTGTCGGTCTCGAAGATGACGTCGCCGATGCGCTCCCGGAGGCTCATGCGGGCGGCGGGCGGCGGCGCGGCATCGTCAGCGTGCGCCAGGCAGGACCTCGCAGGTGCTTGGCGAGCAGCACGATCTGGCCCACGTGCTGAGCGTAGTGCGTCAGCTGCCGGAGCAGCGCCCCGGCGACGCTGTGCGGCTCGCCGCGGATCGTCACGACCCGCGTCACGTCCGCCGGCGTGAGGGGCTCGATCGCCGCGAAGAGGGTGGCCCAGCCGCGCTCCCAGACGCGCCGGAGCTCGTCGGGCGCGACGGCCGCGTCCTCGAACTCGGCGTCGCGCTCGCGCGTGGGCTTCTCGCCGTCGCTCGCGAGGAAGTCGCTCCAGCGCGAGCGCATGTTGCCGTCCAGGTGCCGGACGAGGACCGCGATCGAGTTGCTCTCGGGATCCAGCCGACGCTGCCAATCTTCGTCCGCGAGCTGACCGAGGGCGGCATCTCCCGCGCGCTTCTGGGCCCGGAACCCGTTCACGATCTCGGCGAGGAGCGTCTCCGCCGGTCCGGGCTCGCAACCGTCCGGTGCGACGAGGTCGGCTTCGCTCATGACCTCAGGCTACGTCAGCTCCGTCATCGACATCGGTCCACGCGTCGCCGGCGCGCGTTGCGGTCGCCGGCGGGCGTACGATGCTCGGATGCGCGCGAAGGGGCTGGGGCAGCCCAACCGCAACTTCTGGCTGGGCGTCTACAACGGGGTGCTCGTCAACGGTGGCGAGGCGTTCTTCCACAGCAGCCTGGTGCTGGCGCCGTTCCTGGCGACGCTGGGCGCCCCCGGCTGGGCGATCGGAGCGATCCCGGCGCTGCGGATCGGCGGTTGGTTCCTGCCGCAGCTGTGGGTGGCCAGCCGGCTGGCGCACCAGCCGTTCAAGCTGCCGGTCTACCGTCGCGCGTCGACCGTGCGGATCACCTCGTTCGCCCTGCTGACGACGCTGGTGTTCGTCGCTGGCGACCGGCCCGAGCTGCTGATCGTGGCGACCCTGACGGCCCTGGGCGTGAACGCGGTGGCGGGCGGGATCGGCGGCGTGCCGTTCGCGGACGTCACCGCCAAGGTCGTGCCGCACTACCGCCTGGGCACCTTCTGGGTGCTGCGCAACGCGATCGGCGGGGTGCTGGCCCTGATCGCCGGCTGGACGCTGTCGCGCGTCCTGGCCTCGGACCTGGCCTTCCCGCGCGACTTCGGCGTGGTGTTCGCGCTGGGCAGCGTGCTGCTGGGCTCGGCCTACCTGGCGTTCGCGCTGGTGCGCGAGCCGGCCGGCGCACCCGCCCTGCGCGAGCCGCTGCGCGCGATGCTGCGGCGCCTGCCCGCGGTCCTCCGATCCGACGACGCCTTCCGGCGCTACCTGCGGGTGCGCTTCCTGGCCCTCGCGGCGCTGCTCGCCGAGCCGTTCTACGCCGTCCACGCGATCACCGACCTGGGTGCGCCGGCGACCGCGCTGGGCGGCTACGTGGTGACCGCCACCTTCGCCTCGATCGCGATGAACTTCGCCGTGCGCCGGGCCGCCGACCGGGCGCGCAACGTCACGGTGCTGCAGGTGGCGCTGGTCCTGCTCCTGGCGGCGCCGCTGCTGGCGCTGGTGGTGAGCGATCCGCGGCTCTTCGGCCTGGTCTTCGCGCTGTCGGCCGCCGGCACGTCGGCGATGGGCGTGGCCGCCTGGAACCTGCTGTACGCGCTGTCGCCGGCCGACGCCCGGCCGCTCTACGTCGGGGTCGCCAACAGCGTGCTAGCGCTCCCCAGCCTCGCGCCGATCGGCGCCGGGCTCCTCGTCGCGCCGTTCGGGTTCGGGGTCCCCTTCGGCCTGGCCGCCCTGCTGGGCGCCACGGCCTTGGCCTTCTCGTTCCGGTTCGTCCGACTGCGCGAGCTCGACCGGGCGGCCCTGGTCCGGGACGTCGGCTGAGACGGCCTGCCCCGTCGCGCTGGCGACGGGCGCCGGCGCGAAGCGCACCCACGTCCGCAGGCCGGCCATCTGCACCTCCAGCACCGGCCCGCCCTCGGCACGCGCGAGCTGGTGGCAGCGGACCTTGATCTCGCGCCGGTTCAGGCGCGGGTAGGTGTTGGGCGACTGGCTGGCCTCGATCTCGCGGACCGACACCCAGCCCGGCTGCCGCCGCCGCGCCGTCCGGGCACGACGCGGACGCCCGGTCTCGGTGGCCGGGTCGTCGGGCAGCTCGCTCGTTCCGTAGCGCTGCACGGCGCGTTCGAGCGCGGCGATGAGGTGGGCGTCCTTCACGGGTCGACCCTCCGTTCCGGGCCGGAGGCTACCGCGCGGCCTGCGCGTACGCAATGGCCGACGAGGCGGGCGACCCCGCTCACGCGGAGACGTCGCGTGCGACCCGTCCCAGCACCTCCCGCAGCACGTCCACGCTGGCCAGATCGACCCACTCGTCCGGCTGGTGGATGCCGCCCCCCACCGGCCCGTACAGGACGGTCGGGATGCCCGCCTCGGCGATCAGCGCGGCGTCGGTCCAGTAGGGGGCGCCACGCCGCGGGGGCGGCCGGCCGGTGACCGCTTCGGCGGCCGCGGCGACGGCGGCGACGGCGGGATCGTCCGGCCCCGCCGCGAACGCCTCGCGCGCGACGGCGGTGCGGGTCGTGGCGCGGAGCTGCGGATCGTCGGCGGCCAGGGCGTGCAGCATAGCCGCCACCTCGGCCTCCGCGCCGGCCGCCGACTGGCCGGGCAGGGTACGACGCTCCAGGGCGGCGTGCGCAGCGGCGGGCGTGGTGAAGAGCTCCTGCCCGCCCGACGCCAGGACGGCCTGCCAACCGCCGTGGCCCAGCAGCGGGTGCGGCGCTGCGGCGCGGAGCTCGCGGTCGGCCGCCTCGACCCGGGCCAGCAGGCGCCCGAGGTGGGTCACGGCGTTCACGCCGCGTTCCGGCTGGGAGGTGTGCGACGCACGGCCCTCGAGGTCGACCTCGACCACCGCGAAGCCCCGGTGCGCGACGTGCAGCGTCAGGTCGGTCGGCTCGGTCACGACCGCCAGGTCCACGTCGGGCAGGGCGGCCAGCGCCGCCCGCGTGCCGATCGAGTCGTGCTCCTCGTCCGCCACGGCGGCGAGGACCACGTCGCCGCGGGGCTCGCCGTCCCGCTGCAGGTCGCGCAGCGTCAGCAGGCAGGCGGCCAGGCTGGCCTTCATGTCCATCGCGCCGCGGGCGAACATCCGGCCGGACCGCAGTCGCGGCTCGAACGGCGCCTCCATCGCGTGCACCCCGACCGTGTCGAGGTGCGCGTTGAGCAGCAGCGTCCGCCCGCCGCCGCGGCCGCGCAGGCGGACCAGGACGCTGGGCCGCTCGCTCGGTCCCAGCCAGCGGGCCTCCAAGCCGTGGACCTCGGCCCAGGCGGCGACGAAACGTGCGAGGGCCCCCTCGCCCGCACCGTCCGGGTCGAGCGCGGGGTTGACCGACGGGATGCGGACCAGCTCCGCCGTGAGGCGGGCGGCCTCGCTCACGGCAGGCCGACGGGCACCGTGGGCGTCACGGCCAGCGACGCGACCATCGTGAGCATGATCAGCGAGATCGCCGCGCCGGCCGAGCGGCGGCGGGTGACCTGCAGCCACGACGCGCCGGTCATCAGCAGCGTCAGGCCGGCGGCGGCGATGCGCGCCGACCAGCCCGGCAGGCCGAACAGCCACGGCGACAGCAGCCCCAGCGCGCCCAGCAGCTCGACGCTCGCGATCAGCCGGCGCTGGGCCGGGCTCAGGTCGGCCAGGACGGTCATGCCGATGCCGCGCAAGCGATCCTCCGAGAGCACGAGCTTGGCGACCGCCGCCGCGATGAACGCGGCCGCGACCACGATGCGCAGGACGTCGTCGAGATCGTTCACGCCCCGAGCCTAGCCCGTCCCGGCCCCGGACGCGCGAGTCTCGTTCGCCATCCGTGCCCGACGCAGCCCGCGCAGCGAACTGGCCAGCCACAGCCGCGAGGCGCGGGCCAGCTCGTCGGGCCCGAACGACCCCTCGCGCACCATGCCGCGCCGCAGCAGCGTGGCGCGCAGCACGCCCGGCAACGCCCCGGCGCCGACGGGCGGGGTTAGGCGCACGCCCTCCAGCTCGGCGACCACGGTGCTGATCGCGCCCTCGACGACCTCGCCCCGCTCGTTGAGGAACAGCGCGTCCGCCCAGCCCTGCGCGCGGGCGAGCGCCGCGCCACGGTCGTAGAGGCCACGGTCGCGCGTCTTGTGGCGGCGCGCCGGATCGCCGGAGCGGACCACCTCGGAGGCCCAGCCGACCGGCACGACCACGCCGGGCGGATCGGGTCGGAACGGCCAGCGCTCGATCTCCAGCCGGCCGTCGGGGTGCAGCGTCAGCCGGGCACGCCAGACGCCCCGCGGCGTGTCGACCAGGGCCGCCGCGGCGGCGACCCCGTCGAACGGCACGCCCAGCACCCGCGCCGACGCCGCCAGCCGGGCCAGGTGCGCCGCGCCGCGGACCGGCCGGCCGTCCTCGATCCGCAGCGTCTCGAACGGGGTGCGGGCCGGGTCGGCGCCGGCGCCCGCGCTCACGCGGACCTCGCGAAGGCGCCCTTGAGCAGCGCCTCGTCGTACTCGGCGTCGGCATCGGAGTCGATCAGCACGCCGCAGCCCAGGCCGATCACGCCGTCCAGGCCGCGCACCTCGGCGGTGCGGATGGCGACGCTCATCGCGAAGCGCCCGTCCGGCGCGGCGTAGCCGATCGCACCGGTGTAGGCGCCGCGCGGGCGCCCCTCGATCTCGGCGATCGCCTCGACGGTGGCGCGCTTGGGCGCGCCGGTGACCGAGCCGCATGGGAACAGCGCCGCCACCGTCGCCGCCCAGCCACGGCCGCGCAGCTCGGGGCGCAGCTCGGCCCGCACCGTCGAGGTCATCTGCAGCAGGCTGGCGTAGCGCTCGACGGCGAAGAGCGGATCGACCCGCACGCTGCCGAAGGCGGCGACGCGGCCCAGGTCGTTGCGCAGCAGGTCGACGATCATGACGTTCTCGGCACGGGTCTTGGGGTCGCAGCGCAAGCGCTCGACCCCGCGCTCGTCCTCCGCGGGATCGCGGCCGCGCGGGGCCGTGCCCTTCATCGGCCGGGTCCAGACGCGCGTCCCGTCGCTGCGGACGAACAGCTCCGGGGACAGGCTCACGATCTCGTGGTCCGCGGACGGTCTGAGGTAGGCACCGAAGGGGACGGGGTGGGCGCGGCTCCAGGCGCGGTAGGCCGCCCAGCCACCCGCCTCGGCCCGGAAGCGCATCCGGCCGGTCAGGTTCAGCTGGTAGGTCGCCCCGGCACGGATGCGCTCGTGCACGTCCGCGACCTGGCGGCGCCACCGCCCACGCGAGGGGGCGAAGGCGAAATCGCGCGCGCCCGAGGCCGGCACGTCGTCGCTGGCCCCCGCATCGTCCCGCCCCGGATCGACCGGACCGTCGTAGACGCCGAACCAGCCCAACGGCCCGTCCACCCACGGTGGGAGCGGAAGGCCCAGCAGCGGGTAGCCGGCCTCGTACGCCAGGTAGCCGGCCAGCCAGCGACCGCGGTCCAGCTCGGCCTGCAGCGCCTCCAGCGCCGCGCCCGGATCGTCGCCCGGCTCGATGCGGACGGTACGCAGCGGCGCCGCGAAGCGCAGGTCGTGCGCGCCGTCGGCGTCGGACCGCCCACTGTCCAGGCGAACCGTCCCGACGGCGGGAGGCGACGAGGGGACTCCGGCCGTGCTCACGGCGCGCATCATCCCACGCGTCCCGCGAGGCCCGGCAGGGCGCCGCGCCGCGGGGTACCCTCCGAAGCCGATGCCCGACCCCCTCCCCACCCCGGCGCAGCGACGTTGGCCCGCGACGCTGGCCCGCTGGACCGCCGCCAGCGCCCTCGCGGGCGTCCTGGTCGGCGGGGCCGAGGCGGCCGGTCTGGGCGGCACCGCGACGCTGCTGCTGCCCGGCCTCGCGATCGGCCTGGCGCAGCGGCTGGCCGCGCCGGAGCGCGTGCCGGCCATCTGGACGCTCGTCTCCGGCCTGGCCTGGGTGGCGGGCGTGCTGCTGGACGCGACCTTCGCGCTGCGACCGGAGGGCCTGGGACTGTGGCTGATCCCGACCGCGACGATGGCGCTCTGGCAGACGTTCCTGCTGGGTCCGCTGCGCCGCGCGTGGCCGTGGCTGCCGGCATCGCTGCTGGCCGCCGCGGCGCTGCAGGCGACCGCGCAGGCGGCCTGCGCCGTGGGCTGCGCCCCGCTGGCGCAGGCGATCGGCCCGGCGGCCGCGACGATCTGGACCTACCTGGCCGGCTTCGCCGGCTACGGCCTGGTGACCGGCCTGGCGCTGACCTGGATCTCCTCCCGCGGGCGCTAGGCGGGCGGTAGGCTGGGGCCGTGAGCCGCCCCGATCCGCGCGTCCTTCGCCGGCTACGATCGGCCTTCGGCCCGCTCTACGACACCCTGATCGACGAGGCGCCCGAACGGGCGGCGTGGGCGACGCTGGGCTTCGAGCGGCTCGAGACGCTGATGGCCCGCGCCCGCGAGCGCGTCGGCGAGCCCGGCCACGCCCTCGGCTTCCGCACCCTGCTCAAGCAGGAGCTCGACGCGGCCTGCGACCTGGCGCCGCCGGTCATGCCGTTCGAGGCGTCCAGCCTGCCGGCCGAGCGCTCGGTCCGCCAACGCGCGATCCGCGACGACGAGCGCCAGCGCGAGCGAGAGCGCCGCGACGAGGCCCGCCGCGAGGAGCTGCGCGCCCAAGCGGCGTCGCTGCTCCGGGGCTCGCGCGACGACGAGGGGTCCCGGTGACCGAGGCCGCGACCGCCCTCACCCTGGGCCTGGTGGCGGCGTCGCAGCCCGGCCCGTTCCAGGCGTTCCTGCTGGCGCGCACGATGCGCGACGGCCTGCGCCGCTCGCTGCCCCTCGTCCTGGCGCCCCTGCTGAGCGACGGACCGGTGGCGCTGCTGGCGATCGTGGTGCTGTCGCGCGCGCCGGCCGGGTGGCTGCGCGTCCTCAGCGCCGTCGGCGGGGTGGTGGCGCTTGCGCTGGCCTGGGAGGCGGGCCGGACGCTGCGGGGCGAGCTGCGCGCCCGCGCCGCCGGCACGCCCCCGCCGCCCCCGCCCCAGGACGGCGACGCGCTGCGCGGCGGCGTGATCCGCGCGGTGCTGGTGAACCTGACCAGCCCCGGGCCGTGGAGCTTCTGGGCGCTGGTGCTGGGGCCGCTCACGATCCAGGCGTTCCGCGCCTCGCCCTGGTCGGGGGTCGCGACGGTCGCCGCGTTCTACCTGGCGCTGGTCGGCGGGATGACGGCGCTGGTGCTGGCGTTCGCGACCGCGCGCCGGCTGGGCACGCGGGTGCGGCTGGGGCTGCAGGCCGCCTCGGTGATCGGCCTGGCGGGCTTCGGGGTGCTGCTCGTCGGCCGCGCGGCGCTGGGCTGAGCGCTCCGACGGGCGCCCGCGAGCGGGCTCAGGGCAGCCCCGACAGCGCCAACGTCACCGGCGCGAGGACCCCGCTGACGACCGCCGTGACCGTCATCGCCAGGCCGGACAGGGCCGCCCCCGCCTCCCGCTTCTCGGCCGCCAGGGCGGCCGTCCCGATCCCGTGGCTGTTGGTCCCCAGCGCGATCCCCTCGGTCGTCTCCTCGACCCCCAGGGCGCGCAGCAGCGGCGCACCCGCCGCTCCGGCAGCCAGCCGGCCGACAGCACCGCGAACAGCGCCAGCATCCCCCACAGCGACCCGGTCAGGGGGGTGCCGGGCAGGACTCGCGCCAGCGCTTCGCCGGCGACCCAGAAGGCGCTCAGGATCGCCAGGCCGAGGGCCCCGTCGAGGGCCGCGGCGAGGGCGTGGGACCTACGTCGCACGGGCGGCAGGGTACCGCCCCGACCGTATGCTGATCGCATGGCCTCCAACGCCCGCATCGCCGCCGACCTCGACGAGATCGCCGACCTCCTGGAGCTCCAGGACGCCAACCCCTTCCGCGTGCGCGCCTTCCGCAACGGTGCCCGGACGGTGCGCGACCTGGACCGCCCGGTGCGGGCGATGGTCGAGGCGGGCGAGGACCTGCGCGAGCTGCCCGGCATCGGCAAGGACCTGGCCGCCCAGATCGAGCGGCGCGTCCGCGGGGAGGAGATGGACCCGCTCCTGCAGCTGCGCGGCGAGGTGCCGCGCGGCCTGCTGGACGTCGTGCGCGTGCCCGGGGTGGGCCCGAAGAAGGCGCGGGCGCTCTGGCGCGAGCTGGCGGTCGAGAGCCTGGACGCCCTCGAGGCCGCCGCGACCGAGGGCCGGGTGGCCGCCCTGAAGGGCTTCGGCGCCAAGACGCAGGAGCGCATCCTGCGCGGCGTCGCGTCGCTGCGCCGCTTCGCCGCGCGGCGCCGCCGCGCCGACGCGGAGGCGGTGCTGGAGCCGCTGCTCGCCTGGCTGCGCGAGGGGCCGTCGCTGCACCGGATCGAGGTGGCTGGCAGCTACCGGCGCGGGCGCGACACCGTGGGCGACGTGGACCTGCTGGCGGTCGGCGGCGACGCGCCCGCGATCATGCGGCGCCTGCGCGACTACGAGGAGGTCGAGGAAATCCTCGGCTCCGGTGACGAGAAGACCAGCGTGCGCCTCGCCGACGGCCTGCAGGTGGACCTGCGGGTGGTGGACGAGACCGCCTTCGGCGCGGCCCTGCTCTACTTCACCGGCAGCAAGGCGCACAACGTCCGGCTGCGCCGGCGCGCGCAGGAGCGGGGCGCGACGCTGAACGAGTACGGCCTCTGGTCGGACCCGGGCGGCGACCGCCTGGCCGGGGCCGAGGAGGCGGAGGTCTACGCCGCCCTCGAGCTGCCCTGGATCCCGCCGGAGCTGCGCGAGGACC
>CAZJGU010000067.1:0-16526 GCA_964545455.1 uncultured bacterium | reverse complement strand
CGGACCCCACCGAGCCGACGGAACCGACGGAGCCGACGGACCCCACCGAGCCGACGGAACCGACGGAGCCGACGGACCCCACCGAGCCGACCGAGCCGGGTGGCGGATACGAGCCTCCCGCTGCGACGCTGTACGTCGCGCCCGACGGCGCCTACGGCAACGACGGACGCTCCCTGGACCGCCCGACGTCGCTGTCCCGTGCCACCGAGATCGTCCGACCTGGCGACACCGTCTACCTGCGCGGAGGCACCTACCCGATCCAAGCACGCTTCTACCGCAGCGGCACGTCCTCGGACCCGATCACCTGGACGAGCTTCCCCGGTGAAGTCGCCGTCTTCGACGGCAGCGACCGAACGCCGGCCGTGGACACGGACCGGATGTGGGTTCAGGCGAGCTGGAACGTGTTCGCGAACTTCGAGGTCCGCTCCGGTCCGAGGGAAGGCATCCAGCTCTACCAGGCGCACGACAACGTCTTCTCGCACGTCGTCACCCACCACAACCACACCTCGGGCATCCTCGTGATCCTGAGCGACCGCAACCGCTTCGAGTACGTGACGACGCACGACAACTTCGACGAGTTCAACCCCTCCGGCCGCCAGGGCGACGACGCGGACGGGATCAGCATCTCCACCGGCGACGGCAACTACCTTCTCGGCGTCGTCTCGTACCGCAACAGCGACGATGGCATCGACGCCTGGCGCTCCACGAACACGATCATCGATGGATGCATCGCCTTCGAGAACGGCCGCGGGACCCACGGCAACGGCAACGGCTTCAAGGCCGGTGGGAACTCCGATCCCAACCACACGCTGGTGCGCAACAGTATCGCGTTCCACAACAAATCGACCGGCTTCACGGACAACAGCGGCCGCTACGTCACGTTCGTGAACAACACGGCGTTCGAGAACGGCAGCTACGGCTTCTCGTTCGGTCCCACGGCGACCCTCGTGAACAACCTGTCCGTCGACGACCCCGTCGGCATCTGGGGCGACGGCCACCACCACAACTCGTGGAACCTCGGCATCGACGACCCGCAGTTCCTGAGCGTCGACCCGGCCGACAGCGACTTCCTGGCCCTCTCGTCGTGGTCCGCGGCCGTCGACGCCGGCATCGCGATGCTCGACGCTCCGTACGCGGGCAGCGCTCCGGATCTCGGTGCGCTCGAGACGTCCGTCCAGATCGCGCACCTCATCGGCAGTCCCCTGCAGATCGGCACGGCGGACGGCACGCACACCAGCGCGATGCGCTGACCCCACGATCTCCCGATCCGGTGTGGAGGGGCGGTCACCACGGTGACCGCCCCTCGCCGTCCATCGCGTTCGCGGGCACGGTGGCGTGTGGAGCCGAGGGCGGGTGCTCGAGTCGGTACGCTAGGCGCCGTGGGGGTCGTGACCGGATACCTGTTCGCTGCCGAGGTGCGGCTCGGGGCGACCGTCGATCGATCCCGGAGGCCGTCGTGACGCGTCCGTGGGCGATGGAAGCCCCCTGGCGCTGGGGCCTGGTCCTGGCCGTCGCACTCGGAGCGGGGATCGGCGCGATCGGTGCGTGGAGCCTCGCCGTCCTCGCCGGTGTCGGCGCTGCGATCGCCGTTCTGCGGGATCCGGACCGGTCCGGCTGGGGCGTCGCCGCCTACTGGCTCACGTTCTGCGTCTACGAAGTCGCGCTGGACCAGGTGCTGTACGTTCCGGGCCTGTTCTACCCCTTCTACGTCGCGTTCGGCCTGACGGTCCTCGTCGCGCTCCTGCGCTCGCGCCTGGTGCTGGACCCTCCGCTCGTGTGGCCGACGTTCGCGTTCCTCGTGGTGGTCGCCGTGTCGTTCGTCGGCTTCACCGAGCCGATCGACTTCAACGTCCTCCAGCGGGTCGTCGCCTACCTGATCGCCCCCCTCGCGGCGCTGCAGTTCGCGAGTCGTCGCAGCCTGCTCGTGGCGCACCGCGCTGCGATCGTCGCCGCGACCGCGACGGCCGGTTGGGTCGTGATCCAGGCGTTCCGGAGCGGCTTCGCGGACCGGGGCGGGATCACGGCCGACCCGAACGTCGCGTCGTTCTTCATCGGGCTCGGTGTGGCGGTGGCCCTGGCGGACGTGCTGGCCAGCACGCCCGGGACGCGCCGGCGCGGGTACCTGGCGATCGTGTGGACGGCGCTGGCGCTGATGGTGTACGCGCTGGTGCTCCTCGCGTCGCGGGGGATCGCGATCGCCGTCGCCGTGAGCGTCGTCGCGATCGTGATCCGGGCGACCGCGCGGAGGCCCGCGCGGCTGGCCGCGTTCGCGGTCGCGGTCGCGCTCTTCGCCGGGGCGACGTTCCTCCCCGGGGGCGACGGCCTGCTGGAGCGCTTCTCGGAGGAGTCCGTGACGACGGGGAACGCGCGGATCCCGGTGTGGATCGGAGCGCTCCGCTACTACGCCGACGGGAACGCCTGGGACCTCGCCCTCGGCCACGGCTTCGGGTCGAGTTGGACCGCCGTGCAACGCGTGTACGCGACCCTCACCTCGACGCACAACGGCTTCCTCCAGTTCCTGGTCGAGTTCGGACTCGTGGGCCTGCTCGCGTTCCTCGTGCTGCACCTGGTCCTCGTCGTCCGCTCGTTCCGCGTCGAGGAGCGCTTCGGTGCGCCCCTCTTCGGGCTCGTGATCTTCCTTCTCGCCTCCAACATGACCCTGAACGCGACCGACGGCTTCATGTACTGGACCGCCCTCGGCGTCGCCATCGCGACGGCGACGTGGGCGCAGGCGCGTCCTCCGCGCGGGGGCGGCCCGTGACCTGCACGCCCTTCGCGCGAGGGCGGACCGTGCCCGCGCGGGCCGGCACGAGCGAGCGCGATGCCTGACCCGCGCCCAGGGGTCGTGTTCGTCCTGGCTGGCCTCACCATGGGGGGCGCGGAGGCGCAGCTCGCCACGATCCTCGAGGCGGATCCCGAGCGGACGCGCCGCTTCGCCCCACGCGTCCTCGCCCTGAGCGACGTCCGGCACGCGGCGATCGTCGAGCGCTTCGCCGCGCTGGGCGTGCCGGTCGACGTGGTGGACCGCGGGCGGTACGCCTTCCCCGCGTTCCTGGTCGCGCTGGTTCGGTACTTCCGGCGCTGGCGGCCGCGCGTCGCCCACGCGCTCCTCGCCGGTACCGCCGGCACCTGGGGTCGGGCGGCGGCGCGCGTGGCCGGCGTGCCTCGGGTGGTGCTCTCCGACCTGTCGCTGGATCCGCCCACGAGCCGCGTGCAGAAGCTGGTCGATCCGATCGTTCATCGCGTCACCGACCTGTTCCTGCCCAACGCGGCGGCGATCGCCGAGCGGCTGGCGCGCGAGGGAGCCCCCCGCGCGCGCATCGTGGTGCTGCGTAACGGCGTCGACCTGCAGCGCTTCGACCCTGCGGGGGCGCGCGACCTGCGCGGCGCTTGGGGCGTCGCGGAGGACGCCTTCGTCGTCGGCTTCCTCGGCATGCTGCGCCCCGAGAAGCGGCCGGACCTGCTGCTCGACGCGCTGGAGCGGCTGCCGGAGGCCGATCGTCCGCAGCTCGTCGCCGTCGCGGGGGACGGCCCGTTGATGTCCACGCTGCGCGATCGCGTGGAGGCCGATCCCTGGTTCGCCGGGCACGTCCGCCTGCTGGGCGTGGTGTCCGACGCGCCGGCGTTCCTGGCGAGCGTGGACCTGTTGGTGCTGTGCTCGGACACGGAAGGCCTGCCGAACGCGGTGCTGGAGGCGCACGCCATGGGGCGCCCCGTCGTCGCGACGCGCGTGTCCGACGTCCCGCTGCTGATCGCCGAGCCCGCGGCGCTGGTGGCGCCGGGCGACGCGAACGGTCTCGCGGAGGCGATCGCACGCGTCGCGGCGATGCCGCCCGAGGCGCGCGTCCGCTGGGGCGAGCGCGCACGCGCCCGGACCGTCTCCGAGTACGCGCTGCCCGCCGCCGCGGCACGCTTCTGGGACCTGCACGAGGGATTGCTCGGCGAGGGGCGGGAAGCGCGATGAGCGCCGCCCCGGACCGGAGCGGGCCCGCGGTCGACGTGGCGCTGTTCGTGCCCTCGCTCGTCGGGGGCGGCGCGGAACGGGTCATCGTCGACCTCGCGGCCGCCCTCACGCGCGCGGGCCATCGCGTCGAGCTGGTCCTGGCGCGTGGCGAGGGCGCGTACCTGACGAGCGTGCCGAAGGACGTGCCGATCGTCGACCTGCGCGCCTCCCGCGTGGCGCTGGCGCTGCCCGCCCTGGTGCGCTACCTGCGGCGCGTGCGCCCCCGGGCCGTCCTGTCGACGCTCGAACACGCCAACGTGGTCACCCTGCTGGCGGCGCCCTTCGCCCCCGCCACGCGGATCGTGATCCGCGAGGCCAACACCAGCCCGCTGGACCTGGGCGCGGACGGCGTGCGGGGCCGCGTCGTCGGCGCCCTGATGCGCTGGCTGTACCCACGCGCGCACGCCGTCGTCGCCGTCAGCGCCGGCGTGGCCGAGGCGCTGCGGACCACGGTCGGCGTGCCGGCCGACCGGATCGACGTGATCGCCAACCCGGTCGTGACGGAGCGGGTCCTGGCGGGCGCCCAGCGGGAGCCGTCGCACCCCTGGGCGTCGGACGGCGGAGCGCCGCTCGTGCTGGGCGTCGGACGCCTGGCGCCTCAGAAGGGGTTCGACGTACTGCTGCGCGCCGTCGCGCGGGTACGGGCCGGCCGGCGCTGTCGGCTGTTGATCCTGGGCGAGGGCGACGAGCGCCAGGCCCTCGAGGCGCTGGCCGAGGAGCTGGGCATCGCGGACGACGTCGCCATGCCCGGGTTCGATCCCGATCCGTTCGCGGCGATGGCCCGCGCCGACCTGTTCGTCTTGTCGTCGCGCTGGGAGGGCCTGCCGAACGCGTTGATCCAGGCGTTGGCCCTGGGCACGCCGGCGGTCGCGACCGACTGCCCGAGCGGCCCGTCCGAGATCGCCGACGAGGGCCGGTTCGCCCGCCTGGTGCCCGTCGACGACGTCGCCGCCCTGGCCGACGCGATCGCCTCGGCGTTGGACGATCCGCCCCCTCCGGTGGATGCGGCGTGGCGCGCGCGCTACGAGCCGACCGCCGTCGCGGAGCGGTACGCCGAGGTGCTGGGCCTCGCGCCGGCGGACGCGCGGGAAGGCGCGACGTCGTGAGCGCGCCCCGGCGCATCTCGTTCGTGACCACGTCGTTGATGCGGGGCGGGGCGGAGACGCAGGTGTACCTCCTCGCCCGCACCCTCCGTGCGCGGGGGCACGAGGTCCAGGTCGTCACGATGACGCCGCCCCAGGCCTACCTGGAGGACCTGACGGCCCGCGGGATCGAGGTCGTCGACCTCGGCATGCGCGTCGGCGTTCCCGACCCGCGCGGGATCGTGCGGTTGGTGCGGGCGTGGCGCGCCTTCGCGCCCGACCTGGCGCACGCGCACATGATCCACGCCGTGCTCCTCGCGCGCGTCGCGCGTCCCTTCGCGCGCGTGCCGGTGCTGGTCTCCACGGCGCACAACCTCACCGAGGGGGCACGCTGGCGGGAGCTGGCCTACCGCTGGACCGACCGACTGGGCGACCTGACGACGAACGTCTGCCAGGCGGCGGTCGATCGCTACGTCCGGGTCGGCGCCGCGCCGGCCGGGCGGATCGTGCGCATGCCCAACGGGATCGAGCTGGGCGCGTTCGGTCCGGACGCGGCGGTTCGGGAGCGCCTCCGCGGCGAGCTCGGGCTGAGCGCCGAGCGGTTCGCGTGGCTGGCGGTCGGGCGGTTGGAGGAGCAGAAGGACGTGCCGAACCTGCTGGCGGCCGCGGAGGGCCTGTCCGACGCCGCGGTGACGCTGCTGGTGGGCGAAGGGCCGCTCCGTGCGGAGCTGGAGGCGCGACGCGACGCCCTCGGGCTTGACGCCGACCGCGTCCGCTTCCTGGGCCCGCGGAGCGACGTGGCCGACCTGCTGCGGGCGGTGGACGGCTACGTGATGTCGTCCGCCTGGGAGGGGCTGCCGCTGGTGCTGCTCGAGGCCGCGGCCAGCGGGCTGCCGATCGTCGCGACGCGCGTCGGCGGGAACGACGAGATCGTGGAGGACGGCGTCAGCGGCCGCCTGGTGCCCCCCGGCGATCCCGGGGCGCTCGCAGCGGCGATGAACGACACGATGGCCATGGCGGCCGAGCGGCGCGCGGCGTGGGGCCGTGCGGGCCGCGCGCGGATCGAGCGCGAGTTCGACATCGAACGCGTCGTCGACGCCTGGACGGCGCTCTATGGCAGCCTGGGGCACGACGGGGAGAAGGGATCGACGCGACCATGACCAGCGACAGCACCGGAACGATCGACAAGCCCGGACCGACCGACACGACCGACACGACCGACACGACCGACGTGCGGACGTTCTTCACCGGCCAGGAGCCGTTCGCGGCCCGCATCGCCGCGTTGGAGGCCCGACCGCGCCGCTGGCTGGTGACGGGCGCGGCGGGCTTCATCGGCTCGCACCTCGTCCAAGCGCTGCTGGGCTGGGGCCAGACGGTCGTCGGCCTGGACGACCTGAGCACCGGCTACCGCGCCAACGTCGACGACGTGGTCGCCCGGGTCGGGCCGGACGCCGCGCTGCGGTTCCGCTTCGTCGTCGGGGACGTCACGCGGCCGGACGACGTGGCCGACGCGATGCGCGGCGTGGACGTGGTGCTGCACCACGCCGCCTTCGTGTCGGTGCCGGGGTCGGTCGAGGATCCTCGAGCCTGCCACCGGACGAACGTCGAGGGCTTCCTCAACGTGCTCGAGGCCGCTCGAGCCGAGGGCGTCGGCCGGCTGGTGTACGCCGCCTCGAGCGCCAGCTACGGCGACGACGACGCGCCCGAGAAGCGCGAGGAGACGACCGGATCGCCCCTCTCGCTGTACGCGGCGACGAAGTCCGCCAACGAGGCGTACGCGGCGGTGTACGCGGCCACGTACGGGATGCAGGCGGTCGGCCTGCGCTACTTCAACGTCTTCGGGCCCCGCCAGGATCCGAGCGGTGCCTACGCCGCGGTGATCCCGGCCTGGATCGAGCGCCTGCGGACCGGTCGGCCGTGCGTCGTGCACGGCGACGGCGGGCAGACCCGCGACTTCTGCCACGTCGCCAACGTGGTCGGCGCCAACCTGCTGGCGGCCACGGCGCCGGCCGACGGGGGATGGCACCGGGTCTACAACGTCGGCACCGGCGCGACGACCGACCTGATTCAGCTGTTCACCTTCCTGCGCGACGCGGTCGCCGGTCGGCCGGGCGCCGCGGTGGCGGCCTCGACGGCGGAACCGACGTTCGGGCCGCCCCGCGCCGGCGACGTGCGCCACTCGCGTGCGAACGTCGACCGGGTGCGGCGCGAGCTGGCGTTCGAGCCGGTCGTGGACATCCGCACGGGCATCGAGAACACGGTGGCCTGGTTCCTGCGCGAGGACGCATGAGCGAAGCGCCGCGGCTGCTGATCGTGGCCAGCGTGCCCGAGACGCTCCGTGCCTTCCTGCTGCCCTACGCCCAGCACTTCCGCAGCCTCGGGTGGCGCGTGGACGCGGCCGCGCGCGGCGGCGCGTCCGACGAGGTCGTGACCGAAGCGTTCGACCAGGTGGTCGACGTTCCGTGGAGCCGCTCGCCCCTCGACCCGGCCAACCTCACGACGGCCGCCGCGACCCTCCGGGCGCACGTTCGGCAGGAGCGCTACGACCTGGTGCACGTGCACGATCCGATCGCGGCGTTCGTCACGCGCTTCGCCCTTCGGCGGCTGCGACGAACGATCGGGGTTCGGGTGGTCTACACCGCCCACGGCTTCCACTTCTTCAAGGGCAACGCCGCGCACCGGAACGCGGCGTTCTACCTCCTGGAACTGATCGCGAGTCGCTGGACCGACGCCCAGATCGTCATCAACCGCGAAGACGAGGCGGCCGCGAAGCGGTGGCCGTTCGCGTCGCGCGACCGCGTGACGTACATGCCCGGCATCGGGGTCGACATGGGGCGCTACGACCCGGCGGCCGTGAGCGAGGACGAGGTGCGCGCCGTTCGTGCCGAGCTGGGTCTGGACCCCACGTCGACGCTGGTGACGATGCTGGCCGAGTTCAACCCCGGCAAGCGGCATCGCGACCTGGTCGACGCGCTGGCGCGCGCCGATCGGCCCGAGCTGGTGATCGCGCTGGCCGGGGTCGGACCCCTGGAGGAGGCCGTGCGAGCGCAGTGCGCCCGTCTCGGGGTCGCGGAGCGGGTGCGCTTCCTCGGCTTCCGAACCGACGTGCCGGTGCTCCTGCGAGCCTCGGCGGCGCTGGCCCTCCCGTCGGAGCGCGAGGGGTTGCCCCGGTCGATCATGGAGGCGTCGTGCCTGGAGCGCCCGGTGATCGCGACGCGCATTCGAGGGGTCACCGAACTGGTCACGCCGGCCAGCGGGTACGTGGTCGAGGTGGGCGACGTCGAGGGACTGGCCGAGGCGCTCCAGGCCATCGTCGACGATCCCGACGGGGCGGCCGCCAAGGGGCGCGCCGGCCGGGTCGCGATGCGGACCTTCGACCTCGCGCCGGTGCTCGGCGCCCACGAAGCGCTCTACGCCGACCTGCTCGGAGGCTAGGAGGAGCGTCTCAGGGCGTCAGGTCGTCCGCGAGGACGGCGAGCGGCGCACCGAGGAGGTCCTCGACACGGCGGCCCAGCGGGATCGCCCCCAGCGACGGTGGTTCCGCGCCGTCGGCCAGCGGAGCTCCCGAGGTCGCGGCGGCGCGGTCCGCGCGCAACGCGAGGAAGTCGCGGGCCCTCGGGTCGAGCGACGCGAACACGCGGTCGCCGACGGGGCGCGGGAGGTCCCAGGAGTTGCCGACCTCGAGCGCGGCCGGGTAGCGCGCGGGGTAGGGACCGTCGCCGTTGTCGACCGCCAGGTTGTTGCGGGCGACGGACGAGGTGGCCACGAAGCCGTAGCGACCGTTGCGAACCGACGTGTTGTGGTCGAAGCGCACGTTCCGTCCGGAGTTGGCGTCGAAGCCGTCGCTCCGGTTGTCGAAGGCGATGCTGTAGCGGACCACGGTCCCGCTGCGCTGCTCGCGCCCGCCGGCCTTGAAGCCGTTCCCATCGCCGTCCCGTCGGCCGTTGTCGAAGGCGATGCACCGCTCGACCAGCGTGTGCGTCGACAACCACGTGTCCACGCCATCGTCGGAGTTCCGGTAGGCGAGGCACCGGTCGATCCGGTTGGCGTTCCCGCTCGAGATGCTGATGCCGTCCGCGTCGCGCCCGCCGTTCGCGTCGACGTTGTCGTGCGTGATCACGTGGCTGAACACGTTGCGGTCGCCGCGCAGGGAGAGGATCCCGCTGGTCGCGGACCCGTGCACGCGGACGTGGGCGACCACGTTGGCGTCCGAATCGCCGAGGTAGATGCCCGACGAGCGGACGACGAAGTTCCGGAACACGACGTGCCGTACCGACTCGAAGCGGGGTCGCTCCCGAGGGCTCAGGCCGGACCCGTCGAGGATCGCGCACTCGCCCGGGTACGACTCGAACACGATGGGCGCGTCCGGCCGTCCCGACGTCCGGAAGGCCACGTCGGCCGAGTAGGTCCCACCCCGGACCCAGACGACGTCGCCGGGACCCGCGAGCCGCGCGGCCCGCGCGAGCGATGCGAGCGGTCGATCCTGGGAGCGGCCGTCGGCGGCGTCGCTTCCGTCGGTCGCGACGAACAGCGTCGGCTCGAAACGGGGTTCGAGCGGCCGTTGCGGGCACACCCACGGTCCGGTCGTGTCCGGCCATGCCGCCGGCCAGTCGTAGTCACGGACCCTGGGCTGGACCGGGAGGCACCCCACCACGAACAGGACCGCGGCGAGGGCGGTCGATGCGAAACCGACGCGTAGGGCGGACGACCGGGTCACGGCGCCACCAGCATAGCCGTGTCGGCGAGCTTCGACGCGGCGGTTCCCCACGGCACACGAGCCAGCACGGGGCGCTCAGGATTGGTACCGTCACGTGTGCACCACGAGCCCCCTCGCATGCCCGCCGAAGGCACCGCCGAGCGCACCCGGGCCATCCGCGTCGCCGACGTCGGACGGATCCTGGTCGGTGGGGCCCCGTTCGCCCTGTTGGTGACGGCGATCTGCGTCGCCGTGGCGGTGTTCGTCTCGAGGACGTCCGATCCGGTGTACGAGGCGTCGGTGACGCTCGTCGCGCCGCGGACCGCGCCCGCGGACGCGTCGCCGCTCGTCGCACCGCCCGCGATCGATCCGGCCGTGTACCGATCGGCCGTGTTCGAGGGGGGCGTGCTGTCGGACACCGCCGAAGCGCTGGAGGGGCGCCGTCTGGGGGGCGAGGAACTCGCCTCGTACGCGGGGCGTGTTCGCGTCAGCGTCGAGGAACGCGATCTGTCCAGCCTCCTCCGGATCGAGGCACGCGCGAACACCCCCGAGCAGGCCGCCGCCCTCACGAATGGCGTGGCGCAGGGCTTGGTGGTCTGGGATCGTGAGCGGGCACGGCAGTCGGTCGAAGGCGCCGTCGCCGCCCTCGAGAGCGCGATCGCCGAGATCGACGCGCGCGTGGCCGCGTCCGGCGACGCGCTGTCGGCCGAGCAGCTGGCCAGCCTGGAGGCGCTCCGTGCGCAACGCGCGCAAGACCTGGCCGACGCGCGGGCGCGCGCCGCGGCCGCCGTGCCGGTCGCGCTGATCTCGCCCCTCCGGACGGCCGAGGCGCCGGAGCGTCCGATCGGTCCACGGTCCGTCCTGAACACGGCGATCGCGATCGTCCTAGGGCTCGCTCTCGGGTACGGGCTGGTCGTGTTCCGGCGGGTCACGCGGCCGATCGTCGCCGATGGGCGCGACGCGGCGGAGGCCGTCGAGGCGCCGGTGCTGGCGACGTTCGCCCGTCGGTCGCGTGGGGACGCGCTGCGCGCGGACGAGGCGTCGAGCCTCCTGCAGGCCCGCGTGGTCGCCGCGCGACCGCCGAACGGTGCGATGGTGGTCACGGTGACGAGCGTACGGGACGTCGTCGAGCAGGAGGGGGTCGCGATCGCCCTGGCCGAGAGCCTGGCGCGCGCCGGACTTGCGACGCTGCTGGTCGACGCGGACCTCCGCGCGGCTCGGAGCACGGCCCTGCTCGAGGTGGGCGATGCCGTGAGCGGAGCCGGCCGCGAGGCCGCTCCGGGGCGCGCGTCGGCCCACGTGTTCGGCGATCACGTCACCGTGGTCGTGGACGAGTCGCGCTCGTTCGAGTTCCTGCCGGCGTCGACGATGGTGAACCACCCCGCCGAGCGCCTGGCGAGGGTCCTGGATGCAGGCCTTCCCGCGTGGTCCGACGCGTTCGACGTCATCGTGCTGGACGCCGCACCGGTGGCCGAGCGCGCCGACGCCCTCGTGGCCGCCGCCCGTGCCGACCACGTCGTGCTGTGCCTCGCGGCGGGTCGCGATGCACGGGAGGACGTCGTGGCCGCCGCGGAGACGGTCCGGGACAGCGGCGGCGTCGTGCTGGGGGCCGTGTTGACGCGCCCCGGCCGCGGCCGGCTGCTGGCGCGGAGGACCGCGTCGAGGGCGCGGGCCCCGTCGCCCGCTCGCCGGGCACGGGCCGGGCGCGCGTCGCGCTGAGCGCGCCGCGCGGACGCCCGGCGCGCTACCGGGTCACGATGCGAGCTGAGGGGCCGCGGGTGCGGGTCGGGCCGCTGGAGGTAGCTTGAGCTTGGCGCCGTCGATGCGCTCGGTCAGCAGCCGCCGGATCTCGGCGCCGTCCGACCGGAGCGCGGCCTCGACGAGCTCCTCGACGGTCCGTTCGAGCAGCGCCTCGTCGATCGGCTGGGCCTTGGCGACGAGGATCTTGTCGTGCTCGGTCGCCTCGGCCTCCTCGCGCTCGGTCATGAGCTCCTCGTAGAGCTTCTCTCCGGGGCGCATGCCGGTGAAGACGATCGGGACGTCGACGTCGGGCTCGAGGCCGGACAGCTTGATCAGGTCGGTGACGAGGTCGAGGACCTTGACCGGCTCGCCCATGTCGAGGATGTAGATGTCGCCGTTCCTGCCCTGCGCGGACGCCTGGAGCACCAGGCGGGCGGCCTCGGGGATCGTCATGAAGTAGCGGATCATGTCCGGGTGGGTGACCGTCACCGGCCCCCCCGCGGCGATCTGCTTCTTGAAGATCGGGACGGCGCTGCCACGGCTCCCGAGGACGTTCCCGAAGCGGACCGAGACGAACTTCTGGTCGTGGTCGGCGCGGCGCGAGGCGGACTCGACCAGCATCTCGACGATGCGCTTGGACGCGCCCATGACCGAGGTCGGGTTGACCGCCTTGTCGGTCGACACGTTCACGAAGTAGCTGACGCCCGACTCGAGCGCCAGGTCGACCAGGTTGCGGCTCCCGACGATGTTGTTGAAGACCGCCTCCTCGGGGTTCAACTCCATCAGCGGCACGTGCTTGTGCGCAGCCGTGTGGAAGATCACGTCCGGCTGGTACTGGTCGAACACGTTCTGGAGGCGCACGATGTTCTGCACCTGGGCGATCACGCTGTGGTAGCGGATGCCGGGCCAGTCGACGTCCAGCTCGCGCTCGAGCTGGTAGATGCTGTTCTCGCCGTGCCCGAAGAGGATCAGCTCGGCCGGCTGGAACGCGCAGATCTGGCGGATCAGCTCCGAGCCGATCGAGCCGCCGGCCCCCGTCACCATCACGCGCTTGCCGCTGAGGTAGCCCATGATCCCGACGGCGTCCAGCTCCACCGTCGGTCGCCGGAGCAGGTCGTCGATCGTCACGCTCCGGATGCGATTGATCTGCACGCGGCCGCTCAGCACCTCGTGCAGCGCCGGCATCGTCCGGCAGCGAACGTCGGGGGCCGCGTGGTGGACGCGGTCGACGATGTTGCGCAGGAAGCGTCCCTTGGCGGACGGGATGCAGATGAGCACCTCGTCGACCCCGCGGTGCGCGAGGACGTCCTCGAGGGCCCGCATGTTGCCGAGCACCGGAACCGATGCGATCGTCGTGCCGCGCTTGTCGAGGTCGTCGTCGAGGAACCCGATCGGGTTCATCCCGGTCTCCGGGTGGCGCAGCATCTCGCGGACGAGCACCGCGCCGGCCTCGCCCGCGCCGATCAGGAGCACGTCGCGTTGACGCCGCCCGCCACGGGCACGACGGCCGTTGCGCTCGGCCAGGGCGCGCACCCCTGCGCGCGCGGTGAACATGAAGCCCAGCGTGAGCAGGCCGTCGATGACGGGAAGGCTGAGCGCCGCCCGCGAGCCGGGGATCGCCGCGGCGCCCAGGACGCCGACCACCGTGACGCTGCCCATCGCGAGGGCGACCAGCTGGGCATCGCGAAAGCCGAAGCGCCGCCAGCTCTGGCGATGGATTCCGAACACGCCGGCAGCGACCAGCTTGAGGCCGATCAGGGCGACGAGGGCGCCCAGGAAGGCGGGGATCGAGGGGATGACACCGTCGAAGCGCAGGACGAACGCGCCGATCGTCGCCATCACCCACAGGGCGGCGTCGACGAAGACCGTCCTCAAACGGCGACGCAGCCAGTCGCCCACGCCCACGATCGCGTCGGTCGATCCCGACACGACGTCGAGCGACGGGGCTTCGGTCGGACCCGAGTCCGGGTCCCTCGGTAGGTGGCGTGCCAACGTTCCTCGTGTTCCCCTTCTGCGCGCCACGCGCGATCGCGCGACGGGTAGCGAGCCCGACCGGGAGGGCGTGGCCGCGTCCACGCGCGCCGGTGCGGCGAGTAGGACGAAGATACGCCCTTCCCGCTTACACGATAGTCACAACCCCCTGCCGGCATCCTCGGCAGGGGTCACGGTCCAGCGGGCGGCTCAGGACTCGAACTGCGAGGTGATCGCCCACCAGTACCAGTTCTCGCCCTCGAGCCGGCTGAAGGCCAGCCGGCCCAGCAGCGCGTCGTCGCGCAGGGTGGGGTCTGCGGCGTGCACCATCTGGAGCGAGCCGCCGTTGTGGACCAGCGTGCCCCGGGTCGCCAGCGGCGCCCGCAGGCGCGGTTCGAGCCGGCCGACGAGCGCCCCGACGCCGGCCTCGTCGGCGCGCGCGAAGAGCTGATCCACGACGCCCCCGAGGTGGCGGTCGGCGCCGTCCAGGGCGAAGACGCGCGACGTCCGGCCGGGACGCAGGTAGCCGATCCACCAGCCGGCCACGTCGCCCGCGGCGGTGGTCACCAGGGTGGGCTCGAAGACGCCCTGGTCCCGGATCGACGCCATCTGCGCGAACAACCAGACGAGGTAGTCCTCGCCGTAGCGCGGGCGCAGGCGGGTGCGGGCGTGCACGGACTCGATCGCGGCGATGAAGTCGGCCGGGGTCAGGGGCTCGCTGCGATAGGCGTCGCTCGCGCCGGGGCCTCGGAACCAGCCGCCGCCCGCCGTGCGGGCGATCGCGTCGGACCCGGTGGCGAGGGGCGAGGCGAGGGTCGAGGCGAGGGTCCCGAGCGCCGTGCCGGAGCGCCGCCCGCGCAGGGCCACGCCGAGGCCGATGCGGGCCGGCCGGAACGCCTTGATCCAGCGGAGCGACGCGGTGGGCGCGATGCCGCCCCCCAGCAGCTGCCAGATCCGTTCGAAGACGACGTGCCCGCCGTCGCTCAGGGTGAGGGCCTGGGGGCCGGCCAGGAACTTGCGCAGCAGGAACGACGCCACGGTGGTCGGCGCCTCCGGGGCGACGACCGACGGGAACACGCCGGCGAGGGTGCCTGGCTGGCCGTCGACGAGGACGGGGGTGGCCGTCACGCCGAGGAAGCCCAGCATCTCGCCCTGGTCCCCCTCGGCCACCAACGACGGGATCGCCGGATCGCCCCCCGGCCGCTCGACGTAGATCCGGCGGGCCAAGGTCACCAGGTCGGGGGCCGGCTCGCGCGTCTTGTCACGGAACCAGTACTGCCACAGCGAGGCGACGTCGCGGACGTCGCCTGCGTCGAACGGGCGGATGCGCACGAGCGGGTCCTAGCCCTGCCGGTCCGCCCCGGCGTCGCCGTCCCCGACGAGCAGCGGGGCCGCGTGGAGGTAGCGCGCCACGCGTCGCTTGGCGGCGATGTCGTCGAAGACGCGCCGCGCCTGCTCGACGCTCAGGCCCAGTTCCTCGGTGATGGCCTCGGGCGGCAGCCCCTGGTCGACGGCGTAGAGGCACAGGTCCATGGCGTCGTAGGGCAGGGAGAAGTAGAACTCCTCCTGGCTCTGCGGCATGGCGTAGGTGTCGGTGGTGGGGGGCCGGGTGCGGATCTCCTCGGGCACGCCCAGCACGCCGGCCAGCTGGTAGACCTGCGACTTGTAGAGGTGCGCGATCGGCTTGACGTCGGCCGCGCCGTCGCCGTTCTTGACGAAGAAGCCCTGGTCGTACTCCAGCCGGTTGGGCGTGCCCAGCACCACGTAGTTGAGGCGGTCGGCGTGATGGTACTCGAACATCTTGCGGGTGCGCTGCTTGAAGTTGGTGGCGGCGACGACCTCCAGGTACGCCTCGGCCGTCAGGCGGGCGCGGTGCTCCTGCCCGTCGGGGTCGACGGCGACGACCGAGAACAACCGGAACGCGTCGGAGTCGACGACGCTGGGCAGGACGATCTTGGCCTTCCAGCCCGCGCCGTAGGCCGGCAGCACCTTGCGGATGGCGTCGTCGCGGCGGCGGTAGCAGCCGACCGCCTGAAGCGTGTCGGTGATGTCCTCAAGCACCGTGTCGATGCCGGTGGCGTCCGCCGCCAGGCGGCTGAGCCGCAGGGTGTCGGGCGAGGAGTCCGCCTCGGGCATCAGCACGCCCAGCACCTTGCCGGGTCCGAAGGCGCGGGCCGCCAGGGCCGCCACGACGCTGCTGTCGATGCCGCCGGACAGGCCCAGCACCGCGCCGCGGCGCCGGAACCCCCGCACGGCGTCGCGCAGCCCCGCGGCGATGGCGTCCGCCGTCGCCTCCGGGTCGGCCAGGCGCAGGACGTCGCGATCGATCGGGGTCGCCACCGCGACCTCAGTCCCGCGGCGCCGCGACGCGATCGCCCAGGTAGCGCACGATCCGGTCGATGCTGTCGAAGTTCTCGGGCAGGGTGTCCTCGTCGGGCACCTTGAACCCGTAGCGCTCCTCGACGAACATGATCAGCTCCAGCACGCCCATCGAGTCCAGCACGCCCTCGCCCGTCAGCGACGCGTCGCCCTCCAGGTCCTCGCCGTCCAGGATGAAGTTCTCGCTGATGAAGACGCGCACGTCTCGTTCGATCTCGCTCATGGGTTCCTCCGTGTGCGGCCGCCCCGCGGGGTGGCGGGACACGACCTGTCAGCGTAGCGGTGATGCTCTGACGCGATCCTCACGACGCGTCCAGCTCCCGCAGGCTCTTCTTGCGGACCTTGCCGCTGCCGGTCTTGGGCAGCTCGTCCAGGAAGACGACGTCGCGCGGCACCATGTAGTTCTCCAGCCGGGCCATGCAGGCGCGGCGGAAGGCGCGCTCGTCCATGGTGTGCCCGGCGTCCAGCACGACGTAGGCGCGCACCGCCTGGCCCAGCAGCGCGTCCGGCACGCCGATGACGGCCGCCTCCTTGACGCCGGGGAGGGCGGACAGGACGTTCTCGACCTCGACTGGCGAGACCTTCTCGCCGCGGCTCTTGATGATGTCGTCGCTGCGCCCCACGAAGTAGAGGAAGCCGTCCTCGTCGGTGCGGA
>CAZJGU010000066.1:0-16850 GCA_964545455.1 uncultured bacterium | reverse complement strand
GTCCGGGATCGGCTGCTCCAGCAAGTCGCCGGCGTACTTCCTGGGCATGTCGCACGGGTTCAACGCGCTTCACGGCCGCATGCCCTCGATCGCCACCGGCGCCCTGTCGGCCAACCACAGGCTGCGCGGCGTAGGCGTGTCGGGCGACGGCGACACCGGCTCGATCGGGCTCGGGCAGTTCAAGCACCTGCTCCGGCGCAACGTACGCATGGTGTACCTGGTCGAGAACAACGGCGTCTACGGCCTCACCAAGGGACAGTTCTCGCCCACCGCCGAGGATGGACTGACCCTCAAGTACGCGGGGACCAACCCGTTCCCGCCGGTCGATCTGTGCGCCGAGGCGCTCCTCAGCGGCGCCGGCTTCGTCGCGCGTGGCTTCGCCGGCGACGCCAAGCAGCTGCGCGAGCTGCTCAAGGCGGCCCTGTCGCACCGCGGCACCGCCGTGATCGACATCGTCAGCCCCTGCGTCGCCTTCAACAACGACGACGGCAGCCGGCACAGCTACGGCTACGGCCGCACCAACGAGGTACCGCTCTCCGACGTCGGCTGGGTCCCGCCACGCGAGGACATCGTGCTCGACGACCACGAGCCAGGGGAGACGCGCGTCGTCGAGCTGCACGACGGCAGCCGCCTCGCCCTGCGCAAGCTCGAGGAGGGCTACGACCCCAGCGATCCCCAGCGTGCCCTGGCCCGCATCCACGAGGCCGAGGCTCGCGGCGAGGTGCTGACCGGCCTGCTCTACTTCGACGACGCGCGTCCCAACCTGGCCGAGACCCTCGCGTTGAGCGAGACGCCGCTTGCGCAGCTGCCCGACGAGCGCCTGCGGCCCCCGCGCGACGCGCTCGAGCGGGTGCTGGACCGCTACTGAGGAGGCGTCGGCGGGTCGCCCGCCGACGCACGCCCCACACCGAACCGGGACGGGGGCGCAGCGCCGACCGCCGCGCGGCCGGATCGTCCGGCCGCCCATGCGGCCCGAACCCGCTGGGCGTCCGAACGTCGGAACGGCACCGTTTCGAGCACCACCACGGCGTCGGCCGGGAGCGCCGAGGACCAGGTCGCGAGTTCCGCCGGCGAGGTGCCCACCCCGGCCGACAATGGCAGGTGCCGATCGACGCCCGGCTCGGTGCCCGACAGGTGCAGGTGCCGCAGCCACGGAGCCAGCACGATCCGCCACGCCTCGGGATCGACGACGTCCGCGAACGCCAGCGCATGGGCGGGATCGAAGCAGAAGCCGACCTCCGGAAGCGCCTCGAACAACGGCCGTAGGCAGGCCGGATCGCGCTCGCTGGTGTTCTCCAGCAGCAGGGTCACGCCGGCCTCGGCCGCGTCGCGTGCCAGCTCGGCCAGGTACGACGTGGACCGCTCCAGGTAGGCCAGCGTCGCCGCTTCGTCGCGCCGGAATGGAAGCCCTGAGTGCAGCACCATCCGGTCGGCCCCCAGCGCGGCCGTGACGTGCAGCGCACGCCGCAGCGAAGCGCGCGCGTAGCGGGCCAGCGTCGGATCGGGCGACAGCGGGTCCAGACCGGCGTGCGGCGCGTGCGTCGACGCGGGCGCGCGGTCGCCCAGTGCCGCACGCAGCCGGCCCGCCGCGGCGTCGCCCCGGCGCGTCGGGAGCCGGCGCAGGTACGGGTGCGACAGGTCCAGCTCGACCTCCACGCCCGCCGCCCGAAGCGCGGCGGCGCGTGCACCGTGCAGCTCGTCCGGACGCAGGCTGGCCGCCAATCGGGGCGCAAAGCCGGAAGCTCGGTCGTCGCCGTGCATGCCGGGAGCCTACGGCCGCCGGGTCAGGGTTCCGTCACCGACGCCTTCCGGCGTTCAGGCGGAGGGCTCGCCCGCGGCGTCGACGTCGGCGTCGCCCTCGCCGGCGCGTGCCGTGATCAGGGCGCGGAAGCGGGGTCCGAAGCCGGGCGCGACGTTCGCGACGACGACGTCGTCCGCCTCGATCGTCGTGTCGCCATGCGGGAACAGGGTGCGACCCCGGCGTCGGATCGCGATCACGATGCTCTCCTGCGGCAGCCTGGCCTCGCGCAGCGGGGTGCCCCGGAGGCGCGCCTGGGGCGGGACCCGCACCTCCACGATCTCGTGTCCGGTCAGGTCGCGAAGCCGCAGCTGCGCGTGCAGCTCCTCCTGCGACCGTTCCCGGTTCAGCGCCAGGTAGTACGCGCGCGCCAGGTCGTTCTGGCGCACGAAGGCGATGGGCCGATTCGGCGCCCTCGGGCGCACGACCGGCATGCGATCGATGCCCAGGCGTCCCATGCGCTCCAGCACGGTGCTGGCTGGCTCGTCCGGATCGGTGGTGTGCACCTCGCAGCTGCAGATCTCCCGCACCGGCGTGGTCGTGGGCCTCCCCGCACGCCGCGCGGCTTCGAGGTCCGAGAGCGTCACGAAGCCCACCATCCGGCCCGGCTCCGCCTCGGGCACCACGACGAAGCCGTGGTGGTGCGACGTGGCGATGTGGCCCGCCAGGTCGTCCAGCGACTCCTCCGCGTGCACCGACGGCACCTCGCGGTCCATCACCTCGGCGACCCGGACCGTCTGGAGCAGGTCGATGTGGTGCTCCGGCAACAGCGCGAGACCCCGCCGAGCCACCATCGACTCGTAGTAGTCGGTCGGCTGGACCGCGTCCGCGACCAACGTCGCGATCACCGCCCCCAGCAACAGCGGGAGGATGAGCTCGTAGCTGCCCGACAGCTCGAAGACCATCACGATCGAGGTCAGCGACGCGCGGGTGACGGCCGCGAACAGCGCGGCCATGCCGACCAGCGCGTACGCCCCCGGCTGCAGCGCCAGCTGGGGCAGCAGCGCGTGCGCCGCCTGCCCGAACAGCGCACCGAACGAGGCGCCGATCATCAGGACCGGTGCCAGGATGCCGCCCGATCCCCACGAGCCGATCGCCGCGCTGGTGGCGACGATCTTGCCCAGGGTCAGCGCCGCCAGTAACAGCGGAGCGTGGACGTCGTCGTTCAGGATCGCGCCGGTCGTGGCGTAGCCCACCCCGAGCACCTCCGGGAGCGCGATCGCGATCGCCCCGACCACCAGGCCGCCGACCGCGGGGCGCAGCCACGGGCTGATGCGCGCGCGGTTGAACAGGTCGTCGCTGCCGATCAGGGCCCGGGTGACCGCCACCCCGAGGCCGGCCGTCAGGACGCCCAACAGGAGGTAGAGGGGCAGCTCCAGCGGCGAGGACAACGTCAGGTCGGCCGGCACCGCGAAGGCCGGCTCCTCGCCCAGGAAGCTGCGCGAGACCGCCGTGGCCGACACCGAGCCGATCACGACCAGCGAGAAGAAGCGCCCCTCGAACTTGCCGAGGATCTCCTCGAGCGCGAACAGCACGCCGGCGATGGGCGCGTTGAAGGTCGCCGCGATGCCGCCCGCCGCGGCGACCGCCAGCAGGTTGCGGCGGCGCTCGTCGTTGAGGTGGAAGATGCGGGACCAGCCCGACGCCAGCGAGGCGCCCATCTGCACGACCGGCCCCTCGGGTCCCAGCGACGCGCCGCTCCCGACCGACAGGGCGGTCGCGATCGGACGCCACAGCAGCAGCCCGCGCGAGACCCGACCGCCGAACGCGGTGTAGGCGACCAGGACGTGCGGGAGGCCCGAACCTCGCACCTCGGGCGCGATCCGCACCACGAACGGGGCGAGCAACAGGCCGCCCAGCGCCGGCGTCAGCAGCGTGATCGCCGCGGCGGGCAGGAAGCCCAGCTGGGCACGTAACCAGCCGAACGCGTCGCCCGTCCCCTCGACCAGCAGCAGGAAGCCGACGGCGGCGAAGCCGGCCAGCACCCCGACGGCGATCGCGCTGACCGTGAGCGACAGCGTCTCCGACGACGCCAGCCGACCGAGGCGCAGCGACCCCAGCCGACGGGTCCAGGCCGGACCGGGGCGGGGCGAGCGGGGATCGTCCGGGTCGCTTTCCACCGACCCTGCATCCTAGCGGACGCGGGTGGGGGAGCGGCGTGACCTTCTCGCCCTTCCCCCCTTCCGGTCCGCACCTCCGCCCGGGTGGACCGGCGCGACCGGCCTAGCCGGACGGCGGGTCGTTCACGGTCTCGTCCACCATCCCGGGCTCGCCCCCGCCCGACGACGGTTTCAGGATCCGGGCTCGGAACGGACCGCTGAAGCCCGGGGCCACGTTGGCCACCACCCGGTCCCCGACCTCGAGGGTCGTGTCGCCGTGCGGGAAGAGGGTCCGCCCACCACGCCGGATCGCCACGACGATGCTCTCCTGCGGCAGGCGCGCGTCGCGCAGGCTCCGTCCGGCCAGCTGCGCACCGCGCGGGACGCGCACCTCGACGATCTCCTGGCCGGTCAGGTCGCGCAAGCGCAGGCGCTCCTGCAGCTCCTCCTGCGAACGCTCGCGGGTCAGCGCCAGGTAGTAGGCCCGCGCCAGGTCGGTCTGGCGCACGAAGCCGATCGGCCGCTCCGGCTCGTCCCGCTCGACCACCGGCATGCGCCCGATGCCGAGGCGCGCCATCCGTTCCAGCACCTCGCTGGCGGCCTCGTCGGGAGTGGCGCAGGAGACGCGCTCGCGGCAGATCTCGCGCAGCGCGGTGGTCGCGTCGCGCCCCTCGCGCCGGGCGCGCTCCAGATCGGTCAGCGTCACGATGCCCACCATCCGCTCCGGATCCGATCGCGGCGCGACCACGAAGCCGTGGTGGTGCGAGGCCGACAGGCCGGCGGCCAGGTCCCGGATCGTCTCCTCGGCGAACACCCTGGGCACCTCGCGGTCCATCACCTCGCCGACCCGCACCGTCTGCAGCAGGTCGATCTCGCGCATCCGCAGCAGGCTGAGGCCGCGGCGCGACAGCATGAGCTGGTAGAACGACTCGGCGTGCAGCAGGTCGGCCACCAGCGTGGCGATCACCGCCGCGAGCAGCAGCGGCAGGATCAGCTCGTAGCCGCCCGACAGCTCGAAGATCATCACGATCGAGCTCATCGGCGCCCGGGTGACGGCGGCGAACACGGCGACCATGCCGACCAGGCCGTACGCACCGGGCCGGATCCCCAGCTGGGGCAGCAGGGCGCCCGCCGCCTCGCCGACCAGGGTGCCGAAGGTGGCGCCCACCATCAGGACCGGGGCGAAGATCCCGCCCGAGCCCCACGATCCGATCGACACGCCGGTCGCGAGCACCTTGCCGACCATCAAGGCCAGCAGGAACAAAGGTGCCTGGAGCTCTCCGTTCAGCACGGCACCGGTGGTCTCGTAGCCGCGACCCAGCACCTCGGGCACCAGCAGCGCCAACGCGCCGACCCCCAGCCCGCCGACCGCCGGGCGCGCCCAGGCGCGGACCTTCAGGACGTTGAGCAGGTCCTCGCTGCCGACCATCACGCGGATGAACGCCACCCCGACGAACGACGCCAGCACGCCCAGCAGGAAGTAGATCGGTAGCTCCAGCGGCGAGCCCAGCACGTAGTCCGGCGGCACCACGAAGGCGGGCGCGTCGCCCAGCAGCGAGCGCGACACGGCGGTCGCCGACACCGCACCCACCACGACCGAGGCGAAGTAGCGGCCCTGGAACTGCCCGAGCACCACCTCGAGGGCGAACAGCACGCCGGCGATCGGCGCGTTGAAGGTCGCCGCGATCCCGCCCGCCGCGGCGACGGCGACCAGGTTGCGGCGGCGCTCGTCGTTCAGGCGCCAGCGGCTCGAGACCAGCGACGCCAGCGCCGCGCCCATCTGCACGACCGGCCCTTCCGTTCCGAGGGAGGCGCCACTGCCGATCGACAGCGCGGTCGCGAGCGGCCGCCACAGCAGCAGCCGGCGCGACACCCGCCCGCCCAGGTTCGAGACGGCCACCATCACGTGGGGGATCCCCGACCCGCGCGCGTCCGGCGCCAGCTGCACCACGATCGGCGCGACCAGCAACCCGCCGAGGGCGGGGGTCAGCAGCGTCACCAGCGCCGGGTTGACGCCCCCGATGCGGCTGCGCAGGTCGGCGACGACGGCTCCCGTGCCATGGACCACCGCGTCGAAGCTGACCGCCGCCAGGCCGGCGAGCGACCCGACGACGATGGCGCTGACCACCAGCGAGAGCGTCTCGTTCGACGCCTCGTGGCGCGTCCACGACACCAGGCGCGACAGGCCACGCCGCGTCCGGACCGCGAGCCGGCGTCGCGCGCGCCCCGTCGGCACGGGCCGGTCAGGCCTCCTGGACCCGCCGCAGCAGCGACAGCCAGTTGCCGTACGCCACCTTGCGGATCGTCGCCGCGTCCCAGCCGTGCGCCGCCAGGGCGTCCAGCAGCACCGGCAGCCCGGAGGCGTCGCCGATCGCTTCGGGAACGGTGGTCCCGTCGAAGTCCGAGCCCAGGCCGACGCGGTCCTCGCCCATCCGGTCCACCAGGTGGTCGAGGTGCCGGACCATCGTCTCGACCGGAGTGTCGGCGCTGCGGCCGCCGTCCTCGCGCAGGAAGGCGACCGCGAAGTTGAGGCCCACCAGGCCGTCGCGCTCGGCCAGCGCATCCAGCTGGGCGTCGGTCAGGTTGCGCGGGCTGGCGCTGAGGGCGTGCGCGTTCGAGTGGCTGGCGACGACCGGGCGTTCGCTGGCGTCCAGCAGGTCCCAGAAGCCGGCCTCGTTCAGGTGCGAGACGTCCAGGACGATGCGCAGGCGATCGCAGGCGCGCACCAGCTCCCGCCCCTGCGCCGTCAGGCCGGGCCCGACGTCGGGGCTGCCGGGGAAGGCGAACGGCACGCCGGTCGCGAACGCGTTGGGGCGGCTCCAGACCGGTCCCAGCGAGCGCAGGCCCAGCGCGTGCAGCGACTCCAGCACGCCGAGGTCCACGATCGCTTCGGCCCCCTCGAGGTGCGGGACGGCGGCCAGCACGCCGTCGCGCCGCGCCACCTCGACCTCGTCGGCGCGGGTGCAGACGCGCAGCGCGCCCTCGGCCTCCAGGCGCCGCAGGCGGGCGAACATCGCCAGCGTCGCGCGCAGCGCGCCGTTCGGGTCGATCGGACCGGCGGGCGGGACCGGACCGGCCGGCAGCGCGTCGTCGGCCGCCTCGTCGCACGGTGGCGCGAAGCGGTCGAACGGCGTCGCGTCCGGGGGCGTGAACATCGCGAACAGGCCGCCGGCCAGCCCGCCCTCGGCCGCCCGAACGGCGTCGATGTGGCCGGCGTCCGTGCGGGTCGCGAACGGGCGCGACGGGTCGAGCAGCAGGCGGAGCAGCGTGTCGTTGTGGCCGTCGAAGACGGGGATCATGCCGCCCACGCTACCGCCTGGGGGGCCGGATCAGGTCAGGTCGAGCGCCGCCCCACCGCGCGGGACGACGGTGCCGATGCGCGCCGCCCGCGGGAAGCGCTCGCGGATCGCGGCCAGCAGCGCCTCGGAACGGTCCTCCGCGACCGAGAGCAGCAGACCGCCCGAGGTCTGCGGGTCCACCAGGCTCCACCAGGCGACCTCGCCCAGGCGCTCGCGCCCGGCCACGTGCGCGGCGACGTAGTCGGTGTTGGTGCGGTGCGCCTTGGTCAGGATGCCGCGCGCCAGGGTTTCGGCCGCGCCCGCCAGCAGCGGGATGGCGCCGGCCTCGATCCGGAGCGTCACGTCCGAGCCGTGGGCCAGGTGCAGCGCGTGTCCGGCCACGCCGAAGCCGGTGACGTCGGTCGCGGCGTGGACCGTGGCGCGCAGGTCGTCCGGCAGGTCCAGGCGGTTCACGGCGGTCATCGACGCGAGCGCCTCGCCCAACGCGTCGTAGGCGACCTCGTCGTTCTTGAGCGCCCCCGTCAGCGTGCCGGTGCCGACCGCCTTGGTGAGCAGCAGCGCGTCGCCGGGTCGGGCGCCGCGGTTGCTCCAGAGGCCGTCGGGGTGGACGACCCCGGTGACGGAGAAGCCCAGCTTGAGGGTGTCGTCGTCGATCGAGTGCCCGCCGACCAGGCGCGCGCCCGCCTCGTTCAGGGTGCGGGTCGCGCCCTCCATCAGCCCGGTCAGCACCGCGCCGGGCAGGACGTCGATCGGGTAGGCCAGGATCGTCAGCGCGGTGAGCGGCTCGGCCCCCATCGCGAAGACGTCGCTGACGGCGTTGGCCGCGGCGATGGCGCCGAAGTCGACCGGGTCGTCCACGATCGGCGTGAAGAAGTCCAGCGTCTGCACGATCGCCTGCCGGTCGTTCATGCGCCAGGCGGCCGCATCGTCCAGGAAGTCGGTCCCGACGATCAGGTCGGGGTGGTCCTGACGCGGCAGGCCGCGCAGCAGGTCGGTGAGGGTGCCCGCGGCGATCTTGGCGGCGCAGCCGCCCTTGCTCACCGTGCGGGTCAGGCGGGGGAGGGGCGCCTGGTCGCGCTCAGCCATGCCAGCAACTCCTCTCGGTCGCCCCGGGCCGCCAGCCGGCGGCCCTCGGTGGGCGTGGCCTTGCGGTAGGCCGGGTCGTAGTAGTCGTGCAGCAGCGGCTCGATCACCGGCCGGAACGCCTCCGGATCGTGCCAGGCGTCCTGGTCGCGGGCGTCGCGCAGGGCGGCCACCATCGCGTCCGTCGCGTCGCCGCCCAGGCGTCGGCGCAGCCGCAGCAGGGCGGCGCTCAGCTCCTCGAGGACCGCGTCGACGCCCCGTTCGCGCGCGGGGGTCAGGGCGTAGTCGCGGTGGATGCGGCGCACCCGCGACGCCAGCGGCTCCTCCAGCACCAGCAGTGGAGCGCTGCGGACCCGGTCGTGCACCTCGGCCGGCAGGTGGACGCGGCCGACGTTGCGCGACTCGTCCTCGAGCAGCAGCCGCCGTTCGCGCCCCAGGATCAGCGGGACGGCCAGGCGGTGCTCGAAGGTCGCCTGCGCCGGCTGCGGGCCGGTCGCGCCGAAGGCGCTGCCCCGGTGTTCGGCCGCCCCCTCCAGGTCGAGGGCCAGCAGGTCGTCGATCGCGGCCGCGGCCTGCAGCACCTCGGTCTTGCCGCTGCCGGTGGCGCCGGTCACGACCAGCGCCTCGCGCCGCGCCAGAGCCGCGGGCAACTGCTCGGTCAGGTAGGCGCGCAGCGCCTTGTAGCCGCCCTCGACGCGGGGCGTGCCGGGCCGCTCGGCGAAGCGCTGCGCGAGCTCGCTGCGCAGGCCCCCGCGCCAGCAGAAGAAGGCGCTGGGGCGCTCGTCGGCGGCGGCCCGCCAGGCGGCGGCGCGGCGCGGCAGGTCGTCCTGCGTGCGCAGGGCGCCCTCCTCGATGGCGGCGTCCTGGCCCGCCTCGGCGTAGCGCAGGCCGACGGCGTGACGCTCCTCGTCGTCCAGGATCGGTAGCGCGACGGCGTCCGGGATCGCGCCGCGCGCGACCTCCCCCGGCGAGCGCACGTCGATCCCGCGGCGCGTGGGCGCGCCGCCGCCGGCCGGGAAGACCTGGTCGGGTCGGATCCGCATCGGCGCCCATCGTAGCCGCGCTCGACGCGGGGCAGGGTAGGCTCGGGCGCGTGTCCGACGCCCGCGCGGCCGCCCGCATCACCACCGGTCTGTTCCTCGCTCACGCCTTCGGCTCGGCCGGCGCGATCGCCATCGGCACCGTCGCCGCCATCGCGGGCGCGGAGCTGTCGGGGCGCACCTCGCTGGCCGGGCTTCCCGGTGCCGCGATCCAGATCGGCGGGGCCGTCGCGGCCCTGGCGGTCGGCCTGTTGACCGAGCGGCTGGGCCGCCGGGCCGGGCTGGCGACCGCGGCCGGGGTGGGCGCGGCCGGCATGATCGCGACGGTGCTCGCCGCCATCGACGGGTCGTTCCCGTGGATCCTGATCGGCTTGGCGATCGCCGGAACGGCCAGCGCCTCGGTCAAGTACGCCCGCTTCACCGCGGCGGAGGTGCAGCCACGCGCGCGGCGGGGCCGCGCCGTGGCGATCGTGGTGATGGGCGGCACGGTGGGGTCGGTGCTGGGCCCGCTGCTGGTCGCGCCGACCGGCGCCTGGAGCGCCGCGCTGGGGTGGGGCGAGCTGGCCGGGCCGTTCCTGGCGGCGCTCGCGTCGTTCGTGGCCGCGGCGCTGTGCTTCGCGGCGTTCCTGCACCCGGAGCCGCGCGAGCTGGCCGCGCGGTTGGAGGCGGCCGGGGGCGACCCGCGCGACCTGGCCCCGGCCCGCCCGCTCAGGGAGCTGGCGCGCGATCCGGGCGTGGTCACGGCGTTCGTGACGCTGGTCCTGGCCCAGGCCGTGATGATCATGGTCATGGGCATCACCTCGCTGCACATGCGCGGGCACGACCACGCCCTGTCGGCCATCTCGGCGGTGTTCTCGGGGCACACGCTGGGCATGTTCGCCTTCTCGCTGGTGTCCGGCTGGGCGACCGACCGCTTCGGCCGGCTGCCGGTGCTGGGCGTCGGCGGCGTCCTGCTGGTCGTGTCGTGCCTGCTGGCGCCACTCTCGCCCGGGTTCCTGCCGATCTTCGTCGCGCTGTTCCTGCTGGGCTACGGCTGGAACCTCTGCTACGTGGCCGGCTCGGCGCTGCTGGCCGACCACCTCTCGACCGCCGAGAAGGCCGCGACGCAGGGCGTGGCCGACCTCGCGCTGGGCGGCGTGTCCGCCCTGGCCACCCTGACCGGCGGCGTGATCTTCGCCAGCTTCGGCTTCGCGGCGATGAGCTTCGGGGGCGCGGTCGGGGCGCTGGCGCTGTTGATCGTCGTCGCCCGCTACCGCTCCCGTACCCCGGCCTTCGCGGGGTGAGCCGGCCCGCCGACCGGGCCGCGTCGCGCGCGTATCCTTCGGGAGCGATGGCGCGCGATTCCGACGAGGCGACGACGGTACGGGACGCGCTCGCGACGGCGCCGCCCGAGGCCGCGCCCGCCAGCCTGGTGCGGCGCGCCGTGGGCGCGCTGGTACCGCGGCGGAGGCGCCTGCGCGGCACCGTGTACCTGGTGCTGGACCACTCGACCAGCATGGCCGACCCGGGCAAGATGGACGAGCTGCGCCAGGGCGCGCTGCGCTTCTTCCTCGAAGCGGTGCAGCGCGACCACGCCGTGGGCGCGGTGGCCTTCGCGCACGGAGCCCAGCTGGTCTACGGCGCCGGCCTGGATGCGCACCGGTTCTGGCAACGGCTGCACGGCCTCAGGCCCTTCGGGCGCACCGCCATGTCGGCCGGGCTGCGCCTGGGGTTGTGGCGGCTGCGCTTCCGGACGGGACGCAAGGTGCTGGTGCTGATCACCGACGGGATGCCGGACGATCGCGAGGCGACGCTGGACGCCGCTCGCGTGGCCCGCGCCCGCGGGGTGACGCTGATCCCGGTCGGGACGGGCGCCGCCGACCACGCCTTCCTGGCGTCGCTGGCCGGCCGTCCGGAGCTGGCGCGGCACGTCGAGCGGCGCGATCTTGCGGGCGCCCTGGCCGACGTCGCGGCTCACCTGGGGGAGGACCGAGGGTGAGCGACGCGACCCCGGTGGTCGAGGCCCGAGGTCTGAGCAAGCGCTACGGCGGCTTCGTCGCGGTCGACGCGGTCGACTTCGAGGTCCGGCCGGGCGAGGTGCTGGGGCTGCTGGGGCCCAACGGCGCGGGCAAGTCGACGACCATGCGGATGATCTACCAGGTCACCCCGCCCAGCGCCGGTTCGCTGCGGATCTTCGGGCTCCGGAGCGGGCACGACGCGCGACGGATCAAGGCGCGCCTGGGCGTGGTGCCGCAGATGGACAACCTGGACGAGGAGCTCTCGGTGCAGGACAACCTGCGCATCCAGGGGCGCTACCACGGCCTGTCGGCGCGGGTCGCGCGCGAGCGTGCGGCCGAGCTGCTGGCCTTCGCCGGGCTCGAGAGCAAGGCCCGGGTCGAGGTGCGGGCCCTCTCCGGCGGCATGAAGCGGCGCCTGACGCTGGCGCGGGGACTGGTGTCGCGGCCGGAGCTGGTGATCCTCGACGAACCGACGACCGGCCTGGACCCGCAGGTCCGCCTGGCGCTGTGGGACACCATGGAGGAGCTCCGCTCGGCCGGCGCGACGCTGCTGATGAGCACGCACTACATGGACGAGGCCGAGCGGCTCTGCGACCGCCTGCTGATCATGGACCGCGGCCGCATCGTGGCGGACGGCACGCCCCGTGGCCTGATCCGTGGCGCGCTGCCGCCCTTCGTGGTCGAGGCCCGCGTGGCGGGCGGCGACGACGGCCCCTTCCGGCGCCTGGCCGAGGCGGCCGGCGGCGACTGGTCCCGCTCGGGCGAGCGCGTCAGCGTCTTCGTCGACGACGGTCGAGCCGCCCTCACGCGCCTGCTGGACGAGGGCGTCGATCCGGAGCGCGCCTTCGTGCGACCGAGCAACCTCGAGGACCTGTTCCTGCGCTTGACCGGCCGCGGCCTGAACGCCTGACCTGCGGGCCGGACACGCGCTGGCGGGACGGCACGGGGCGGGGCCGCAGTCGGTATCGTCCAGCCATGCGGCTCTCGTCGATCGGCGCGGTGGTCCTGCGCAACCTCTGGGTCTACCGCGACCGCTGGTACTACGGCCTGCTCCCGAACTTCTTCGAGCCGGTCTTCTACCTGCTCGGGATGGGCGTCGGCCTGGGGTTCTACGTCAGTACCGGCGGCGCCTTCGGCGGCGACTACGTCGCCTACATCGCGCCCGGGCTGGTGGCGGCGGCCGCGATGAACGGCGCGTCGTTCGAGACGACCTACAACGTCTTCGTCAAGCTGCACTTCGGCAAGCTCTACGACGCGACCGTCGCGACGCCGGTCGGGATGGCCGACGTCACCGTGGGGGAGGCCGCCTGGGCCGTGATCCGGGCGCTCATCTACGGCGGGGTGTTCCTGCTGGTCACGCTGTTCTTCGGGGTGGACGCCGACTGGAGGCTGCTGCCCGCCCTGGCGGCGATCGCGCTGGTCGGCTACGCCTTCGCGGGCCTGGGCCTGGCCTTCACCTCGGTGGTCCCGACGATCGACCTGTTCTCGTACTACTTCACGCTGTTCCTGACGCCGTCGTTCCTGTTCAGCGACATCTTCTTCCCGGTGGCCGAGCGCTTCCCGCCGGTACTCGCGGCCATCGCCGAGTTCACGCCCCTCTACCGCTCGGTCCAGCTGGTGCGTGGCGTGGTGCGCGGGGATGCGAGCACGCTGGCGCTGGACGTGGCCTACCTGGCGGTCTTCGGCACGGTGCTGCTGGCGTTCGCGGTGGTGCGGATGCGCGCGCGCGTGGTGCGCTGAGCGCACCTCAGGCGGGAGGACCGAACAGCGCCTCCCAGGTCTGGCCGGGGGCGAGGTCGGTCAGGGGGACGATCCGGCCCTCCTCGCGCGGTCGACGCCGGAAGCTGCGCTCTCCCGGTCGGCGGCGTTCGAAGCGCACGATGCGGACGCGACCGGGCTCGGCCGGCTCGACCTGGACGCGCACCTGGGACCCCGACGTCGTCGTCCGCTCGAGCCAGCGCGCCTGGCCGAACAGGTCGTCCTGGAGCGCGATCCCCATCATCGCTGCGAGCCTACCGCGCCGCCGCTACGCCACGCCCCGCGGGCGCCCGCTGGTGTAGTTTCGGACCGTGGCACGGAGCGAGGACTCCCACGGCTGGAGCGACAACGACGGGGCGGTCGCTCGCGCACGTCTGGCGCTGCACCGCTGGGCGATGCCGGGCCTGGTCGTCCTGCTGCTGGCGCTCTTCGGGTTCTCCGCGTTCCAGGGCTTCCCGGATCGCGTCGAGGCGATCTCGACGCCGATCCTCGCCGTGCTCTTCGGTGGGGCGTCGCTACGCGCCTGGCGCAGCGACGTTCCCTCCGCACGGGTCGAACGCGCCCTGCTGTTCGTGACCCTCGCCGTGCTGATCGCCGCGGCGATCGAGCCGATCTTCACCGGTCGCTTCGAGATCGCCTACCCGTACGTCCTGGGCTACGCGCCGCTGGGGTACGCGGCGGCGTTCCTGTTCCTGGGCCCCGGCGGCGGCTGGCGCGCGGCGGGGATCACCTACCTGGGCCTGGCCGGCGCGACCCTGGCGGGCGTCGCGACGGGCCAGATCCCACCGGTCCGGATGGTGCCGCTGATCCTCGCGCACCCGATCCTGATCGGCCTGCTCTTCGCCGTCGCCTGGAGCATCGCGCTGGCGGCCCGCGACCGCGCCCTGGCGCTGGAGCAGGCGGCCGTCGACCCGTTGACGGGCGCCCTCAACCGGCGGTCCGGCGAACGCGAGCTCGCGCGCCTGCGGGGCGGGTACGGCCTGCTGGTCGTCGACCTCGACGCCTTCAAGCGCCTCAACGACAGCCGCGGGCACGCCTTCGGCGACACCGTCCTGAGAGCCGTGACCGACGCGCTCAGGGCCCACGTGCGACCGGACGACCTGGTCGTCCGCTGGGGCGGCGACGAGTTCCTGGTGGTCGCACCCGGTGCCAGTCCGCAGGACGCCGCCGCGCTGGCCCAGCGCATCGCGCGCGCCGTGCGGGACCGCAGCCGCGAGGCCGGGGGCGAGGTCGGCGCCAGCGTCGGCGTCGCGGTGCGCGGGCGCGAGGAGGCCTGGCGCTCGGTGTTCGAGCGGGCGGACCGGGCGATGTACCGCGCCAAGGAGGGCGGCTACGCGATCGGGTCGGCGTCGGAGTCGGTCCCGTCGTCGACGTCGACGACGTGAGCGCGCGACGATCCGGATGGCCGCCGCGGCCGCGACGCGGGGTCGCGGCCGCGGGCTTGGTGGGCGATGACGGGATCGAACCGCCGACCTACCGCTTGTAAGGCGGCCGCTCTACCGCTGAGCTAATCGCCCATCTCGTGACCGTCGGCGACGCCGCCGCGCCGCTCCCGGACGATAGCAGGTCGTGCTGCGGTGCGAAGATGGGGTGTGGCCGGCGCCCCCGCTCCCCGCCGGCCCGACGCTCAGCCGTTCCGTGGAGGAGATCGCGATGACCGAACCAGCCGCCCACGACGCCACGATGAGGGCGGTCGTCACCACGGGGACCGGAGGCTACGACAGGCTGGTCTCCACCGAGGTGCCGACCCCCTCGCCCGGCCCCGGCGAGGTGCTCCTCGAGGTGCTGGCGGCGGGCGTGAACAACACGGACGTCAACACGCGGCTGGGCTGGTACGCCTCGTCGGTCACGGAGGGCACGAACGATGCCGACGCCGAGGCGCCGGAAGACAGCGACGGAGGCTGGAACGGTGCCACGCCATTTCCGCTGATCCAAGGCACCGACTGCTGCGGCCGGGTGGTGGCGACGGGTCCGGGCGTGTCCGAGCGCGGGATCGGTGACCGCGTGCTGGTGCGGTCCTGCATGCGCGTCCACGGGTTCGACGAGCTGGCGACGATCTGGCTCGGAACCGACGTGGACGGCGCCTTCGCGGAGTACGTGGTCGTGCCGGCGTCCGAGGCGTTCGCCGTCGATTGCGCGTGGAGCGACGCCGAGCTGGCCACGATCCCGTGCGCCTACGGCACGGCCGAGACCATGCTGCGCCGCGCGAGCGTGGGCGAGGAGACGCGCCTGCTCGTCACGGGAGCGTCGGGCGGCGTGGGCTCGGCGGTCGTCCAGCTCGCCCGGCGTCGGGGGGCGGAGGTGATCGCGATCACCAGCGCGGCCAAGCGCGACGACGTGCTCGCCCTCGGTGCCGACGCCGTCCTGGTTCGAGAGGACGATCCCGTCGATACGCTCGGCCCGAGGAGCGTGGACGTGGTCGTCGACAACGTGGCCGGCCCGTCGTTCGGAGCGATGCTGGAGCTCCTTCGGCCCGTCGGACGCTGCGTGACGTCGGGCGCGATCGCCGGGCCCGTCGTCGAGGTCGACCTGCGGACGCTGTACCTGCGGGACGTCACGTTGCTCGGGAGCACGGCGTGGGACGAGGAGGTGTTCCCCGACCTGGTCGCCTACATCGAGCGGGGCGAGCTGACGCCGATGCTGGACCGGACGTTCCCGCTGGAGCGGATCGCGGACGCGCAACGGTACTTCGAGGCCAAGCGGCACGTGGGGAAGGTCGTTCTGATCCCGTCGACCTGACCACGGCCCCGGCCGGCCCATCGAGCCATAGAGGACGGGGAGGCGCCGAAGCGCCTCCCCGTTCTGGTGACCCCTACGAGATTCGAACTCGTGCCGCCACCTTGAAAGGGTGGTGACCTAACCGCTAGTCGAAGGGGCCTTGCCTGGTGGGTCGTGTAGGGCTCGAACCTACGACCCGCTGATTAAAAGTCAGCTGCTCTGCCAACTGAGCTAACGACCCGTTCGTCAGCGTCGAAAAGTGTACTCAGCGCCCCAGGCGCTGTCAAGCGCGGTCCCCGCCCCGCGACGTCGGAGCGGATCGGGCCCGCCGGTGCGCGGTAGCGTGGCGGCGTGCGTTCGTCCCGTCTGGCCCTGGCCGCGCTGGTCACGGCGAACCTGGTTCCGCTGCTGGGCGTCGTGGCGCTCGGCTGGGGCGTCTACGACGTGATGCTGATCTACTGGCTCGAGAACGGCGTGGTGGGCCTCGCCACGCTGGCGCGCATGGCGACGGCGGGACGCGCGCCCTGGGCGACCGTGGTGATGGGCCCGTTCTTCGTCGTCCACTACGGCCTGTTCTGGCTGGTGCACGGCGTCTTCGTCGTCACCCTGTTCGGCCCGGCCGGAACGTTCGGCGGTTCTACGCCTCCGGCGGCGTCGATCGGGCCCTCGCCGGCGTTCGCCCTGCCGATCGTCGGCGAGGTGCCGTGGGCGGCGGGGGCCGGCTGGGCGCTCGCGGGGCTGCTGCTCAGCCACGGGGTGTCGTTCGTCCAGAACTGGCTGCTGGGTGGGGAGCGCGACGGCGTCGAACCGCGCGAGGTGATGGCGCGTCCCTACGGCCGGGTGGTGGTGCTGCACCTGACGGTGCTCGGCGGAGGCTTCATCGTGATGGCCCTGGGCGCGCCGCTGCTGGCGCTGGTGCTGATGGTCGCCCTCAAGATCGGCGTCGACGCCGCGGCGCACCTCCGCTCGCACGACGCCGCCCAGCGCGCGTCGACCGCGAGCGGCTAGACAATATGGCTTGACGTGGGGGCCTCCTCTCGCATAGCCCGTGGGTTGCG
>CAZJGU010000065.1:16634-16979 GCA_964545455.1 uncultured bacterium | reverse complement strand
ACGTCTCCACCCACTGCCACGACGACCTGGGGCTGGCGGTCGCCAACTCGCTTGCGGGCGTGCGCGCCGGGGCGACGCAGGTCGAGTGCACCGTCAACGGCATCGGCGAGCGTGCCGGCAACGCCTCGCTCGAGGAGATCGTGATGGCCCTGGAGACCCGCAAGGACGTCTGGGGGCACGAAACCGGCATCGCCACGCGCGAGCTCTTCCGCTCCTCGCGCATGGTGTCGATGATGACCGGGATGGTCGTCCCGCCCAACAAGGCGGTCGTGGGCGACAACGCCTTCGCGCACGAGTCGGGGATCCACCAGGACGGCGTCATCAAGGCGGTCGAGACGTACGAGA
>CAZJGU010000065.1:10990-16624 GCA_964545455.1 uncultured bacterium | reverse complement strand
ATCATGTCGGCCGAAACGGTCGGTCGCGACGCTGCCGTGCTGGTCATGGGGAAGCACTCCGGTCGCCGCGCCTTCCGCAAGACGCTCGAGGACCTCGGCTACGCCGACCTGACCAAGGACCGCGTCGACGGCCTGTTCGCGCAGTTCAAGGACCTGTGCGACCGCAAGGCCGCCGTCACCAGCGACGACATCCGCGCCCTGGTGGACGCCGAGACGGTGCGCGTACCGGAGACCTACAAGCTCCACAGCGTGCAGTTCCAGTCGGGCACCGGCATGACGCCGGTGGCGACGGTCCGGCTCGAGACCGATACCGGCGTGCACGAGGAGGCGGCGACCGGCGACGGTCCGGTGGACGCCATCTACCACGCCATCGAGCGCATCACCCAGGTGCCGCTGCGCTTGGAGTCGTACGAGATCCGCTCGGTGGGGCACGGCAAGGACGCGCTGGGCGAGGTGACGGTGCGGGTCCGCAGCGAGGACCGCTCGGTCCACGCCCGCGGGCTCTCGACCGACGTGGTCGAAGCGTCGGCCAAGGCGTACGTCGAGGTCCTCAACAAGCTCGCGGCGGGCGTCGGCCGCAGCCGCGGCGCGCCCGAGCCGGGCGTGACCCCCGCCCCGTGAGGTCGCTCCCGTGAGCGCTGCGATCGAGGTCTTCGACACCACCCTGCGGGACGGGACGCAGGGCCAGGGCTTCACGCTGACCAGCCGCGACAAGGTCGCCATCGCCGGACGCCTCGACGCGTTCGGGATCGACGTGATCGAGGGCGGCTGGCCCGGCTCCAACCCGAAGGACGCCGAGTTCTTCGCGCGGATGCGCGACGTGCCGTTGGGGCGGGCCCGATTGTCCGCGTTCGGGAGCACGCGCCATCGCTCGGCGGCGGCCGAGGACGACGCCAACCTGGCGGCGCTGCTCGAGGCGAACACGCCGGTGGTGACGCTGTTCGGCAAGAGCTGGACGCTGCACGTCACCGAGGCGCTGGGCGCGACGCTGGAACAGAACCTGGCCATGATCCGCGACTCGGTGGCGTTCCTGAGCGCGCACGGTCGCGAGGTCATCTACGACGCAGAGCACTTCTATGACGGCTGGCGCGCCGATCCCGCCTACGCCCTGGCGACGCTGGAGGCGGCGGTCGAGGGCGGCGCCACCCGGCTGGTGCTGTGCGACACCAACGGCGGCACCCTGCCGGGACGGGTCGCGGAGGGGGTCCGTACGGTCGCGGCCCGCTTCGGCGTGCCGATCGGCATCCACGCCCACAACGACGCCGAACTGGCGGTCGCCAACTCGCTGGCCGCCGTCCAGGCCGGGGCCAGCCACGTCCAGGGCACGATCGGCGGCTACGGCGAACGCTGCGGCAACGCGAACCTCGTGTCGATCCTGCCCAACCTGGTGCTCAAGCTGGGCTTCGATCAGCCCCAGCGCATCGACCAGCTCCGCGAGCTCGCACGCTACGTCGACGAGCGCGCCAACCTGCAGCCCAACCTGCGCGCCCCCTACGTCGGCGACGCGGCGTTCGCGCACAAGGGGGGCGTGCACGTCTCGGCCGTCGCCAAGCGGGCCGACACCTACGAGCACGTCGACCCGGCGGCGGTCGGCAACGAGCGGCGCATCCTCGTCTCCGACCTGTCCGGACGCGCCAACGTCGTGGCGAAGGGGGAGGGCGACCCGGCGGCCGTCGAGGGCGCGCGCGAGGTGGTAGCGCGGCTCAAGGAGCTCGAGCACCGCGGCTACGCCTTCGAGGGGGCCGAGGCGTCGTTCCAGCTGATGGCCCGCAAGGTCCGCGGGGAGCACCGGCCGTTCTTCACGCTGCACGGCTTCACGGTGGTGATCGACAAGCGCGACCGCGACGCCACGCCGCGCGCCGAAGCGTCGATCAAGGTCGAGGTCGGGGGCGAGATGGAGCACACCGCCGCCGACGGCGACGGGCCGGTCAACGCGCTCGATCGCGCGCTCGGCAAGGCGCTGGTGCGCTTCTACCCGCAGCTGGCCGAGATTCGCCTGACCGACTACAAGGTTCGAGTGTTGAGCGGCGACGAGTCGGGCACCGGCAGCGTCATCCGCGTCCAGATCGAGTACAGCGACGGCATCGAGAGCTGGGGCACCGTCGGCGCCAGCACCGACATCATCGACGCCTCCTACGAGGCGCTGATCGACGCGATCGAGTACAAGCTGGTCAAGGACCGGGTCGCTCCCCACCCGGCCCCGCTGGAGGGCACGTCGGCCTGACGCGCCGCCTGCGGGGCGCACGCTGCGTGGACGTGCACGTTCGGGCGACCGGGTCGATCGGCTCGGTCGCCTTCGGATCGAAAGTACTCTGGCGGAGCGGCGAACGACCCGAAGGCAACGCCCTCGCAGCCGACGTTCGTGGGCACCGGCTCGATTGACAGGTTCGATTCGCCAGCGATATCGTCCTGCCTACGGCCGTTCGCTGCGGCCCGCTCCGCGCACCCCTGTTCAGGTCGACGCATCCCCATGCGCGCCTCGCCGGCGCGGTCCCGAGGCGGACCGGGCCGATCGCCGTCCCCGCACCTCGTTCCCGGAGGCCGACCCGTGCCCACCTCCCGTCTTCGTACGTCCGACGTCCGCACCCTGGCCTGGCCCCACGAACGTGACGCCTGCGGCGTCGGCTTCATCGCCGACCTGCAGGGCAAGCGCGAGCGGCGCGTGCTCGAGCACGCCCTCGAAGCGCTCTCGAACCTGGCGCACCGCGGGGCGGTCAGCGCGGACGGCCGGACCGGCGACGGCGCGGGGATCCTGACGCAGCTGCCCTACCGCCTGCTGCAGCGCGACCTGGCGCGGGCCGGCATCGAGGGCGTGGCGGACGAGGACCTGGGCGTCGGGATGTTCTTCGCCGCCAACGACAGCCAGGTCGGGCCGCTCTACGAGATCATCGAGGAGCAGCTGGCCGCCAGCGGCCTGCGCTTCCTGATGTGGCGCGACCTGCCGATCGACGACGGTGCGCTGGGCGCGATCGCCCTGCGGCGCCGCCCCGTCTTCAAGCAGGCGATCGTCGCCCGTCCGGCTGGGATGGAGCCGCTGGCGTTCGAGCGACGTCTGTACCTGACCCGCCGGCGGATGGAGCGCGCGCTGGACGACGCCGAGCTGGGACGGGCCTACATCTCGTCGTTCAGCAGCCGGACGGTGGTCTACAAGGGCCTGATGGTGGCCGATCAGCTGTCGGCCTTCTACCGCGACCTGGCCGACCCGGACTACGAGACCTCGCTGGCCGTCTTCCACCAGCGCTACAGCACCAACACGGTGCCGCGCTGGTCGCTGGCGCAGCCGTTCCGGATGCTGGCCCACAACGGCGAGATCAATACGCTGCAGGGCAACGTCAACCTTATGGCCGCGCGCGAGCCGGTGCTGGAGAGCCGCGTCTGGGGCGAGGACGTCCGCGATCTGGTGCCGATCGTCCAGCCGGTCGCGAGCGACTCGGCGGCGCTGGACAACGTGCTCGAGGTGCTGGCGCTGTCGGGACGCGACCCGCTGCACGCGCTGGCCATGCTGGTTCCGCCCGCGTTCGAGGGGGACGCCACCATGGACCCCGACGTGCGCGCCTTCTACCGCTACCACGCCAGCGTCATGGAGCCGTGGGACGGACCGGCGGCGCTGGCGGTCAGCGACGGTACGCGCGCCATCGCCGCGCTGGACCGCAACGGCCTGCGGCCGCAGCGCTACCAGATCAGCGAGAGCGGCCTGGTCATCGTCGGCAGCGAGGCCGGCATGGTGCGCCTGCCCAGCGACGGCATCGTCGAGCGGGGTCGCCTGGGCCCAGGCCAGATGCTGGCGGTCGACACCTCGACCGGCGAGGTGCTGCGCGACGAGCAGCTCAAGCGCGAGCTGGCCGGCGAGTACCCCTACCGCGCCTGGCTGGGCGCCAACCTGCTCATGCCGCCCGCCTTCGAGGCGGCGCCCGCCGCGGCGCCCGAGGGCGAGGCCCGCGCCCGCCTGCAGACCGCCGTCGGCTACGGCAGCGAGGACATCGATCGGATCTTCGAGCCGATGGTCTTCGACGCCGCCATCCCGGTCGGCTCGATGGGCGACGACACGCCGCTCGCGCTGTTCTCCGAGCAGCCGCAGCAGCTCTGGCGCTTCTTCAAGCAGCGCTTCGCGCAGGTGACCAACCCGCCGATCGACCCCTACCGCGAGCGAACCGTCATGAGCCTGGAGACGACGGTCGGCCCGCGCGGTCCGCTGCTGGACGACATCGAGCGCTCGGCCGCCGTGATGCGCTTCCCGAGCCCGATCGTCGACGGCGCGCAGCTGGCCTGGATCCTCGAGCAGGAGCGGTTCCACACCACCCGCGTCGCGACGACGTTCGAGGTGGCCGGCGGCCCGGAGGCGATGGCCGAGGCGCTGGAGCGGATCTGCGACGATGCGGCCGCCGCCGTGCGGGCCGGGGCCGGGCTGGTGCTGCTGAGCGACCGCGGGGTCGACGAGGAGCACGCCGCGGTGCCGATCCTGCTGGCCACCGGCGCGGTCCACCACCGGCTGATCCGCGACGGCCTGCGCACCCGCTCGGCGTTGATCCTGGAGACGGCCGAGCCGCGCGAGGACCACCACTACGCCACCCTGATCGGCTACGGGGCCGCGCTGATCCACCCCTACCTGGCGCTCGCCACCTGCCGCGAGGTCCCCGACCTGGTGCGGCGCGACGACCCCCTGGGCCCGGACGCGGCCGTGCGGAACTACGTCTCCGCGGTCGAGCAGGGGCTGCTCAAGATCATGTCCAAGATGGGCATCTCGACCATCAGCTCCTACCGTGCCGCGCAGATCTTCGAGGCGGTCGGAATCGATCAAGACCTGATCGATGTCTGCTTCACCGGCACGCCCACGCAGCTGGGCGGGTTGGGTCTGCACGCGATCGCTCTGGACGTCCTGCGCCTGCACGCGGACGGCTTCGGCGAGAACGGCGCCCTGATCGATCGCGGCGTCTACCGCTTCCGCAAGGCGGGCGAGTACCACGCCTTCAACCCGCTGGTGTTCAAGGCGCTGCACAAGGCGGTGCGCGAGGACGACGCCGAGGCGTACGCCCGCTACGCCGAGCTGGTCGACGGCCGGCCGCCGACGGCGGTGCGCGACCTGCTGGAGCCGGTCGCACTGGGTGCGCCCGTGGGAATCGACGAGGTCGAGCCGGTCGACTCGCTGGTTCGTCGCTTCACCACCCAGGCGATGAGCCACGGCTCGGTGAGCCGCGAGACCCACGAGACCCTCGCGATCGCCATGAACCGCCTGCACGGCAAGTCCAACAGCGGCGAGGGCGGCGAGGACCCCGAGCGGTTCGTCCCCTACGACCGCGAGCGGGACGATCGCTCGGTGGCGCCCTGGCACCCGGGGAAGGGCGACTGGGCCAACAGCGCGATCAAGCAGGTCGCCTCGGGCCGCTTCGGCGTGACGGCGCACTACCTGTCGACCGCGCAGGAGATCGAGATCAAGATGGCGCAGGGCAGCAAGCCGGGCGAGGGCGGCCAGATCCCGGGATTCAAGGTCTCCGAGGAGATCGGTCGCATCCGCCACTCCGTGCCGGGGGTCACGCTGATCAGCCCGCCGCCGCACCACGACATCTACTCGATCGAGGACCTGGCCGAGCTCATCCACGACCTCAAGCGGGTCCAGAAGGACGCCCGCATCGGCGT
>CAZJGU010000065.1:0-10980 GCA_964545455.1 uncultured bacterium | reverse complement strand
CCCACGGCGTCGGCACGATCGCGTCGGGCGTCGCCAAGGGCTACGCCGACAACATCCAGATCTCGGGCTTCGACGGCGGCACCGGCGCCAGTCCGCTCTCCAGCATCAAGCATGCCGGCATGCCGTGGGAGCTGGGCCTGGCCGACACCCAACGCTCGCTGGTCGAGAACGACCTGCGCGGGCGCGTCAGCCTCCGCGTCGACGGCGGCCTCAAGACCGGCCGCGACGTGGTGATGGGTGCGCTGCTCGGCGCCGAGGAGTTCGGCTTCGGCACCGCCGCGCTTGTGTCGGCCGGCTGCGCCATGCTGCGCCAGTGCCACCTGAACACCTGCGCGGTCGGCGTCGCGACCCAGCGCGAGGACCTGCGCGCCCGCTACGCCGGCGAACCCGAGCACGTCGAGCGCTTCATGCGCTTCGTCGCGCAGCAGGTGCGCGAGCTCCTGGCCTCGCTGGGGGCACGCTCGCTGGACGAGCTCGTCGGCCGCGTCGACCTCCTGCGGCCGCGCCAGGTCGAGCTCCCACGCGGGGTCACCGTCGACCTGAGCACGCTGCTGAGCGATCCGGATCCCAGCGGGCAGCGCGCCCGCCGGTCGCAGCAGCGCCGCAACGACCGCCCCGGCGGCGAGGCGCTGGACCAGCAGGTCTACGAGGACGTCTGGGCGGACCTGCAGGAGTTCGGCCGCAGCGACCGCGGCTACCGGACGACCAACCGCGACCGCGTCATCGGGGCTCGCCTGTCGGGCGAGATCGCCCGCGCCCACGGCTCCGACGGCCTGCCCGAGGGCACGGTGCGGCTACGCTTCGAAGGCCCGGTGGGGCAGAGCTTCGGCGCGTTCCTGGTGAACGGCGTGCGCCTGGCGCTTCGCGGCGACGCCCAGGACTACGTCGGCAAGGGGATGTCGGGGGGCGAGATCGTGCTGCGCGCCCTGCGGCGTCAGCAGGAGTCGACGGTGCCGGTGCTGCTGGGCAACACCGTGCTGTACGGCGCGACCGGCGGCCGGCTGTTCGCGGCGGGCGCCGCGGGCGAGCGCCTGGCGGTCCGCAACTCCGGGGCCCACGCCGTGGTCGAGGGCTGCGGCGATCACGGCTGCGAGTACATGACCGGCGGAACGGTGGTCGTCCTCGGACCGACCGGACGCAACTTCGGGGCGGGCATGTCGGGGGGCGTGGCGTTCGTGCTGGACGAGGATGGAGCGTTCGAGGGCCGCTACAACCCGGGCCTGGTGGTGGCGCAGCGGCTGGCGGGCGGCGCGGACGAGGCGCTGCTGCGCGCACTGGTCGAGCGCCACGCGGCCTCGACCCGCAGCCCCCGGGCACGCTCGATCCTTGAGCGCTGGAACCAGTTGTCCGGCGCCTTCTGGCGGGTCGCTCCGCACACGCTGCCCGGTCAGGACCAGGCCGATCCGGGCCTGTACTTCGCGGAACGGTCGCTGGCGACCCTTCCACCGCTTTCGCCGGCTCGAGCGGGCGGCCGCGTCGCCGGCGACTGACGTACGACGGACGTACGGCGGCGTACGGCCGCGCGCAGGGCTACTCGAACGCCGCGACCGTCCCGTCGGTCGCGGCCACGACCAGGCGCGGCCCGACCGGCAGCGGAGACGCCTGGATCGGTGCGTGCGCGAGCTGAACCTGATCCCGTGGCTCGCCGTCGTGCGCGTCGAAACCCAGCAGCTCGCCGCTCTCGGTCCCGACCCACACCACGCCGGAGGCCAGCACCGGGCTGGCGGTCGCTGCGGCCGGGAGGGGACGCTGCCAGACGTCGTCACCGCTACGGAGCGACAGGCAGCGCAGCGTGCGCGACCAACCGGCAGCGTAGACCCGGCCCGCGCCGATCGCCGGTCCGCTGAACGCCTCGCCCTCGAGGCCGTAGCTCCAGACCACCTCGCGCCGCTCCACGTCGAAACCGTGCAACTCGCCCGAGCGCTCCTGCAGCAGCAGCATCCCGTCCGCCGCCGCGGCCGGCGCGGGCGCGGCGGCCAGGGCCGCCTGGAAGCGCGGGCGCCCGTCGTTCAGCCCCAGGGCGTGCAGGTCGCCGCGCGCATCCAGAACCAGGGCCAAGCCGGCGTGCACCAGCGGCGGGGTCGTCGCGGGTGCGCCCAGCTCGGCCCGCCAGAGCACGGTCCGGTCACCGGACCAGCGCTCGAGCGACCCGTCGCGCCGGGCGACCAGCAGCCCGTCCTCGCCGCAGGCGGCCAGTCCGGCCGCATCGACGTCCGCTCCGCGCCAGAGGGTGCGCCCCTCCGGCCAGGCGATCTGGGCCAGCCCGCCATCGCGCGACGCCACCCAGACGCGACCGGCGACGTAGAGGGGTGGGTGCTCGACCTCGTCCTCGAGCTCGAAGCGGGCGTGCAGGCCGCCGTCGGCGGGCCGCAGCACGGCCAGCACGTCGCTGCGAAGCCCGGCCAGCACGAAGCCCTCGGCGGCCGCGAGCCCGGCCGGCCACTGCGGACCCTGGTCCAGGCGAACGCGCCAGCGCTCCCGCAGCGGGCGCGGGGCGGCAGGACCGCCGGGGTAGGCCGAGGTGCGGGCCGCCCCTCCCGCCGGCAGGGCCGGCGCGGCGGCCACCACCTCGGCGATGACGTTGCGCAGCGTGGCGGCGACGGCGTAGCCGGAGCGCGGCCGCCCCTCGGGGCGCTTCTCGAGCAGGGCCGAGATCAACTCCCCCAGCGCCCGGGGGACCAACGGGTTGCGCTCGTGCGCGGGGGTCACCTCGCCGTAGACGTGCTGGTACAGCACCGCCTGGTCGTTGTCGGCGTCGAAGGCCGCTTCGCCGGTGACGGCGCGGTAGAGGACCGCCCCGAGGGCGTAGAGGTCGGTCGCCGCGCCGGTGGCGGCGCCGGTGGCTTGCTCGGGCGCCATGTACTGCGGCGTCCCGAGGGTGAAGCCGGTCCGGGTCAGCTCGCGGCTGGTCTCGGTCAGCTGCACCAGGCCGAAGTCCATCAGCTTGGGCGTGCCCTCGCCGCTCATGAGGATGTTGCGCGGGGTGAGGTCGCGGTGGACCATGCCCAGCCGGTGGACGTAGCCCAGCGTTTCGGCGACGGAGACGGCGGCGTTCAGGAGCCGAAGCTGCGAGGCGATGTCGCCCTCGTAGGGTCCGAGCTCGGTGAACGGCCCACCTTCGATGCGCTCCATCGCGAAGTAGACGTGCTCGCCCTGGCCCAGGTCGAAGATGGTGACGATGCCGGGGTGGGAGAGACGGGCGAGGGCGCGGATCTCGCGCCGGAAGCGCTCCGCGTCGGTCTCGGTCAGGTGTGGCCGCAGCACCTTGACGGCGACCGAGCGCTCGAGGTGCCGGTCGCGCGCGGCGAAGACGTGGGCCATGCCCCCCTGACCGAGCGGCCCCTCGATCTCGTAGCGGCCGCCCAGGACGTCACCGGGTGAGAACATCGCTCAGCCGTCGTCGCTCAGGCTCTTCAGCAGGGCCGGGTCCAGCCGACCGTCCTCGACCGCCTTGTTGAGCATCTCGATCCCGAGGCGGACGACCTCGGACTTCGAGACCAGACGCTCGGGGTTGGAGAGCTGGTAGGCGGTCTTGGTCAGCAGCGAGTCCTGCTCCTCGCTGATGACGACCTGGAGTCGCTTGCTCTTCTCGCGTTTCGGCACGGCGCCTCCTCGAACGCTGGATGCTGTAGGCTACCATCCGGCTGATCACCTTGACAATGCACATGGGTGTCGCTAGGCTACCGTTACGCATCGTGTGTATGTTGCACACGTGAACGCCAGGCTCCGGGAAGAGGCCGTGATGCACCGATCCCACGACACCCTCGTCATCGACGGCGGACGGCCGCTCGACGGGCGCGCCCGCGTGCAGTCCGCCAAGAACTCGGCCCTCTACCTGATCCTCGCCTCCCTGCTCACCGAGGACGAGCTGGTCCTTCGCGACGTCCCCCGCCTGAGCGACGTGCTGGTGAGCCTCGAGATCCTGGCCCACGTCGGGGTCGAAGTCCGCTGGGACGGGGCCGACCTGAGGCTGCGCGCGGCCGACGTGCGCCGCTCCGACGCGCCCTTCCGGCTGGTGCGCAAGATGCGCGCCAGCTTCGTCGCCATGGGCGCGCTGCTGGGCCGGACCGGCACCGCCCGGATCGGCGTACCGGGCGGTTGCGCCTTCGGACCGCGTCCGGTCGACCGGCACCTCGCCGCCTTCGAGGCGCTCGGCGTCGACGTGCGCGAGGTGGACGGAGACTTCGTCGCCGAACGCCGCGGCCCGCTCGAGGGGCACGTCGTGTTCGAGGCACCCACCGTCGGCGGTACGCAGAACGTGCTGTTGGCCAGCGCCCTCGGCAGTCGCCGCGTCGTGATCGAGAACGCCGCCCTGGAGCCGGAGGTCGCCGACCTGATCGACCTGCTCAACGCGATGGGGGCCCGCATCCGCGGCGCCGGGACGCGCGTCCTGAGCGTCGAGGGGGTCGAGCGCCTGCACGGCACGACGTTCGCCCCGATCCCCGACCGGATCGAAGCGGGAACGTTGCTCCTGGCCGCCGCCGCGACACGTGGCTCGGTGCGGCTGGACAACGTTCGGGCCGAGCACCTCGCCACCGTCCTGGACACCCTGCGCGCGACCGGCGTGTGGATCGACGAGGAGAACGACCACGCGCTCACGCTGGACGCGGCCGGTCCGTTGCACGCCGTCGACGTCGTCGCGACCCCCTACCCGGGGCTGCCGACCGACCTGCAGGCCCCCTTCGGCGCCTACCTCGCCACGCTGCCCGGTCGCGCCACGGTGCGCGACGAGGTGTACCCCGACCGCTTCACCCACGCCGAGGAGCTGCGCAAGATGGGCGCGCGGCTGCACTTCGAGGAGCGCACGCTCCACGTCGACGGGGGAGAGCTGAGCGGCACCGAAATCCACGCGGCCGACATCCGCGCGGGGGGCGCCCTGGTCGTGGCCGCCCTGGCCGCGCAGGGTCGCTCGCACCTGAGCGGCGTCGAGTTCCTCGACCGCGGCTACCAGGACCTGGCGCCGCGGCTGCGCGCGCTGGGCGCGCGCGTAGAGCGGAGCGGCGCCCCGGCGGCCGAGGCGCCGACCTACCTGCCGGTCCCCTGACCCTCCCGACCGTCCGAATCGGGCGCGCCGTCCGCCCCGATCCCTCAGCCTGGAACGTCGATCCTGACCTGGTGGTGACCGTCGGCACCGTCGGGGAGCGGCCGCGTGCGCTGGTCGGTCTGGACCGTCCCGTCCGGCTCGATGGCGCGCACGCGTAGGTCGAAGCGGGCCGCTCCGGTCTCCAGCACGGCGACCCAGCGGACCCACGACAGCTCGTTGGGTGCCGGCTCGACCCGGGCAGGGATCCACGTCGCTCCGTCGTCGACCGACACCTCGACCGCCGCCACGCCGCGCAGGCCCGCGTAGGCGATCCCGCCGACCGCGACGCGACCGTCGTCCAGACGCGTGGCGCGATCGGTGTCGATGCGGCTCATCGTCTTGACGGTCGCGACGTCGCTCCAGCCCCGAACCTGCCAGTAGCCCAGGTGGTCCTCGTCGGTCAGCTCGATCTCCTGGACCCACTTGACGTTCTTCATGCCGTAGATGCCGGGAACCAGCACCCGCGCCGGGAAGCCGTGCGCGGCGGTCAGCGGTTCACCGTTGTGGAGGTAGGCGACGATCGTGCCCTCGCGCAGGGCGTCCTCGAGGGGGAACGAGTCGCTGTAGTTGTCGGCGGCGCGCAGCACCAGCTCGGTCGCGCCGGTCCGCACGCCGGCGGCCTCCAGCAGGTCGGCCAGGCGGACGCCGGTCCACTCGCTGGTCCCGATCAGGTCACCACCGACGGTGTTGGAGACGCACATCAACGTGCTCGGACGGGTCACCGAGGGGAGCGCACGCAGGTCGGCGAGGGTCAGCTCGAGCTCGCGCTCGACCTGCCCGACGATGCGCAGCGTCCAGGTCCGCTCCCGCACGTTGGGGGCGAACAGGTTCTTCGAGACCGTGTAGTGGTCCTCCGTCGGCGTGATCCGCGGCGACAGACCGACGACGCGCCCGAACAGGTCGGCGAGCTCCTGCGCTCGCGCCGACAGCCAGCGGCCGCCCAGCGTCGCCACGGCCCAGGTCGCGACCACGCTGCGCACCACCAGGCCGACGACGTCGCGCCGGCCGGCCACGGCGCGCCGCGGAGCGTACCCGCCGACGGCCAGCCCCGCCCAGACGAACCCGGCCAGCCCCGCCAGCAGGTGCAGGCGCAGGGGGTCCCAGGCAAGGTTGGCGGAGGAGAGACCGAACGCCCCGAGCCCCTGCGCCGGGAGCAGCACCAGGCCGGGCAGCGCGATGGAGACCGCGACGCCGGTCGCGATCAGGCGAACCCTACCCAGGCGCGCCGCCCACGGTCGGGCGCGTCGCGCCAGCCACCAGGCGACCGCCGCCCAGCCGACCAGGACCAGCGCGAACAGCACCGGCTTGGCCAGACGGTCGAGGTCGGCGGGCAGGGCGTGGACCAGGTTGAACACCCAGGGGACGCCCAGCAGCCGGGCGACGCCCTCGAAGGCGATCTCGATCGGGGTCACCGTGCCCGCCAGCAGGCGTCCCGCCACCAGCACCAACCCGGCCGCCACGACGGCCAGCGTGGCCCGTCCAACGGGGGTCGGTCGGGTCAGGCCCGCCCCGGAGGCGGCGTCGACCTCGGACCGATCGGGCGTCTCCAGCGCTACGTTCATCAGGACCTCCCTCTCGCGACGCGCGCCGCGCGTCACGCCTTGAGATAGCATGCCCAACCGCGCGCGGCTGCGAGCCAGCGCTCGGTCCGCGGAACGCTCAGGCGTGCGGGGGGCGCTGGGCGTCGTCGTCGGTCCCGCCGTCGGACGCAGCATCGCCCCCGTCCTCCTCGCCGGCGTCCGCCTCGCCCGGATCCCCCTCGTCCGTCGCCGGCCGCTCGGCCGTAGCGTCCGGATCCGCAGCAGCGACGGCGTCGGGATCGTCCTCGGTCGCAGCTGTCTCCGAAGCGACGACCCCGACGCGCATGGCGTCGGCGTCCCGGGTCTCGCGCTCGTCCACGTCGTCGGCCTCGAGCTCGCTGGCGTCGATCGGCTCGATCGGGGAGACGTCCGGTGCGGTCGTGTCGCCAGCGGTGACCGTCTCGGAGTCGGGCACCACGTCGCCGGTCGGGACCGCGTCGCCGGGCGCGTCCGCATCGCCGGGCGCGTCCGCGTCGCCGGGCGGAGCCCCGTCGCCGAGCGGAACGTGCCGCCGGAGCCACAGCCCGGCGGCAGCCAGGCCCAGGCCGACGAACATCGCCAGCAACCAGCCGACCGGACCTCGATCGTTCCGCGACGGCGGCAGGACGTAGCTCCGGATGGCCTCGCGTTGCACCTCGTCGCTCTCGGCCAGCAGGTCGACGACGGGTGGGGCCGGTACCTCGCTCGCGAACGCCCAAGGCGATGGCAGCGAGGCGAGAGGCCGCCAGGCGTCGGACGAGAACGGATCGTAGACGCCGGTGACCGCCTGCAGGTCGCGGATCTCCTCCGGAGCGGGAAGACCGGTGGCGACGGTCAGGACGTCGCCCCGGCGCGCGACCGTGACCGGTCGCTCGCGCCGGGTCGGATCGTCGGCACGGACCAGGTACGCGCGGTCGCCGTGCAGCCGCAGCGCGATCTCCCAGCCCCGTCCGGCGGGGAACGCCATGCCGACGCCCGGCAGGGTCGCCTCCTCGCCGCCGTCGGCCAGGTCCAGGTAGACGTCGACGACCGGCAGCGTCAGACCGTTGGGCAACCCCCCCGGATCGGGGATGCCGGCCAGTCGCACGCGGACGGTCAGCTCCTCGTCGCCCCCGGCCTCGACGTCGATCAGGTCGAAGGGGGACGGGTCGGCGTAGAGCGCGGCGCTCGGGGGGACCAGGTCGCCCGCGCCGTAGGCGTCACCCGCCGGATCCACGCGCAGCAACGAGGCCAGCACCAGGAGCTCCAGGATCACGTCAGCACCCGGCCGGCGCGGGCGGCCAACGCCAGCGTGAGCAGCTCCTCGGCGAGGCGCTCCGAGGCGTGCTGCGCGAACGGACCCGGACCCAGCAGCGGGGCGCTTCGGGCGCGGACGCCGGCACGCCGGAACGGCTCGTCGTCGAAGGCGACCTCGGCCGCCCGCTCGCCACGGTAGGCCTCGCGGCGCGCCGCGTCGATCGGTCGATCGTTCACCAGCACCAGATCCGGCCAGCGACCGAGGTGGTCGTGGACCGCCGAGGCGTGATCGAAGGCGTCGTAGCCGTCGGTCTCGCCGGCCTCGGTCATGATGTTGCAGACGTAGACGATCGGCGCGCGGGCGCGGGTGAGGGCCGCCCGTACGTCGGGCACCAGCAGCGGGGCGACGACCGAGGTGTACAGGCTGCCCGGTCCGAGGACGATCAGCTCGGCGTCGTCGACGGCTCGAACGACTTCCGGCAAGGCCGGTGCGTCGGGCGGATCGAGGTCAAGCCGCTCGACCGGACCGGGGACCTCGCGAAGGTGGCTCTCACCCGCAGCACGCGTCCCGTCCGCCTTGGTCGCCACCAGCGCGACCGGTCGGTCGGTGACGGGCCATACCGCGCCCGAGAGGTGCAGCATCCGGTTCAAGACGCGCGTCGCCCGGGCCATGTCGCCCTCGACCTCGGTCAGGGTGGTGATGAGCAGGTTCCCGAAGGTGTGCCCCTCGAACTCGGCACCCCGTACGAAGCGATACCCCATCAGCCTGCCCACCTCGACCTCGTCGTCGCTGAGGGCGGCCAGGCAGTCGGACAGGTCGCCCGGGGCAGGCATGCCGAAGGCGCGCCGAAGCCGACCCGACGATCCACCGTCGTCGGCCACGGTGACCACCGCGGTCAGGTTGCTGCTCGCCTGACGAAGGCCGCGCAGCAGGTTCGACAGGCCGGTACCGCCGCCGAAGGCGACGATGCGCGGTCCCCGCGACAGCTGCAGCCTCCGGTGCAGCAGCAAGGCTGCATCGCGCGGCCGGGGCATCCAGTTGGCCAGCAACGAGCGATTGAGGCGCGCGATCGCAGAGATCGCGATCCACGTCCCCAGGCCCGCCGACAGCAGGGCCATCCAGCCGCCCACCTGTCGCCAGGCCGGGCTGACCAGCACCTCCTCGACCGGGGCGGACACCGCCGCGCGCGCATCGGCCAACACCCACAGCGCGCCTGCGACCGCGCCCACCGTCGCCAGCAACGCCCCGACGACCGCCACGCCGACGTGTCGCTTGACGCCCATGCCGGGCGCCAGCCAGAACCGAAGGCGCGTCCACGGCCCGGCCCCCGCCCGGTCCAGGCCTCGCCGGGACGCCTCGCGGTCGAACGGCGTCACCCCGAGCCGCCCGGCGCATCGTGGGCGTCGTCGCCGCCCACGGCGTGCTCGGCCAGCGCCTCCTGCAGGTCACGGTGCACGGTCACCGTCGCGAAGCGATCGGCCAGGTCGTGGGCCAGCCGTTCCGCCACGGCGACCGAGCGGTGCTGTCCACCGGTGCAGCCGACCGCCACCGCGTAGCCGCTCCGCCCGGTCCGGCGCGCCCCCTCGGCCAGGCGAGCCGCCATGTCGCGGATCGGGGCGTAGGCGTCCAGACCGCCCTCGGAGAAGACGTGGGCCTGCACGCGTGGATCGGAGCCGGGCAGGGGGCGCAGCTCCGGTACGTAGAACGGGTTGCGCAGCGCCCGTACGTCCAGCACCGCGTCGACGTCGGTCGGGACGCCGCGCTTGTAGCCGAACGACACCAGGCGCAGCTGGAACCCGTCGTCGCCGGAGAGGCGCTGCATGCGCGCCTGCAGTTCCTTGGCGGTCAGCGAGGTGGTGTCGATGATCAGGTCCGCGCGCGAGCGGAGCGGCTCGAGCGCGCGCCGCTCGGCATCCAGGTTGTCGCTCAGCAGGCCGTGCTCCAGCGGGTGGGTCCGTCGCGTGAACGAGTAGCGTCGCACCAACGTCTCGTCACGGGCGTCGAGGAAGACGACCTGGGGCGTCTCGCCCTCGGCCTCGAGCGCGGCCAGACCGGCCGGCGCCTCGGCCAGGAAGGCCGCGCCGCGGGCGTCGACGCCGACGGCCAACGCGTCCTCGCCCGCGCCGCGGACCGCCTCGGCCAAGGGCGCCCAGAGGGACGGCGGAACGTTGTCGACGGTGTGGAAGCCGGCGTCCTCGAGCGCGTGCATGGCGGTGGTCTTGCCGGCACCGCTCATCCCGGTGACGATGACGATCCTCATGGCGGCCCCTCCACCACCCAGCGGCAGGCGGACACGACCCCGTCCAGCTCGACGATGGCGGCGTCCTCGGTCTGCGCCAGCAGCTCCCCCGGGCAGACGAACCGCAGGCCCGCGGCACCACGTTCCAGCACGAACGGCGAACCGGCGTCGGCGCTGGCCTCGAAGCGCTGAACCTCGGGCTCCGGGGGCAGCGACGCCTCGGTCGCGGGCGCCTGCAGCACCTGCCACGCGCCGTTTCGGTAGCGCACCAGGCCGCGCACCCCCGCCACCTCGACCTCGAACGACGCGACCCCCGGCGCCGGCTGCCGCCAGGCGTCCGGTGCCACGAAGCCGACGTCGCGCTCGAGGCAGGGAACGCCGGACGCCCAGGCGCTGAACGGCACGGGGACCGCTTCGCGCACGTAGCGCTCACGCAACAGGCGCGCGAAGGCTTCGGCATCGGCACGCCCGAGGAAGCAGCCGACACGGACGCGGACCCACTGCTCGCCCGCGTCGCTCATGGCGAACTCGGTGTAGGCGTCGAACCCGAGCCGGAGCAGGTCGCCGGCGATGCCGTTCGCGAGTCGCAGGTCGCGCACCGCGACCGTCTGGACCGACCATGCGGCGGGAGCCTGGGCACCGGCGACCCCGAGCGCGACGGCCGCGAGCAGAGGTCCCACCGCGCGGACGATCCGTCGTCGCGCCGGGCCGATCATGCCGCTCGCGTCGTGGCACGGGCGACGCGCCCGAACGCCCGCAGGATCCGGAGCCCGGCCCGCTGGCTCTTCTCGGGGTGGAACTGCGTCGCGTGCACCGCGCCCCGGCTGACGGCCGACAGGAACTCGACCTCGCCATAGCACGT
>CAZJGU010000064.1:2678-17292 GCA_964545455.1 uncultured bacterium | reverse complement strand
GCGGCTGCGGATGATGCAGCCGGCGCGCCAGAGGGCGGCCGCCTCGCCCGGATCGAGGCTCCAGTCGTACTCCCGCGCCGCCTCGCGCAGCAGCGCCAGGCCCTGCGCGTAGGCGACGATCTTGCTGGCGTAGAGCGCGTCGTGCAGGTCGCTCAGGACCTGCTCGGCGTCCTCGTCGATCGTCGCGTCGGGACCGGAGAGCACCGCTTCGGCACGTTCGCGCTCCTCCTTGGCGGCGGACAGCGAGCGGGCGGCGACCGCCTCGTCCACCACCGTCAGCGGCACGCCGTGCTCCAGGGCGGAGATGGCGGTCCAGCGGCCGGTGCCCTTCTGGCCGGCGGCGTCGAGGATGGTGTCCAGCACGTAGGCGCCGTGCTCGTCGCGGGTGCCGAGGATCTCGGCGGTGATCTGGATCAGGAACGAGTCCAGCACCCCCTCGTCCCAGCGCGCGAAGACGCCCTGCATCCCCTCGTTGGTCAGGTCCAGGCCGTCCTTCATGAGCTGGTAGCTCTCGGCGATGAGCTGCATGTCGCCGTACTCGATGCCGTTGTGCACCATCTTGACGAAGTGACCGGCGCCGTCCTCGCCCAGCCAGGCGACGCACGGCTCGCCGTCGGGCGCGCGGGCGGCGATCTTCTCGAGGATCGGAGCGACCTGGGCGTAGGCGTCGCGTTCGCCGCCGGGCATGATGCTGGGGCCGTGACGGGCGCCCTCCTCGCCGCCGGAGACGCCGACGCCGAGGAAGCGGATGCCCTTCTCGCGCAGCTGGGCCTCGCGCCGGCGGGTGTCGGGGTAGTGGCTGTTGCCGCCGTCCAGGACGATGTCGCCCTCGTCCAGGAGCGGCACCAGCTGATCCAGGACCGCGTCGACGGCGCGGCCGGCCTTGACCATCAGCATCACCTTGCGGGGCCGCTCGAGGCGCGCGACCAGGCCCCCCAAGTCGTAGGCGGCGACGACGTCGGCGTCGGCCGCACGCTCGCGCAGGAAGGTCTCCGTCACCTCGGTGGTGCGGTTGTAGACGGCCACGGTCACGCCGTGGTCGCTCATGTTGAGGACCAGGTTCTGGCCCATCACGGCCAGGCCGATCAGGCCGATGTCGGCGCGTGCATCTGCGGGAACGCTCATGCGGGGACCTCCGTGGCCCGAGGGGGTCGGGCGCGATGACGAGAACGATACCCGGGCGCCGCCGCGGCGCGGTCGGGGCGGCGCCGCCCCCTGCGACCGCGCGTCGTCAGCCGCGGGCCCGGACGACCACGTCCAGCGCCCGGTCGAAGCGCTGCAGGGCCTGGTCGATCTCGTCCTCGCTGGCGACCAGCGGCGGGATCCAGCGCAGCACGTTGCCGGCCGGACCGCAGGTCAGGATCAGCATGCGTTCGTCCAGGCAGGCGCGCTGCACCGCCTTGGTCAACTCCGGGGCGGGTCTACGCTCGTGCAGGAACTCGACGCCGACCATCAGGCCGGGCCCGCGCACGTCGGCGTGCAGCCGGTGGTGCTCGACGATCTGGCGCAGGCCGTCGCGCAACTGCCGCCCCCGATGCTCGGCGGCGGCGGGCAGGTCCTCCTCGACGATCGTCTCGAGCGTGGCCAGCGCGGCGGCCAGCACCACGGCGTTGCCCCCGCCGTAGGTGCCGCCGTGCGTCCCCGGCTCCCAGCGCGCCATCGTGTCGGCCGAGGCGCCGATCGCCGAGATCGGGAAGCCCGAGCCCATCCCCTTGGCCATCACCAGCACGTCGGGGCGGACGCCGTGCAGGTCGGCGGCGAACATCGCGCCGGTCCGCCCGAAGCCGGACTGGACCTCGTCCAGGATCAGCAGCACGCCGTGGCGGTCGGCGCGCTCCCGCAGGCCGTGCAGGAAGCGCGCCGGGGCGGGCAGGTAGCCGCCCTCGCCCAGCACCGGCTCGACGATCATCGCCGCGGTCTCGTCCGGCGCGCTCTGGCTCGCGAACAGCAGGTCCAGCTGCTCCAGGGCGAAGTCGATCGCGCGCTCCTCGTCCATGCGCCAGGCCAGCGGCGTCGGGAACGGCGCGACGAAGGTGCCGGACGGGAGGGGCTGGTAGCGGTGGCGGTAGGCGGTCTTGCTGGTCGTCATCGCCATCGCCTGGTGGGTGCGGCCGTGGAAGCTGCCCTGGAAGACGATCAGGTTGGTGCGGTCGGTGGCGTGGCGGGCCAGCTTGACGGCGGCCTCGACCGCCTCGGCGCCGGAGTTGGCGAAGAAGAAGGTGTCGATCCCGTATGGCGTGACCTGCGCCAGGCGGGCGGCCAGCGCCTCGGCCTGGGGCAGGTGGACGATGTTGGCCTGGCCGAAGAACAGCGCCTCGGCCTGGTCGCGCACCGCGGCGACCACGCGCGGGTGGGCGTGACCGGTGTTGGTGACGCCGATGCCGCTGGTCATGTCCAGCCAGCGCCGGCCCTGATCGTCGTCGAGCCAGACGCCCCGCCCGCGCACGATGCGGGCGTCGGTCAGGCGGGTCCAGACGGGCGAGAGGTGGGTGCCGGCGTGGGACATGGGGGCCTCCGGAGCGGGGTGCGAGGCGCGGCGGAACTGGTCGGCGCGAGCGGCAGCCGCGTAGCCTAGCATCGATCGACGCGCACGTCTTCTCTCGCGAGCGTACCCGGCGCGGCGGTCGATCGGCTACGCTGCTCGCATGCGCGTTCTCGCTTCGCTCGTTCGAAGTCACCGGCCCGGCTGTCGGGCCTGGACGCCGCACGTTTGGTTCCGCGAGCCGCGGGCCACCCGACCCGTACGACCCTGACCCCCTCCGTCGCGGCCGTGTTCCGTTCGCGACGACCCACGACCCCGACCCCCGTGTCCGATCCGTCCCCGCCGACGCCGCTGACGCGCCCGCCGCCGCAGCGTCGTCGACCCCGGTCCCGAGGAGGCCCTGATGGACTTCCCCTTGCTCGACCTGTTCCTGATCCTGCTCGCCGCCTTCGTGGGCGGCCGCCTGGCCGTGCGCCTCGGCTACCCCTCCGTCCTGGGCGAGCTGGCCGCCGGCATCATCCTGGGCCCGCCGCTGCTGGGCCTGCTCTCCGGTGGCGAGGCGATCGCCGTCCTGGCCGAGGTCGGCGTGCTGCTGATGATGCTCTTCATCGGCATGGAGATCGACCCGCGCGAGCTCGGCAAGGCCTCGACCGGCGGGATCCTCGCCGCCCTCGGCGGCTTCATCGTGCCGTTCGCGCTGGGCTTCTGGGTCATCACCGCCGCCGGGGGGACGCCGATGGCGGCGGTGTTCGTCGGCATGGCGATGGGCGTCACGTCGCTCGCGACGAAGTCGCGCATCCTGGTCGACCTGCGCATCCTGGACACCCGCATCGCGCACGTGATGATGGCGGGAGCGCTGGTCGCCGACACCCTGTCGCTGCTGGTCTTCGCCGGCATCACCAGCGTCGTGGCGGTCGGCAGCCTGAACCTCGCCTCGGTCGCCTGGATCGCCGTGAAGGTCGTGATCTTCTTCGCCGCCGCCTGGTTCGTCGGCGTGCGCGGTCTGCCGGTCGCCTGGCGCTGGGCGCAGCGTCGCGGCATGGACCGTGCCGCGGCGGTGCCGCTGATGCTGCTGGTCGCGCTGGCGTTCGCCGAGGGCGCGCACCTCGCGGGCCTGCACGGCATCCTGGGCACCTTCGTCGCCGGCCTGGCGCTGCGCGAAGCGATCGGCGAGAAGCGCCTCTCGCACGACCTGACCGGCCTGGTCAAGGACGTCTCGCTGGGCTTCCTGGCGCCGGTCTTCTTCGTGACCGCCGGCTTCGAGGTGACCTTCGCGGTCTTCACCGACGCGCCCGGGCTGCTGCTGGCCGTGATCGTGCTGGCCACCCTCGGCAAGATCGTGGGCACCGTCGTGGCCTACCTGCCGACCGGCTACGGCTGGCGCGAGGGCATCGTGCTGGGCGCCGGCATGAACGGCCGCGGTGCGGTCGAGATCATCATCGCCGGCATCGGCCTGCAGGCCGGCATCATCGACCGGACGACCTTCTCGATCCTGGTCTTCATGGCGATCGTCACGACCGCGACCGTGCCTCTCTTCCTGACCTGGGGCGTGCGCTGGCTGCAGAGCCGTGACGAGCTGGTCCGCTCCTCCGGTCGCGACGGGGCCGTCATCGTCGGCGCCGGCCCGCTGGCGCGGGCGTTGGCGACGCGCTTGACCGGCCACGGTCCGGTGACGCTGGTCGACCGCTCGGCCGAGCAGGTCGAGGCCGCCCGCGCCGAGGGCTTCGAGGCGGTGCTGGGCGACGCGCTGGACGCCGACGTGCTGATCGAAGCGGGGATCGAGGACGTGTCCACCCTGGTCGCTGCGACGCCCAACCCGGAGGTGAACGTGCTGGTGGCCCAGCGGGCGCGCGAGCGCTGGCTGGTGCCCGAGCTCTACGCGGCGCTCCCGCGCGAGCAGGACGGCGGCCTGTTCGCGGTGCTCGAGGGGATGGGCGGCAAGGTGCTGTTCGCCCGCCCGGCCGACCCGAGCGCCTGGGACGCGCGGATCCGCTCCGGTGCGGCCGAGGAGGACCGTTGGACGGTCGGTGACGAGCCGGGTGCGGCCGACGAGCTGGCTGCGCGGCTGCTGTCTCCGGACGCGCTGCCGTTGGCCGTTCGGCGGGGTGCGGCGGTGCGTCCCTTCGGGGGCGAGCTGGAGTCCGGCGACGTGATCGAGGTCCTCCGGGCACCCGCCTGAGCGCAGGCCGGGCACCTCGTCCGGTCCAATAGGGGAACGCCCGGCGTCGGTCCTGGTACGCCGGGCGTTCCACCTTGCGGAGAGAGAGGGAGAAACCGTCTCGTCTACGTCCCGTCCCTACGAGTGGGAGCCTACGCCCGCCGCTTCGGCGCTCCCAGGGACGTTCGTCCCATGGTTCACGAGCGGCCGCGCGAGCGCGGGACGGCTGTCCCTAGATACCCCGGTGGGGTATAAGGGAGGGTAGCGCCGTCCGACGTGGAGGTCGCGTCCCCGCGGCGCTCCACCGCGAAGGGAGACACGCGCCATGCGCAAGCACGAGGTCCTGATCCTAGGAGGCGGCACCGCCGGCATCACCGTCGCGGCCCGCCTCAAGCGCGCCGCCCGCGACCTCGACGTCGCGATCGTCGAGCCGTCCCGCGACCACTGGTACCAGCCGCTCTGGACGCTGGTCGGTGCCGGCGTCGTCGACCTGAAGGCCACCCGCAAGGACGAGGCGCGCTTCATCCCCAAGGGCGTCGCCTGGATCCAGGACCGCGTCGCCGAGCTCCGGCCCGACGCGCACGAGGTCGTCCTGGAGAGCGGCGAAAGGGTCCACTACGACCAGGTCGTCGTCGCCCTCGGCATCGAGTACGCCTGGGAGCTCGTCGACGGCCTGAAGGAGGCGCTGGGCCAGGGCGGCGTGGTCAGCAACTACCTGCCCGAGGGGGCCCAGGCCACCTGGCGGGCGCTGTCGTCCTTCGCCGGCGGCCGGATGGTGTTCACCAACCCGCTGGGCCAGGTCAAGTGCGGCGGGGCGCCGCAGAAGATCATGTACCTGGCCGAGGACTACGCCCGCCGCCACGGCCTGCGCGACAAGACCGAGATCGTCGGCGCCTTCGCCGGCACCAAGATGCTGGGCGTCGACGTGATCAACGACCGCCTCGAGACGATCGTCCGCGAGCGCAACATCGACATGCGCTTCCACCACGACCTGACCGGCATCGACGCGGACGCCAAGGAGGCGATCTTCGAACGGGTCGACGACCCCTCCCAGGACCCGGTCCGGATCGGCTACGACCTGCTCCACGTCACCCCACCGATGCGCGCCCCCCGTCCGGTGCGCGAGAGCCCGCTCGCGATCGCGACCGGACCGCACCAGGGGTTCGCCGAGGTCGACATCCACACCCTCCAGAGCCGCAAGGATCCCGACGTCTTCGCCCTCGGCGACGCCGCCGCCCTGCCGACCGCCAAGACCGGTGCGGCGGTACGCAAGCAGGCGCCGGTGCTGGTCGAGCACCTGCTCGCGCGTCGCTCCGGTGGGACCTCGTACGCCAGCTACGACGGCTACTCGTCGTGCCCGCTGGTGACCGGCTACGGCCGCCTGGTCCTGGCCGAGTTCAAGTACGACAACGTCTACACGCCCACCTTCCCGATCGACCAGACCAAGGAACGGCTGGACATGTACCTGCTCAAACGCCACGTCCTGCCGGCCATGTACTGGCACGGCATGCTGCGCGGCCTGGCCTGAGCCGGGCGCGAAGGGAGAGTCGAGCGGCGCGCCCCCGGGCGCGCCGCTCGCACGTCAGGCGTCGGGGTTCGCCAGGAACGCGCGGGCCCGCTGGGCCAGGGCGTCGGCATTGCGCCGCCGCCGCGCCGCATAGCGCTCGCGCGCGGCGGCGGTGTGGTCGGCGTGCGCCAGCAGGAAGCGCCGCTGGGCCAGCCACCAGGCCACCCTGGGGCGCCACCCGTCCAGCAGGCTCGTCTCCAGCCGCAGGTCCTCGTTGCGGTCCAGGAAGTCGTCCGCCGCCAGCACCGCCAGGTCCGCGTCGGCCAGCACCCGCTCGGCCGCGGTGGTCGGTCGCTGCGGCAGGCGCGTCGCCAGGATCATCCCCGCGACCGCCTCCACCTCGTCGGGCGAGAAGCCGTGGCGCGGTAGGCGCTCGCGCACCATCCGAACGCCCGCCCGCTCGTGCCCGGAGCGGGTCTCCAGCAGCCCCAGGTCGTGCCAGGCCGCCGCCACCTCGACCAGCGCGGCGTCACGTTCGTCCAGCCCCTCGGCCGCCGCCAGCTCGCGCGCGGCGGGCAGCACCTCGGCGAAGGTGTGGCGCGCGTCGTGGTAGCGCAGCCGCGGGTCCAGCCGGTCCGCCAGGCGACGGGCTTCGTCGACGGCGCCTGCGACGTCCGCACGGGTGGGGCACGGCAGCATTCCTGTAGAGTATCCGGACGTTTCTCACGAAACCTTGACACGCGCTTCGGCCCCCCGTCCCCGCCCGCCTGGAGGCTCCGTGACCGATCCCGCGCGCACCCTCGGCGCCTACCTTCCGCAGGACCGACGCCGCGCCCTCGCCGGCGGCGAGCCGGTCCCGGACCAGCAGCACGGCGCCGTCGCGTTCGCCGACCTGTCCGGCTTCACGGCCCTGACCGAGCGCCTGTCCGATCGCTTGGGGCCGCTGCGTGGGGCCGAGGAGCTGGGCGCCTGGCTCAGGCGCCTGTACGAGCCGCTCATCGCCGCCGTGGAGGACGAGGACGGCACCGTGCTGGGCTTCGCCGGGGACTCGATCACCTGCTTCTTCGCGGGCGACGACGGCGCCCGCGCCGTCCGCGCCGCCGACCGGATGCAGGACGAGGTGGCCCGCCTCGAAGGGGCGCGCGCCGCCGACGGCGAGCGCATCGGCGTCCGGCTGAAGGTCGCCATCGCGGTCGGCCCGGTCCGCCGCTTCGTCGTCGGCGATCCGGAGCTGCGGCTGTGGGACGTCATGGCCGGATCCACCCTGCGCACCACCGCCCAGATGGAGAGCGAGGCGACGCCAGGCGACATCGTGGCCGACGCCGCCGCGGCCCGTGCTGCCGGGCGCGAGCCGGAGACGCGGCGGGGCGACCACCTGGTGCTCCGTCGCATCCGCGCCGACGCCAGCCCGCGGGACGTGAACGTGCACGTCGTCGGCGTCGCCGCCGACCCGGGCGACGACGCCGACGACGCCGCGTCGCAGCGGGTCGCGCCGGCCGGCGCCTCCGCCTACCGGAGCGACGTCGTGGCCGGGCGGGGCGACCCGCTCTGGCCCGATCGCGACACGGCCGCCATCTGGGCGCCCGCCGTCGCGCGCGAGCACGCCGAGGAGGGCGCCGGCGCCCTGGGCGACTTCCGGCCCGCCGGCGCGCTGTTCCTGTCGTTCGGCGGCATCGATTGGGACCACGACGCGGAGGCCGGCGCGCGCCTCGACCGCTTCGTCCGGCGCGTCCAACGGATCCTCGACCAACGGGGCGGCACGCTGGTCCAGATCACGGTGGGCGACAAGGGCGCCTACCTCTACGCCGCCTTCGGCGCGCCGCGCGCGCAGGGGGACGACGCCGCTCGCGCCGTCGGGACGGCGTTGGAGCTGGTCGCGCTGGAGGGCCCGGAGATCGGCGACGTGAGCGGCCTGGCCGCCGGCGTCGCCTACGGGGCGATGTACACCGGCGCGTACGGCGCGACGTCGCGCACCACCTACGGCGTCCTGGGCCCCAAGACCAACCTGGCCGCCCGCCTGATGGTGCGCGCCGGGGTGGGCGAGGTGCTGTGCGACCCGGAGGCGGCCCGCCGCGCCCGGCGCACGGTGCGCTTCTCGGCCCTGCCGCCCGAGGCGTTCAAGGGCGTCGCCGAGCCGGTCGCCCTGCAACGGGCCGACCGTGTCCTGGCGGAGCACGAGCGCGGCCGCACGCCGATGTTCGGGCGCGACGAGGAGCGCTTCGACGCCGGGGGGCTGCTCTCGCGCGCCCACCACGGCGAGGGTGGCTACCTGCGTTGGGACGGCGAGCCGGGGGTCGGCAAGACCCGCTTCATGGCCTGGATCGCCGAGAGCGCCGAGGCGCGCGGGATGCGGGTCGTGCGTGGTAGCGGCAGCAGCGGCGGCGGCTACGGCCTCTTCCGCGGCGTCGTCAAGGCGCTCCTGGACGTGCCCTACGGCGCCAGCTCCGAGCAGCTCGCAGGCGCGCTGGAGCAGGCCGGCATGGGGACGGACGACGCGACCGTGTCGGCCGCGCGCGCCATCGTCGAGCCCCGCCCCGACGAGGCCACCCGCGACGGCGCCGCCCGCCGCGACGCCGTCGCCGCCGTCGCGCGGGAGGCGCTGCAGCGGGCGCTGGCACGCGGTCCGATCGTGATGCTGCTGGACGACGTCCAGGCGGCGCAGGAGCAGGCGCTGGACCTGCTGGGCAGGATCGCGCCGCTGATGAAGGACGCGCCCTTGGCGATCGTCGCGACCGGCCGGCCCGCCGCCGGCGCGACGGCGCAGGAGCTGGACCGGGTGCTGGGCCCGCCCCGCCGCATGCGCGGCTTGGAGGCCGAGGCGTCGCGCATGCTGATCGCCGCCTGCCTGGACGTGCCCGCGATGGCGGTGCCGTACCCCGTGTCGACCGCGATCCACGAGCGTGCGGCCGGCACGCCGGTGCTGGTCGAGGAGATCGTGCGCGACCTGGTCGAGCGCGGCAAGGTTCGCGCCGAGCGGTCCTTCCGCGGCATCGGGCGTGCCGCCCGGGGCCGCGCCCCGGCCCAGAGCGAGGTCAAGGTCGTCTTCGACGAGCAGGCGCTGCGCGACCTCGAGGGGGGCTTGGACGCCCTGCTGCTGGCGCGCATCGACCGGCTGACCGCCTCGGAGCGCACCGCCATGCGCACCGCCGCGGTGCTGGGCGAGACGGCCGAGCACGACCCGCTGGCGCACCTGCTCGAGCAGGATCCCGCCGCGCTGGACGCGGCGCTGGTGCCGCTGGAGGGTCCGGACATGCTGATGGCGCTGGAGGGGGCGCACCGGTTCCAGCAGGCGGTGCTGCGCACCTCGGCCTACGAGAACCTGCTCTACGAGCAGCGGCGGGCGCTGCACCGCCGCATGAGCCAGTGGTACCTGGAGCGGCTCGAGGCCGGTCACGAGGTGGACCCGGTCAAGATGGCCTACCACTTCTTCAACGCCACCGAGGGCGAGGACGACCCCGAGCTGGTCGTGCCGGCGCTGCGGTCGATGGAGGACCTGGCCCGCCGGCAGGACGCGGCCGGCGCCTACGACGAGGCGCTCGAAACGCTGGCCAAGGCGGACCGGCTGGTGCCGGAGGGCGACGCCTGGGACGCCCACCGGGCCCGCATCGAGCTGCGCCAGGGGCGCACGCTGGAGCGGACCGGCCAGCGCCGCCGCGCGGGCGAGGCGTTCCGGACCGCGTTGGAGGCCGCGCAGCGCGGCGGCGCCCCGGTCCTGGAGGCCGAGGCGTACGGCGGCCTCGCGACGCTCGCGCTGCACTACGGCGAGCTGGACGCCGCCGCCGACGCCGCCGTCCGGGCGCAGCGGCTGGCCGACGCGTCGGGCGACCCGGCCGCCCGCGGCGCGGCCGGGCTGACCGCCGCCCGGGTCGCACAGGCGACCCGCGACCCCGACGCGGCGTTGCGCCACGCGCTCGCCGCGGTGGAGGCCTGGAGGGCCAGCGATCGTCCCGACGACGCCCTGCCCTCGCGCATCCTGGTCGGCCGCCTGACGTTGGCGAACGGCGACCTGGACGGGGCCGAGCGCTGGCTGCGGGACGCCCTGGCCGACGCGGAGGCCGCCGGCCGGCCGTACACCGAGGCGCTGGCGCACTACCAGCTGGGCGAGGTGGCGCTGCGCCGCGGCGCGAAGGACGAGGCCGAGCGGCGCTTCGAACGGGCCCTGGACGGCTTCGAGACCTACCACGCCCCCAGCGAGACGATGCTGGCCAGCCGTGCGCTGGCGCGCCTGGCCCTCGAGGCCGGCCGGCTGGCCGACGCCGACCGTCGCTTCCTGGAGGCGTTCCGCCACGCCCGCGACGAGCGGGCCGAGCGCCACCTCGTCGGCGCCGCCGTCGGCCGGGCGCGGGTCGCCTGGTTGCGGGGGCACGTGCGCTTCGCCGTCGGGATCCTCGACGCTGCGCGCGAGCACCCCGCCGTCGACCGCGACACGCTCCAGGCCGTCGACGCGACGATGCGCGAGATCGAGGCGGCGCACGGTGCCCAGGAGGTCGAGGCGTTGCGTCGCGACGCCCGGACCGTCCGGGTGGAGGACGCCGAGGACGCCCCCACCGGCATCGCCGGCCGCTTCGGTCGGGGCGGTCGCGGGAGACGCGGAGCGCGCGGCTGAGCGGTCAGGCCGGCGTCGGTCGCCAGTCCGCCAGGGCGGCTCGCCCGCGTTCGCGCCCCATCGCGACCAGCTCGTCGACCCGCTCGAACTCCAGGCTGCCGACGTCGTCGGTCGGGTAGCGCACCACCAGGTCCGCCCCGCTCGCGACCAGGTCCATCCGGTAGTGACTGTTCAGGCTGGTCGCCTGCGTGAGGACCGACAGGATCGTGGGCGCCTGGATGCGACGGCGCGAGCGGGGCAGCAGCCGCTGGCGCAGCAGCGCCCAGCCGGACACCTCGTCGGGGAAGTCGTAGTGCTTGCGCGGCCGCTCGTGACCGTAGGCGTTCGAGGCGATCATCGGCCCGTCGCCGAAGCGCTCGCGCGCCAGATCGACCGGGAAGTTGTTCATCACGCCCCCGTCCACGATCACCGAGTCGTCGACCAGGATCGGCGCGAAGACGCCCGGGATCGCGCTGCTGCCGCGCACCGCGCGCCACAGCGGACCGCGGTCGAAGAGGTGCGGCAGGGCCCGCCCCAGGTCGGCCGCGACGCAGAAGAAGGGCAGGGGCAGGTCCTCGATCAGCGCGTCGCCGAGGATCTCCTGCAGCGCGGTGGTCACGCCGCGCGTGCGCGCCAGCGCCAGCAGCGGCAGGGTCCGGTCGACCAGCCGGTCGGGGTCGCCGAAGGTGCGGGCGGAGGCGTCGGCGTAGGTGGCCGAGCGCGACAGCGCGTAGCCGGCGCCCACCAGGGCGCCCATGCTGGTGCCGGCCACCGCGTCGATCTCGATGCCGGCCGCCTCGATCGCGTGCAGCAGCCCGATGTGCACGTAGCCGCGCGCCCCGCCCCCCGACAGCACCAGGATGCGGCCGCGGCCCGCGATGCGCCGCGCGGCCGATCGCACCTCGAGCGCGTCGCCGCGTCTGAGCTGGTGGTGCCGGTCGGGCCGCAGCGCGTCCAGCCAGGCGGCGGTGCCGGTGGGCCGCTCCTGATCGTCGGGCCGGAGCCGCAGCAGCTCCAGCGGCGTGTCGGGCGCCAGGCCGCGCACCGTCTCCGCGAGGCGGGCGGACGCGTCGGGCCGGTCGCCGCGACCGACCACCAGGATGCGGTCGGCCTGGCGCAGGCAGCGCTCGTTCCAGGCGGTGGTGCCCGGGTCGGTCAGGTAGACCAGGCGCTCGTGCTCACGTTCCAGCCGGTCCAGCCAGTCGGCCAGGACGGCGCCGGCGGCCTCGCCGCGGCGGGCGTCGGCGCGCTCGGCGCGGCCGAACGCGTCCTCGACCTCGGCGCGGCCGACGATGCGGCCGCCCCCCTCGTCGGCCAGGCCGTCCAGCAGCGCCTGGGCCAGGTCGCGCAGGTCCAGCTCCGGATCGGCGGCGATCAGCGCGAAGGTGCGCGGCGGGCGGCCCCGACCACGCCCGGCCGAGGCGCGCTGGGCGCGCAGCGCGACGGTCCGGGCCAGCCGCGCCATCACCCCCGGGTGACGCTCGGCCACCTCGGCCGGGACGCGCACCAGGCGGCTGTCGCGCAGCGCGCGGGCGCTGGCGCTGCGCGCTTGCCCCAGCAGCATCGAGGCGTCGCCGGTACTCTCGTCCGGGCCCACCTCGCCGACGACGTGGCGGCCGTCCTCGTCCTCCCGCTCCAGCCGCAGGCGACCGGCGACGACCAGGAACATCGCGTCGCTGGCGTCGCCCTGGTGGAAGAGGGTCTCGCCGCCGTGCAGCTCGACCCAGTCCAGCTCGTCCTGCAGTCGGGCGACCTCGGCCGCGTCGTCGGCGCCGAACCAGGCGCGCAGCAGCGGCGCGACCTGCGTGCGCCGCAGACGCGGGCGGATGTGGGCGTCCAGGCGTTGCAGCAGCTCGGGGTGCCGGTCGGCCAGCCGCTCGAAGGCGTCGGCCGGAAGGCGCAGCAGACGGGACGGCGTGAGGGCGACGATGCCGGCCGAGCGGGGCCGGCCGGTCAGCAGCGCCGTCTCGCCCAGCAGCGCGGGCGGCTCCAGAACGTCGATCGAGGTCGCCTGGCCCGCCTGCGTCAGCCGGACGTCCAAGCGCCCCTCGACCAGCAGGTACGTCGCGTCGCCGGGATCGCCCTGCGCGAACAACGGGGCGCCGGCCGCGAGCTCCAGCGTTTCGCTAGCGGCGTCGAGGTCGCGAAGGGTGTCGGCGTCCGCCCCGGCGAAGAGGGGAACGGTCGCGAAGGACCGCGGTGCGTCGTCGGGCATGGCGCCTCCGGGGTTCGACTCTGTCGGTGCGGTCGAAGCCTATCACCCGGCGGCGGCGCGAGGCCGGCGCGGACGCACGCTGCGGAACGATCGCCGCGTCAGCGACCGAGGATCGGACCGGCGCCGGCCACCTCGGGTCGGACGCCCCCGGCGAAGGTCGCGACGTTGGCGTGGAACATCCGCGCGAGCTGCAGCGCCTGGGCGTCGTAGGCGGCCGGGTCGCTCCAGGTGCCGCGCGGATCCAGCACCTCCGTCGGCACGCCGGGGCAGCGGAGGGGGACGTGCAGCCCGAAGGCGGGGTCGACGCGCGTCTCGACGTCGTCGAGGCGGTGGCCGATCGCGGCGTCCAGCATGGCGCGCGTGTGGGCGATCGCCATGCGCGACCCGACGCCGAAGGGACCGCCGGTCCAGCCGGTGTTGACCAGCCAGCCCTGGGCACCGTGCTGCCTCATCTTGCGCACGAGCAGCTCGGCGTACTCGACCGGCGGACGCGGCATGAAGGGGGCGCCGAAGCAGGCGCTGAAGGTGGCTTCCGGCTCGGTCACGCCGCGTTCGGTACCGGCGATCTTGGCGGTGTAGCCGGAGAGGAAGTAGTACTCGACCTGTTCGGGCGTCAGCTTGGCGATCGGGGGCAGCACGCCGAAGGCGTCGGCGGTGAGGAACACCACGTCGGTCGGGTGGCCGGCGTAGCCGACCCGGCTGGCGTTCGAGATGTGGCCGATCGGGTAGGCGGCGCGGGTGTTGGAGGTCTTGGAGGTGTCGTCGAGGTTGACGCGGCGCGTCTCGGGGTCGACGACGACGTTCTCGAGAATGGTGCCGAAGGCGCGGGTGGTGCCGTAGATCTCCGGTTCGGCCTCGGCGGAGAGGCGCTCGATCTTGGCGTAGCAGCCCCCCTCGAAGTTGAAGACGCCGTGGTCCGACCAGCCGTGCTCGTCGTCGCCGATCAGGGTGCGCTCGGCCGAGGCCGACAGGGTGGTCTTGCCGGTGCCGGACAGGCCGAAGAAGACCGCGACCTCGTCGTCGGGCCCGACGTTGGCGCTGCAGTGCATCGGCATCACGCCGCGCTCGGGCAGCTCGAAGTTCATCATGCTGAACGCCGACTTCTTCATCTCGCCGGCGTACTCGGTCGCGCCGATCAGGACCATGCGCTCCTGCAGGCTCATGGCGACGACGGTTTCGCTGCGCGTGCCCATCGTGGCCGGGTCGGCGCGGAAGCTGGGCAGGTCGAGGATCAGGTAGGTCGGCTCGTGCTTGTCGAGCGCGCGGCGGGTGGGCCGCACGAACAGGTTGCGCACGAACAGCGAGTGCCAGGCGAACTCGGTGACGACGCGGACCGGCACGCGGAAGTCGGGGTGGGTCCCGACGAAGACGTCCTGGACGAACAGGTCCAGCCCGGCGGTGGCGGCCAGCATGGCGTCGCGCAGGCGGGCGTAGTGGGCCTCGTCGAGCGGCTGGTTGACGGCGCCCCAGTCGACGGCGTGCTCGCTGCGGGCGTCGCGGACGACGTACTTGTCCTTGGGCGAGCGGCCGGTGTAGCGGCCGGTGTCGACCGCCAGCGGTCCGAGGTGGACGATCTGGCCTTCGCCACGCACGAGGGCGGCCTCGTACAGCTCGGGCGTCGTCAGGTTCCAGTGCACCGTGGCGGCGCGGTCGATGCCCAGCGCCTC
>CAZJGU010000064.1:0-2668 GCA_964545455.1 uncultured bacterium | reverse complement strand
CTCCAGCGATCCGGGCTTGGGATGGTGACCGACGTGCTTCATCTCCACCTCCCGGGTGGGTCGAGGACCGTCCCGGGGTCGGGCGCGGCCGAACCCGACGACGCTACCGCGGCGGCGCGGGGGCGGGTCGCGGTGTCCCACCCCCCGCGCGAGACCACGGACTCAGGGTCCGTCCGGTCCGGCCAGCAGGTCCTTGAGCATCCACGAGCCGCTGGGCATCAGGACCCGGTCCACCAGGTAGAGCACGCCGTTGCCGGTCGCGACGCCGTCTCCGGCAAGGCGCACGCCGGCGATGCGGACGCCGCGCTCGTCGACGCGGATGGGCAGCATGGTGCTCTCGAGCGTGGTCAGCGCGTCCAGCCGCCGTAGCGCCTCGAGCGGCGCGGCGCCCAGCGCCAGGTGGTTGCGCACGACCACGTCCAGCGCGCCGCGGTCGCGGCGCAGCATGACGACGACGTCGGGGTCCAGGCGGGCGAGGGCGGCGTCGCTGGGGGCGAAGAAGGTGAAGCGACCGGGCCGGGCCAGCTCGTCGAGCAGGCCGGATTCGTCGAACAGCGCGGTGAGGGCGGACGCCTCCGGGGTGGCCCGCAGGGCGTCGGCGAGGGTGGCGGGTCGCTCCTGGGCGGCGGCGGAGCCGGCCAGCGCGAGCGTCAGGACGAGGGCGAGAACGTGGGTCGGGCCTAGGGCGCGCGTCAGGCGTTGGATCATGCGGTCTGGTTCCTCCGCCGGCCAAGGTAGCAGACCGTCGCGTCGTGCGCGGCAGCGCCGGTTGCGATGCGGCGCGGCGGCGCGGGGCGCTAGGGTGGGCGCGTGGCGCCGACGCTTGACGGGGATACCCCTGGGGGGTATATCCTCCGGGTCGAGTCCATCCCCCGGCCGTCTCGGAAGGAGCCCTCCCATGTTCTTCAAGCACTTCTACGATCCCGACCTCGCCCAAGGCAGCTACCTGATCGGCTGCCAGGCCAGCGGCGAAGCCGTCGTCGTCGACGCCCGCCGCGACGTCGACGTCTACCTGAAGGAAGCCGCCGCCCAGGGCCTCACCATCACCGACGTCACCGAGACCCACATCCACGCCGACTACCTCTCCGGCAGCCGCGAGCTTGCCGCCCGCACCGGCGCGCGCTTGTGGCTCAGCGACATGGGGAACGAGGACTGGAAGTACGGCTTCGAGGGCGAGAAGCTCGACGACGGCGACGAGATCCGCGTCGGCAACGTGATCCTGCGCGCCGTCCATACCCCCGGGCACACCCCCGAGCACCTGTCGTTCCTGGTGATCGACGGCGGCACCAGCGAGGAGCCCCACTCCTTCCTGACCGGCGACTTCGTCTTCGTCGGCGACGTCGGTCGTCCCGACCTGCTCGACGAGGCCGCCGGCGGCGTCGACACCCGCTTCGTCGGCGCCAAGCAGCTCTTCGCCAGCCTGCGCGACCGCTTCCTGACCCTTCCCGACCACGTCCAGGTGTGGCCCGCGCACGGCGCCGGATCCGCCTGCGGCAAGTCGCTGGGCGCGGTCCCCGTCACCACCGTCGGCTACGAGCGCACCACCGCCTGGTGGGCCGACCATCTCGCGAACGGCGACGAGGAGGGCTTCACCCGCGCCCTGCTGGAGGGCCAGCCCGACGCCCCGCTCTACTTCGGTCGCATGAAGCGCTGGAACAAGGAGGGCCCCGCGCTGCTGGGCCCCAGCGAAGCCCCGGCCGAAGCGTCCGCCCGCGACGTGGCCGAGCGCCTGGCCGCCCGCGAGGTGCTGTTCCTCGACACCCGCACCATGGCCGAGTGGCACGCCGACCCGGTCGACGGCGCCCTGTTCATCCCCTTCGGCAGCAACTTCGCGACCTACGCCAGCTACGCCATCGACCCCGAACGCGACGAGCAGGAGATCTACGTCCTCGCCTCGAACGCCGCGCAGGCCGCCGAGATGCGCGACAAGCTGACCTGGACCGGCATCGACCGCTTCGCCGGCTACGTGACCGACCTCGCGCCGTTCGAGCGCGGCGAGATCGAGGTCCTCGCGCCGGCCGAGGTCGAGCGCCGCCTGGGTCGCACCCACGTCCTGGACGTGCGCAACGCGACCGAGTACGCCGGTGGCCACATCGACGACGCCCAGCAGATCCACAGCGGTCGCGTACGCTGGTACCTGGAGCGCATCCCGCAGGACGGCCTGATCGCCCACTGCCAGGGCGGCGGACGCGCGGCGGTCGCCGCCTCGATCCTGCGGCGTCACGGCTGGAGCGACGTCAAGGAGCTCCAGGGCGGCTACGAAGGCTGGTCGGCGTTCCAGCGCGAGGCCCAGGCCACCCCGGCCTGAGGCGACGAGGAGACCCCGATGAACCCCGCCACCATGACCTACGAGGACATCGACCCCTACGAGCTGATGCGCCGCGTCGACGAACTGGACGCCCCCGTCATCGACGTGCGCGAAGCCTGGGAGTACCAGATGGGGCACGTGCCCGGCGCGATCCACGTGCCGATGCACCAGATCCCCGACCGCCTCGACGACATCCAGGACGGCACCGTCTTCGTCTGCGCCAGCGGCAACCGCTCCGGCCAGGTGTGCGCCTGGCTGGCCGCCCAAGGCAAGAAGGACCTCGCCAACCTGGCCGGAGGCACGCAGGGTTGGATGATGCATGGCCTCGACGTCGAGTAGGCCCACCCCGGCCCGCTCCAC
>CAZJGU010000063.1:0-17606 GCA_964545455.1 uncultured bacterium | reverse complement strand
CAGCGCGACCCCCAGCAGCCCGACCGCGAAGGCCGCCAGGACCGCCAGCTCGCGGCCCACGTCCACCAGGCTCGCACCGCCGCCCACCACCTCGATGAAGGCGTCGACCGCCCAGGCGTGGGGCGTGGCGTGCCCGATCGCGCGCATCGTCGGCCCGACGATCTCCAGCGGCCACATGCAGCCACCGAGCATGCCGAGGCCGATGCCCAGCGGAGGGGCGAGCGACGTGACCTGCGCCTCGCTGCGCGCCCACGATCCCAGCAGCATCGCCGCGCCCGTCGACGCCAGCGCGAACAGTACGACGATCGCCGTGACCGCCGCCGGATCGCCCCAGCGAACCCCGAAGAACAGCCCCCCGATGATCACGATCAGCCCCGCTTGCAGCAGCGCCACCGCCAGCCGGTAGAGCCACTCGCCCGCCAACACCCACGCCGCGCGGACCGGAGCGGCGACGGTCCGGCGCGTGAGCCCGGCGGCCCGGTCGACCGGCATGCCCCAGGCCGCGACGAGCGTGTTGATGAACATGAACAGCACCAGGTACGCGGGCGCCGCGTAGGCGAAGCCGCTCGGGATCCGCCGCCCCTCCGCCCCGATCGTGACCTGCTCGACCTCGGTCGTCCCGAAGGACGGCAGCAGATCGGTCGCGGCCAGCGCCGCCGAGGTCGAGATGCCGCTCCGCTCGGCCGCTACCCGCGCGCTGCGCAGCGTCGCGCCGACCCCCGCGACGGCCTGCGCGACCGTGGTCCTGAGCGCAAGCGGCGGAAGCGACGAGGGATCGGTGTGGAAGCGCACGACGGCCACTCCGCCCGCCTCGATCCGGGCCTCGAGGTCGGCCGGGACGACGATACCGGCCGGGAGCTCGCGCCGTCGCACGTCGGCGGTCATGGCGTCGACCCCGTCGTAGGGGACGAGCGCCAGCCTGGGCTCCTCGGCCAGCGCGTCCAGCAGTCGCTCGGTGGTCGCGTCGGGCGCCGCCGGCGCGACCAGGCCCAGCGACCAGGCGCCACCCCCGCCGGTCGCGCCCGACAGACCGATGACCGCGATCAGCAGGAAGGGCACCAGCACGATGAACACCAGGCCGGTCCGGTCGCGCGACAGGCGTCGCAGGTTGGCGATCACCACGGCCACCGCGACGCGCCAGCCGGCCGGTCCGCCCCGGCGCATCACGCCACCGTCCAACGCCGCAGGCCGGGCAGCGCGGCGAGGAAGCCGACGCCTGCGAAGGCGAGGATCGCCGCGATCGATCCGAGCACCGACGCGAGCCCGCCCCCGTCGGCCGTGAGGGTCACGAAGCCCTGCATCGCCCACCCGTTGGGCGTCCAACGGGCCACCATCCGGAGCGCCTCCGGCAGGTCGCCGAGGAACAGGAAGTTGCCGCCCAGCATGGCCAGCACGAAGGCCACGATCGAGACGTAGCCGTCGGCCTGCGACGCGCTGCGGGCGTAGACCGACACCAGCGTGGTGATGGCCAGGGCCGCCAGGACGAACGCGACCAGGAGCGCCACCACCCCCGCCGGATCGCCCCAGCCCGTGCCGAACACCGCGGCGGTGACGCCCCAGACGATCAGCATCGCGAGCAGGCCCAGCAGCGCCGTCGCCAGGCCCTTGCCCAGCACGATCGCCGTGACGGGGATCGGCGCCGCGCGGAGGCGCGCAAGGGTGCCGTCGCGCGCCTCGGCCAACAGGCTACGCGGTGCGGCCCCGAGCAGGAAGAAGACGAACAGCATCGCCATGCCGGGACCGTAGTAGGCCGCCGCGGCCACGCCGCTCTCGCCGGCCGAAGCGTCCTCCAACGCGATCGGCAGGTCGGTCGCCGCGACCTCCTCGGCGATCGCCTCGACGTCCGGAGCGGCGACGTCGCGTGCTCCGAGGGGGATCCCGGAGAACGACTCCAACGAGAGGCCGTCCTCGTCGAACGCGTCCATGCCCAGCATCGACGTCATGACGGTGAGTCCGACGGCCTGGCCGACACCGGCGAGTTGCGCCGCGAAGTTCGTCGCGATCGAGGTGGCCACCTCGCCCGCGATCGCGGCCCGCGGCACGCGCAGGACCGTGATCGTCTCCAGCTCGGGCGCCAGCACGAAGGCGACGTCGATCGTCCCCTCCTCCAGGGCGGCGACGGCGTCCTGGCGCGAGGACAGCTTCTCGAGCGTGAACACCTCGGCCACGTCGTCGGATCCGAGCACGTCGGTCGCGAACACCTCGGCGATCTCGCCCCCGTCCTCGTCGACCAGGCCGGCGACCGCCCGGAAGGCGGCCCCCTCGCCCCCGGTCGCGAACGAGATGATCAGTGCGAGGCCGACCGGCGCGACCACCCCGACGATCAGGGCGGACCGGTCGCGGAGTCGCGCGGTGAGCTCGCGTACGGCGATCCAGAGGGTGGCCCGCATCGTCAGTCCCTCAGGGCCTTGCCGGTCAGGTGGAGGAAGACCGCCTCGAGGTCGGGCTCGATCACCTGCGCGCTGACCACCTCCGCGCCGTGCCGCTCGACCTCCTCGAGCAGGCGCGGCAGCAGCCGCCGGCCGCTCCGGACCAGGAGCGACACCCGCCGGTCACCGGCTTGCGACCGCTCGACACCGTCGAGCGCCGCCAGCCCGTCAGCGACCGCGCTCGCGTCGCCGTCGAGCTCCAGCTCGACCCGGTCGGCCCGGTCCAGGCGGTCGACCAGCTCGCGCCGCGTGCCCTCGGCGATCATCCGGCCGCCGTCGAGGATGCCGATGCGGTCGCACAACCGCTCGACCTCCTCCATGTAGTGCGAGGTGTAGAGCAGCGCCATGCCGTCGCGGTTCAGCTCGGCCACGCGCTCGAGGATGGCGTTGCGGCTCTGCGGGTCGACGCCGACGGTCGGTTCGTCCAGCACCAGCAGGCGCGGTCGGTGCAACAGGCCGGCGGCGATGTTGATGCGCCGCTTCATTCCCCCTGAGTAGGTACCGACCCGATCGTCGGCGCGACCGGCGAGGTCGACCAGCTCGAGGACCTCGTCGATGCGCGCCTTCAGCGCGTTCCCACCGAGGCCGTAGAGGCGCCCGAAGAAGGTCAGGTTCTCGCGCGCCGACAGGTCCGGGTAGAGCGCGATCTCCTGCGGGACGTACCCGATCTGCGCCTTGACGCGTGCCGGAGCGTCGGCCAACCGCGCACCGCCCAGCGTCACCTCGCCAGCATCGCCGTCGAGCAACCCGCAGATCATCGAGATCGTCGTGGTCTTGCCCGCACCGTTCGGTCCGAGCAGGCCGTACGCCTCGCCCTCGGCGATCTCGAAGCCGACGTCGTCGACGGCGAGCGAGGATCCGAAGCGCTTGCGGAGACCGTGGCAGGAGAACAGGGGGTCGCTCATCGCGAGGCGGTCCGTCCACGTCGTGGGAGCAGCATCGACCAAGGCATGCCGCTACCCTACGGGCCCAACGCGGCCACGCGGCGCAGGTTCGTCGCACCGCAGCGGTCGGCGACCGAGCGACGGTAGGCTGACGGGCCATGGCCCCCGCGCCCCCCGCCGGCTGGCGCGTCGCGCTCCATGACGTCGCCACCACCCTGGCCCCCGCCTTCGACCGGGTGATCGCCTTCGACCTCGAGGGACGTCCGAGCAGCTGGTTCGACGGCGGCGTGACCCTCAAGCGCTCGCTCGCCTCGGCCGTCGTCGGGCGCCGCACGGTCGACGGGGTGCGGGTCCGCTGGACCGCGCCGCGCGAGGAGGCTCAGCGTCGCTTCGTCCAGGCGATCGACGTCGCGCGCGCCGCCGCCGACGCCCTCGCGGCCGGCGACCTGCCGCTGACCGGTGCGGACGCGGACGAGCTGGCCGACCGCCTGACCCGTGCGACGGCGTGGACCCCCGACCGCCTGGCCGCGGAGGCCGAACGCTACGCCGCCGCCTACCGCCCGATCCCGATCCTGCCCCCGGACCAGTACGGCGCCATCGTGCTGCAGGCCAGCTTCGGCTGCAGCTGGAACCGCTGCACCTACTGCAGCTTCTACCAGGACCGCGCCTTCGAGGTCCGCGCGCCCGAGGCGTTCGCGGCCCACCTCGACGACGTCGCGGCGCTGCTCGGCCGCTCGGCCGCGGCGCGTCGCTCGCTGTTCCTGGCCGACGGCAACGCGTTGGTGCTCTCCAACGCGCGGCTGCGCCCGCTCTTCGCGGCCGCCCGCGAGCGCTTCCCCGGCCGGCCGTTCGCCGGCTTCGTCGACGTCTTCTCGGGCGAGCGCAAGCCGGCCGACGCCTGGCGCGAACTCGCAGGCTGGGGGCTCCGGCGCGTCGCGATCGGCATCGAGACCGGCCACGACCCGCTGCTGGCGTACCTGAACAAGCCCGGCTCGGCCGACGAGGCGACGGCGTTCGTGCGCACCCTGAAGGAGGCCGGGCTGGAGGTCGCCGCGATCCTGATGGTCGGCGCCGGCGGCCTGCGCTACGCCGACGGGCACCTGCGCGACAGCGCGGAGCTGCTGCGGAGGCTGCCGCTCGGGTCGGGCGACGTCGTCTACCTCTCCCCCTTCGTGCGCCACGCCGGGTCGCGCTACGACGCCGCGGCACGCGACGACGGCCTGCGCGACCTGACCCGCGAGGAGCGCGATGCGCAGGAGGCGGCGCTGCGGGAGGCGGCCCGCGCAGCGGTGCCCCGGGCGCGCATCGCGCGCTACTCGATCGACGAGTTCGTCTACTGAGCGCCCGCCTGCGACGGTCGCGTCAGCGCCCAGACCGACAGCGCCGGACCGGCGGCCAGGGGCACGAACCAGTACGGCGCCGGCCAGCGCGTCGCCAGCTCGGCCAGCAGGGCCAGCGCCGGCAGCGTGACGCCGAAGCCGATCGCGTTGACGAACGTGAGCGCCGAGCCGCGGATCTCGGGCGGTGCGGCACGCGCGACCAGGGTCGAGAACTGCGGCGAGTCGCCGGCGACCGCGACGCCCCAGAGCAGCACGACCGCCACGAAGACCGGCATCGGCGCGGCGAACGTCGCCGGCGCGGCCAGGCAGGCGAGCCCCGACGTCGCGACCAGCACGCCCGCGACCCGACCGCTGCCGAGGCGACCCGACAGACGGCCCCCGAGCACGCAGCCCAGCGCGCCCGCCGCCACCACCGTGAAGGCGGCCGCCGACACCAGGCGGGGGTCGGTCGCCTCCGGCCGCGCCGCGATCAGCAGCGGCACGAACGCCCAGAAGGCGTACAGCTCCCACATGTGCCCGACGTAGCCCGTCGCGGCGCGCCGCAGCGGCCGGACCCGCGCCAGGGCGCGGAGGCCGGCGGTCGAGATGCGTCCCCCGGGACGCCGGTACGGACCGTCCGGCACCCAGCGCGCGACCGCCAGGCCGCCCGCCGCGGCCAGCAGCGAGGTGGCCTGCACCACGCGCGTCCAGGGCAGCTCCAGCGCCGCCGCCGCCAGCAGGTGGGGGAACGCCGTGCCGAGGACCAGCGCGCCCACCAGCCAGCCGAGCGCCTGGCCCAGGTCGCCGTCGAACCAGTCCGCCGCCAGCTTCATCCCGACCGGGTAGACGCCCGCCAGGAACGCGCCGGTCGCGAAGCGCAGGGCGAGGATCGCGGCGTAGTCGTCCGGCCGGGCGGTGACCGCCAGGTTGGCGAGCGCCGCCGCGACGGCCGAGACGGTGAACAGCCGCGAGGGCGAGGTGCGGTCGGCCAGCCGCAAGGCGGCGTAGACGAGCGTACCGGCGATGAAGCCGAGCTGGACCGCCGACGTCAGCGCGCCGACGGCGCCCGGCCCGAGGTCCAGGGTCGCGCGCAGCTCCGGCAGGACGGCGTTGGTCGCGAACCAGGGCGAGGTGCCGGCGAACTGGGCGGCGACCAGCGCCGCCAGCAGGCCGCGGGGGCGGGCCCCCGTCACGGTGCCGCCGGACCGCGTGCGGACGCGATCAGAACGGTGCGACCTCGACCCCCGCGCCCTCCAGAGCGGTCCGGACGGTCGCGGCCGCGGCGTGCGAACCGGGCGTGTCGCCGTGCAGGCACAGCGTCTCGACCTCCAGCCGCACCAGGCTGCCGTCGATCGCCTCGACCTCCCCCTCCCGCGCCATGCGCAGCGCGCGGGCCGCCACGACGTCCGCGTCCGCGACGACCGCTCCGTCGAGGTCGCGGGGTGCCAGTCGTCCATCGGCCAGGTAGGCGCGGTCGGGGAACCCCTCGGCCACCGGGCGCAGGCCGTGCCGCTCGGCCGCGGCGCGCATGAGCGCACCGCCGGGACCTGCCAGCACCACGAACGGCAGGGCGGGATCGAAGTCGCGCACCGCTCCGGCGACCGCGGCGGCCGCCGCCTCGTCGCGGGCCATGCGGTGGTGCAGCGCGCCGTGGGCCTTGACGTGGTGCAGCCGCTCGCCGTGCCGCCGCAGGAAACCGTCGAGGGCGCCCAGCTGGTAGAGCACGGCGGCGTGCAGCTCGTCCTCGTTCATGGCCAGGTCGCGTCGACCGAAGCCGGCGGTGTCCGGGAACCCCGGGTGGGCCCCGACGGCGACCGCGTGCTCGCGCGCCAGCAGGACGCTGCGTTGCATCGTGACCGGATCGCCCGCGTGGAAACCGCAGGCGACGTTCACGCTGCTCAGGTGCGGGAACAGGCGCTCGTCCGCCCCCATGCGCCAGGGGCCGAACGACTCGCCCGCGTCGGCGTTGAGGTCGATGCGTCGTGACGCCACGAGGTCCGCCTTCCACCGCGCCCGTCGCGGCGCGGTCGGGCGAGGATACCGCCGCCCGGCGCGGGCGGGAAGATTGTCCCTGGCGAGGGGCCCGGCCGAGCGGCGACACTCCGGACATGAAACCCGACGGGCTCGCTCCAGATTCGCATCGGCCGGGACGCGCGGCGTCCGACGCCGACGCCTGCGAGGTGTGCCCGTTGGACGCCATGCGCTGCGGCCACGCCGCCCGCGTCGTGCGCCTCTCGGGCGCACCCCGCACGATGCGGCGCCTGCTGGCCCTCGGCCTGCGGCCCAGCGCACCGTGCGAGCTGCTCGGACGCGCCCCCGCCGGGGGTCCGTTGCACCTGCGCGCCGGATCGGTCCACCTGATGCTCCGCGCCGACGAGGCCGCCGGGGTGTACGTCCGCCCCGAGCCGACCTCCGATGCCGACGATGTCGTGCGCACGCTGTAGCCTCTCCTCCGTCTGCGGCGCCGCCCAGGGCGCGCCCGGCCGCGACGCGGCCCTGCCCGGACGCTGGTTCATGGTCGGCACGCCCAACGTCGGCAAGACCAGCCTGATCAACGCCGTCTCCGGCAGTCGACTGGAGATCGGCAACTGGCCCGGCACCACCCTCGAGGTGGCCAGCGCCACGACCCGGCTGGGCTGCGGGCCGGTCGAACTGGTCGACCTGCCCGGCGCCTACACCCTGGCCGGCTCCGCGCCGGACGAGGAGGTCCTGCTGCCCGCGCTGGAGCAGGACGAGGAGGCGCTGGTGGTCAACGTCGTCGACGCCACCCACCTGGCGCGCGACCTGACGCTCACGCTGGAAGTGGCCGAGCTGGGACGCCCGATGGTCGTGGCGCTGAACCTGGTCGACCAGGCCGCCCAGCGCGGCATCCAGGTCGACCCGCGGGCCCTCGAAGCGCAGCTCGGCGTGCCCGTCGTCGCCGTGCGCGCGCACACCGGAGGCGGCGTCGACGAGCTGGTCGCCGCCGCCGGTCGCGCCGCCGTCGCAGGCGTCCGCGTCCGCTACGCGGCCTCGGTCGAAGCGGCCGCTGGCCGACTTCAGGCCCACCTCGCCTCGCGCTGGCACGCCGTGGCCGCCCTGACCGGCGACCTCGAGGCGGCCGTCACCGTGCCCGTCGCCGTCCCGGTCGGACGGGCCGCCGGCGTCACGCTGCCGATGGCGCCCGGCGAAGGCGGATCCCCACCGTTCGACGCCCCCCGCGTCGACGCCGAGCGGAACGCCCTCCTCGCCGCCGGCGTCGACGCGTTCCTCGACGTCGGCGAGGCCCGCCATCGCCTCGCCAGCCAGCTGGCCGACGTCGCCAGCCGGCCCCTCGCACACGGCGACGATCCGGGGGAACGGATCGACCGCGCCCTCCTCCACCCGCTCATCGGGCCGTTCGCGCTGGTCGGCGGCCTGGCGCTCACCTTCCACCTCACCTTCGCGCTGTCCGACCCCTGGGTCGGCTTCCTCGGCGTCGTCCAGGGCGTCCTGGCCGGCTGGGTCGAGGCGTTGCCGCTGCCCGCTCTGCTGGCGTCGTTCCTGTCGGGCGCGGTGATCGAGGGGGTCGGCACCGTGATCGCCTTCGTGCCGGTCCTGTTCACCCTCTACGCGCTGCTGGGCTTCCTCGAGAACGCCGGTCTGCTGGCGCGCGTCGCCTACCTGGCCGACGGGCTGATGCGGCGGCTGGGACTGCCGGGCCGCGCGGTCCTGCCGATGGTGCTGTCGCTGGGCTGCACCGTCCCCGCGGTCCAGTCGGTCCGGATGCTGGACGAGCCGCGCGACCGCCTGCGGGTGGCCCTGGCGATCCCGTCGATCCCCTGCGGCGCACGCCTGCCGGTGTTCGTGCTGCTGGCGGCGGCGTTCGTGCCCCGCTACGCCGGGCTGGTGCTGACCGGCCTGTACCTGGCCGGGTTCGTGGTGGCGATCCTGTCGGCCTTCCTGTTCCGACGCGTCCTGCCGGGCGAGGCCGCCAGCGGCGCGATGGAGCTTCCCGCCTACCGCCTGCCGCCGATGCGCCTGGTGCTGCGGCTTGCCTGGCTGCGTACCAAGGCGTTCCTGCAGAGCGCCGGCGGCCCGATCCTGGTCGTCGTGGCGCTGGTCTGGGCGCTGCTCGCCTTCACCCTTCCCAGCGGCGTCAGCGTCTTCGAGGCGGTCGCGCGCTCGCTTGCGCCGGTCTTCGCCCCGATCGGCCTGGGCGACTGGCGCGTCGTCGGCGCGCTCATCCCCGGTACCGTCGCCAAGGAGGTCATGATCGGCAGCCTGGCCCTGACCTTCACCGGAGCCGAGGCCAGCACGCCCCTGGGCTTCCTGGCCGGCCTTCGCGAGGTGGTCGTCGGACTGTTGGACGCGGTGCGGGGCACCCTGACCGGCTTGTGGGGCTCGGTCCTGGCGGCCGAGGCGCCCGATGGCGCCCTGGGCTCGCGCCTGGGCACGGCGCTGCCGCTGGCGTCGGGCCTGTCGCTGATGGTCTTCAGCCTGCTCTACGTTCCCTGCGTCGCGACGCTGGGCGCGATCGCCAAGCTGTTCGGCCGGCGCTGGGCGCTGGTCTCGGTCGCCTGGCAGCTCGCGGTCGCCTACGCCGCCGCCGGCGCCGTCTTCCTGCTCTTCGCCTGACGCCCGGCCGGAGGCGCTACGCTCGGGGACGTGCCCCTCGTCGCCGACGCCGTCGTGCCGCTCGCCCTGCTGCTGGCCCTGGGCTACCTGCTGCGCCGGCGCGGCTTCGTCTCGGACGAGGCGTGGCGCGGTCTGGACCGGCTGACCTACTGGGTCTTCTTCCCGTCGCTGCTGTTCGTCGCGACCGCCACCAGCGAGCTGGACCTGGCCGCCGCCGGCGCGCTGGTGCCCGCCGTGTGGGGCGGCCTGGCGATGGTCGCGCTGGCCGCGCGCGCGCTGAAGCCGGCGCTGGCCCTGGACGGGCCGGCGTTCACCTCGCTGCTGCAGGGATCGATCCGCTTCAACAGCTTCGTCGCCTTCCTGTTCGTGCCGGCGCTCTACCCGGCGGCCGAGGGGCAGACGGCGCTGATGGTGGCGCTGACGGTGCCGTTCGTCAACGTCGTCGCGGTCGTCGCGCTGTCGCGTCACGGCTCCGGCGAGACGCTGCGGGCCGGCCGCCTGGCGGCGCAGATCGCCGGCAACCCGCTGATCGTGGCGACCGTGGCCGGCCTGGCGGCCTCCGGCGTCGGCGTGCCGCTGGGGCCGTTGGAGCAGGCGCTGCGGCTGCTCGGGCAGGTCGCCCTGGCCACCGGCCTGCTGGGGGCGGGGGCGTCGCTGCGCTTCCGCGACGTGCGCCGCGGCTGGCGGACGATCGGGGTGGCGACGGCCCTGAAGTTCGTCGGCCTTCCGCTGGCCAGCCTGGCGGTGGCCGTCGTCGCCGGCCTGCCCGCCGCCGCTTGGGCGCCGCTGGCCCTGTTCCAGACGATGCCGACCGCATCGTCGTCGTACGTCCTGGCGCGCGCCCTGCGCGGCGACGCGGACCTGATGGCGTCGATCCTGGCGGTGCACACCGTGGCCGCGGTGGCGTGGCTGCCGCTCGCCTACGCGCTGGTGGACCGCGCGCTGGGCGGTTGAGGCTGCGGGGCGAGGGGCGCTAGCGTCCCAGCCGCCGGGCGAGCCGCACCGTGACCGTCGCCACCGCCGCCAACACGATCGCAGCGCCGCCGAACCCGGCCGGGATCCCGCCGACGGCGATCGCCACGCCGGCGGCCGACGGGGCGACCAGCTGCACCGCCCGGTTCACGACCAGGCGCACGCCCAACGCCCGGCCGCGCGCGTCGGCGCCAACGTCGCGGGCGACGATCGAGAGCGACAGGGGCAGGCTCACGCCGGTCGCCGCACCCAACCCCACCAGCAGCGGCGCGAACACCCAGGGGACCGGTGCGAGGCCCAGCCCGACCAGCGAGAGGGCCACCAGCACGGTCGACGCGACCAGCACGCGCGGCGCGCCGCCCATGCGGCGCGCCATCCAGGGCGCGAACGGCCGCACCGCCACGGCCGCCGCCGCCCCGATCGAGAGCAGCAGGCCGATCGTGCTGGCCGAGGCGCCCAGCTCGGCCAGCGCGACGGGAACGAACGCCTGCCGGACCGCCAACGCGACGAACAGCCCTCCGCTCGCGAGCACCGCGAGGCGTACCGCCGGCCGGGCCAGCAGGGTCCCGGCGCCGCGCCAGGGGTTGCGCGAGGCCGGGCGCGCGGCGGGCGTGCCGGCGTCGGCGGCCCCGCGTGCCGGGATCGACGCGACCGTCCCCGCCCCCAACGCGATCGCGACCGCCGCGAGGGCGAAGGCGGCACGGTAGCCGGCCCCATCGATCACCGCTCCGGCCGCGACCGGCCCGACCAGCCGGCCGGCCGACAGGGCGGTGGCGTAGACGGCGTAGTCACGCTCCAAGCTGGCGTCGCGGCCCAGGCTCGCGACCAGGGCCTGCGCGGCCAGCACCGCCGCCAGCTGGGCGGCGCCCAGCCAGGCCTGGGCCGCCGCCAGGACGACCAGGCCGGGGGCCGTCGCCAGCACGGCCGGGGCCGCCGCCATCGCCACGGTGCCGCGGCGCAGCCAGCGAACGGCGGCCCGGCCGGCCATCCGTTCGCCCAGGCGAACCCCGATCAGCACCGGCAGCAACGCCGGCAACGCCACCAGCGCCCCGATCAGGCCGGGCGACGCGTCCTGCGCCAGGGCGTACAGCGGCACCGTCGTGACCAGGGTGGAGACCCCGAAGGTCGCCACGCCCATGCCGGCCGCCAGGCGGCGGATCATGCGGGACCTGCCACGCCCGCGGCGCTCACCTCACGCGAACCAGCGCTCGCCGTCCAGGTGGGCGTCGGCGATCAGCGCCGCCGCGGCGTTCCAGCCCAACGGCGCCGTCCCGCCCGGTTCGAGGTCGCGGCCGTCGAGGTACTCCGAGAACGACCAGGCCTCGCCGTCGCGCTCGGCGCGGTGGGCGGCGTGCACGCCCCGCCGGTAGCGCTCGGCGCGCTCCCGGTCGCCCCGGGCGGCCTTGGCGGCCGCGTAGAGACCGGCCACCAGCGGCCAGACGCCGCCGTTGTGGTAGTGGTACGGCTCGTTCTTGAAGGTGTGGCTGAACGACATCTGCAGATCGTCCCAGTACTCGTCGCGCGGCGTGATGACCGGGTCGAACGCCGGCAGGGCCCAGGCGTCCTCGTCGAGCTCGGCGACCCGACCGTCCTCGAGGTGGGCGTCGACCTGCGCGTCCTGCGCGTCGTCCGACACGCCGAAGAGCGACACCAGCGCGTGCGCCATCGCGTCGAAGCGGGTCCCGTAGCCCAGCGGCGAGAAGAACGGCATCCAGTGCCGGCCGGCGCAGTGGCCCGCCGCGTCGCGTCCCTTGCGCCACAGCAGCCGGTGGTAGACGTCGTCGGGCGGCTCCTCCCGGTCGTCGTCGAACCAGTAGTTCGCGCGGATCAGGTGCGTGAGGCGCGCCACCCGCTCGTCCAGCAGGTGGTCGGCGGCGTCGACGCGAGCGCGCCGCACCTCGGCCAAGCCGCGCTGCGCCTGCAGGTAGAGGACCTGGTCGTAGAGGACGTAGCCGCTCTGCACGTACTCGTCCGCCCAGTCGCCGGTCGGGGGCACGAACAGCAGGCCGCGGCCGTTGTACTCCCAGGCGCCCAGCAGCGCGCGGTAGCGCTCCAGCGGGCCCTCCATCTCGTCCATGAACCCGTCGCCGGCCAGGCCGCGGCGCCACGCTTCGACCACGGCGATCGTCCACCACAGGCCCGCGTCGACCCGGCCGGCCGTTCCACCGTACGAGACCCGCTCCGTGTGCGGATCGACGTTGCTGGGAATCTCGCCGTGGGGTCCCTGGTATCGCGCCAGGGTGCGCAGCGTACGCAGGCCCGCGGTGATCAGCTCCTCGTCGTCGCCGAGCAGGGCGGCCAGCGTCATGACGGAGCCGTCCCGCCCCCAGACGCGGCGGTAGTTGGCCTCGTCGACGGTGCTCGCGAGGAAGCCGTCCTCGGATGCGCAGGCGCGCACGACCTCGAGGGCGCGGCGGTGGCCTTCGGCGACCAGGGGATCGTCCATGCCTCGAGGCTAGCAGCGCACCGGCCGCGTCAGCCCGCACCGGGCCCAGCGAGCACCAGGGCCGCCGCGAACGCCACCGCGGCCGCCACGACCCAGCCCACGTCCAGGCCGATGTCGCGCGCCAGCCGTTCGATCCGCGACCGGTTGGCGCGGACCCAGCGGTCGCGCGCCAGCGCGCGCTCGTCGTCGTCCGCGGCGAGCCGTGGACGTGCGCGGGGCTCGCTCAGGCGCCCACTGGCGTCGATCCGGCGCGCCCAGGTCAGCAGCGGCTCCAGCGTCGCCGCGATGCGGTCCAGAAGGCGGTGTCCGACCGGGCCCTCGGGCGCGGCGAGCTCGCCGCGAGCCCCGCGCTGCCGTGGGTCGACGGCGCCCCCGGCCGCGGTCCAGGCTCGCCCCAGGCGGGCGCCGAGCCTGGCGAGGGGTCCTCGCCGCCGCGCCGACGCGGTCCAACTGCGCCACGCCCGCCGGGCGACCGAGTCGTCCGGCCCCGCTCGCGCTGGTTGGACTCCGGTCGTGAGCTGGTAGAGGCCCAGCGCGACCGCCGTCGCGATGCGATCCCACGACGCCCAGGCGGGCAGCCGGTCGGTGTCGAGGCGCAACGCCTCGGCCAGCCGGTAGGCCACCACCCCGGCCGCGACCGTCGCGAGGGCCATGGCCATCGTCGCGGGGTCGGCGCTCCAGCCGGTCAGGTCGGCGCCGGCGTCGCCCGGACCCAGGCCCCAGGCGCGCCGACCGGCGTCGATCAGCGGCGCAAGCGCCTGCGGAAGGAGGCCCAACGCCACGATCGCCACGGCCCCCAGCCCGCTGGCGGCGCGCTCCGGCCAGGCGGCCCGGTGCGCCCTTCGGACGCCCTTGCTGGCGGGGCGCCCGAACAGCGCCGGCAGCAGCAGCTTGGCGAGCGCCGCGGCCGTCCCCACCGCGGCGGCGGTGAACAGCGGCTCGGCCGCCTGGACGATCCAGCCCGCCGCGGCGAGCGAGCCCGGATGCTCGGCCAGGTGCGCCAGGGCGTGGTGCAGCGCGGTCTTGCTGGCGAAGCCGCTGGTGAACGGCAGGCCGGTGATGGCGACGGCCGCGACCGTCGCCGCAGCGAAGGTCCAGGGCATGCGCCGGGCGACCCCCGCCAAGCGGCGGACGTCCGCCACGCCGGTGGCGTGGATCGCCGCGCCGACGGTCAGGAACAGCACCCCCTTGACCAGGGCGTGGTGGGTCAGGTGCGCCAGGGTCCCGCTCCACGCGACCGAGTCGCCCGGCGCCAGGCCGATCGCTCCGATGCCGACCGTGACGAAGCCCATCTGGCTGACGGTGCTGTAGGCCAGCAGGCGCTTGGGATGGTGCTGGAGGAGGGCCATGACGGCTCCCGCCAAGGCGGTGACCACGCCCAGCGCGAGCAGGGCGAGCGACACCGCCTCGCCCTGCGCCACGCTCCAGGCGGGCGCGGCGTGGTCGACGCGGTAGAGGCCGGTGACGATCCGAAGCAACCCGAAGGCGCCGGCGTTGACGATCACGCCGGACAGCAGCGCGCTGGCCGGGGCCGGCGCGTTGCCGTGCGCGTCGGGCAGCCAGACGTGCACGCCCAGCGCGCCCACCTTGACCGCGAACCCCACCGCCAGCAGGGCGGCCGCGACCCCGCGCACCCCCGCCGGCACGCTTCCGTCGCTCGGCACGGGGCTCCAGCCGGCCAGGCCGCCGGACGCCTGCAGCAGCAGCACGCCGGCCAGCAGCGCGAGACCGCCGAGGAGGACCAGCACCAGGTACTTCAGGCCCGCGCGTTCGGCCTCGGGGGTCCCCTCGTGCACCACCAGCAGGTAGCCCAGCAGGCCCAGCCACTCGAACGCCAGGTAGAGCGTGACCAGGTCGGCGGCGAAGAGCACCCCCAGCATCGCCGACAACGCCGCAAGGCTGGCGGCGTGGTAGCGACCGGCGCGGCCGTCCGCCTCGATCTGGGCGGTCGCCTGCAGGGTCGCGAGCGTCCACACCGCCGTCGCCGCCAGCGCCGCCAGCAGCGACGCGCCGTCGATCGCCAGGCCCAGGCCGCCGGCCAGGCCGGGCGCGTAGGTCCCGACGCTGCCCGCGCGCAGCACCGCGGGCGCGCTGGCCAGCGTGGCGAGGAACACCCCGGCCGTCGTCGCCACCGTCCAGGCGCGCACCCACGTCGGTCCCCGCCTCGACGCCCAGGCCAGGACCGGCAACGCCGCCAGGGGTGCCAGCACCAGCAGCAGCGCGACCACCGTCAGCCTCCGCCCGTCAGGGCCACGACCGCGCGCTCTGCGAGGTCCAGCGGGAAGCCCGGCAGGTGCCCCGCCAGGCCGAAGACGAGGGCGGTCGCCGCCGCCGCGACGGACGGCACGACCAGGGCCAACGGCGGCCGGGCCCGCACGGGCACCTCGGTCGGAGCCTCGAGGTAGAGCGCGTGCACGACCGGCAACAGGTAGGCCGCCGCCAGCAGCGCCCCCAGCAGCAGCACCGCCAATGCCCAGGGCGCACCGTCCTGCAGCATGCCCACGCCCAGCCACCACTTGGCCACGAAGCCCGAGAGGGGCGGGACGCCCATCATCGACAGCGCCGCCAGCGTGAACGCCGCCGCGGTCCAGGGCGTGCGCCGGCCCATGCCGCGCAGCTCGTCCAAACGCCGAGCGCCGGCGACGTGGATCCACACGCCGGCGCAGAAGAACAGGGCGCCCTTGAGGAAAGCGTGGTGGACCAGGTGCACCAGCCCCGCGGCCGTGACGACCGGTCCCGCCAGGGCGATCGCCAGCGTCCAGTAGCCCATCTGGCTGACGGTCGAGTAGGCCAGCCGCCGCTTGAGATCCGGCTCCCGGGTGGCCAGCAGCGCCGCGGCCAGCACCGTCACGGCCGCCAGCGCCGCGAACGGCGTCGACAGCCCCAGGCCGGCGAGGGCCTCGACCCCGAAGGTGCCGTGCACGACCCGCAACAGCCCCCAGCCGCCGGCCGCGACCATCACGCCGGAGAGCAGCGCCGACACCGGCGCGGGAGCGGCCGGGTGCGCCTCGGCCACCCAACCGTGCAGCGGCATCAGCGCCGCCTTGACGCCGAAACCGGCGACGAACGCCACGAACGCCACGACCGCCGGAGCGCCGGCGGCGCCGATCCCGACGCCCCCCGGCACGAACGTCAGCGGAACGCCGCTGGCGAAGACGATCAACACCCCGGCCAGCACCGCCGAGCCTCCGGCCAGCACGTAGACCAGGTAGCGCGTCCCCGCCGCGAACGCCCGTGGCGTCCGCTCCTGCACGATCAGCAGGTAGGTCAGCAGCGAGAACGCCTCGTAGGCGACCAGCAGCGTCAGCAGGTCGGCGGCGTAGGCGACGCCGGTCAGCGCCGCCAGCGTCGCGAACCAAGCCAGGAAGAAGCGGCGGGCGGTCGGCTCGCCGCGCAGGTGCACGACCGCCTGCACCGTCGCGAGCATCCACAGACCGGCCACCACGGCCGCGAACAGCGCTCCGGCCGGTTCGGCACGTAGCTGCAGCGTCAGGGGCGGCAGGAACGAGGGGGCCTGGACCTGCGCGACCCCGCCCGTCGCCGCCCGTCCCAGCAGGAGCAGCGTGGACGCCGCCGCCAGCGCGGCCGCGCCGACCAGGCCGATCGAGCGGAGTCGCGCCCACCGATCGGGCAGGAACGCCAGCAGCCCGCCCGCCACGGCGGCGACGATCGGGGCCAGCACGATCACGGCGTCCCTCCGAGCCCGCCGTCGAACATGGCGTCGACCGCCACCTCGGCGATCGAGAACGGCATGCCGGGCACGTCGGCGCTGGTCCCCAGCAGCACCACGTAGAGCGCGGAGATCAGGATCGGCACCAGCAGCGTCCAGGGCGCCTCCGGTCGGCGTCGCGGCAGCTCCGCCCCCTCCGGCCGACGGAAGTAGGCCAGGTGCAGGATCTCGAACCAGTAGGCGGCGTTCAACAGCGAGCTGACCAGCATCACCCCCACCGCCCACCACGCCCCCGCCGCGATCGCGCCCAGCGACAGGTACCACTTGGTCACGAACCCGGCGAAGAGCGGCACGCCGATGAACGACAGCGAGGCGACGGCGAAGGCGCCCATCGTCCACGGCATGCGCGCGGCCATGCCGGCGAGGCCATCCACGTGCTGGACGCCGGTCGCGCGCCGGATCGCGCCGACGGCGAAGAACATGGTGATCTTGGCGACCGCCTGGTGGGCGACGTGCACGATGGCCGCCAGCGCGGCCAGCGGCGTCAACAGCGCGGCGCCCAGCACGATGTAGGACAGCTGGCTGATCGTCGACCAGGCGAGGCGCGCCTTGAGGTTGCGCTGGCGCATCGCGACCAGCGACGCGGCGACGATGGTGACGCCCGCCAGCCAGGCGAGGGGCGCCGCGAAGCCCAGCTGGGCCAGAAGGTCCACACCGAAGACGTCGAAGATCGTGCGGGTGACGCCGAAGGCGCCGACCTTGACCACCGCGACGGCGTGCAGCAGGGCGCTGACCGGCGTCGGCGCGACCATCGCACGGGGCAGCCAGCCGTGCAGCGGCATGATCGCCGCCTTGACCCCGAAGCCGGTGACCAGCGCGACGAAGATCGCGGCCAGCGTGCCGCGACCGGCGTCCAGGCTCAACAACCCGCCGGGCACGAAGGTCATCGAGCCGGCCACGTCCAGCGTCATGATCGCGCCGATCAGCACGAACCCTCCGCCGGCCAGGGTGTAGGCCAGGTAGGTACGTCCCGCGCGCAGCGCGCGGGGCGTCTCGTCGTGCACGACCAGCGGGTAGGCCGCGATCGTCAGCGTCTCGTAGAACAGGAACAGCGTCAGCAGGTTCTCGGCGAACGCCACCCCGACGGTGGTCGACACGCACAGCGCGAAGAAGCCGAAGAAGCGGGCTCGGTCGCCCTCGTCGCGCATGTACCCGATCGCGTAGATCGTCGTGAGCAGCCACAGGGTCGAGGACACCAGGGCGAAGAACATGCCGTAGGCGTCGGCCCGC
>CAZJGU010000062.1:0-17666 GCA_964545455.1 uncultured bacterium | reverse complement strand
CATCGGATGCCATGCGGCCGACCCTCCTTCTGCAGCGCATTTGTCAACCCCATCACCCCGTATTTGCTGGCACAGTATGCCGACCACCCGCCGTGTGCCCGACGCCCCGACCCACTGGAAAGGCGCATCGGACACCGGGGCGCCCGTGGTCCCGAGGGTGAGAACAGCCTGACCGCCCTGCGCCTGGCGCTGGCCACCATCGACGGCGTCGAGACCGACGTGCAACGCAGCGCCGACGGCGAGCTGGTGCTGTTCCACGACCTGGCCGACGGGTCGTTGCGCGTCCGCACCACGGAGACGGCGCTGCTGCGCGACCGGATCCCCGGCCTCGCCACCCTCGAGGAGCTGTTCAGCGAGGCCCGCGCCCACCCCGGCACGATCCTGAACCTGGAGCTCAAGACGACCGGACGACCGTTCCGGCGTGGGCGACTCGAACGGGCCGTGGTGCGGTCGGTCCGCGCGAGCGGCCTCGCCGACCGCGTGCTGATCTCGAGCTTCGACCCGCTGGCGCTGGCCCGGGTCCGGCTGCTGGCCCCGTCGCTGCGGACCGCCCTGCTCACCGCCGCCGACGCCCCGCGCGGGCTGCGCGGCGGCGCGGCCGCCCGCTGGCTGCACGTCGACGCCCTGCACCCCCAGGACGCCCAGGTCGACGAGGCGCTGCTGCGCCGTTGCCACGCGCGCGGCCTGCCCGTCCACGTCTGGACGGTCAACGATCCGGCCCGCATGCGCCAGCTCGCTGCGGCCGGCGTCGGTGCGCTGATCGGCGACCGGCCCGAGGACCTCGCCCGCTACGCCAACGGAAAGGAGACCGTGCCGTGAAGCACCAGATGAAGCTCGTCACCGCCAACGACGCCGGCCTGTTCGAGGAGAGGCTCGCGCGTGCCCTGGCGCAGGTCCCGGACGACGCCGTCATCGTCGAGATCGGCTTCGACACCACCGCCGATCCTTCCGGCACGCTCCACTTCAGCGCGCTGATTCGCCTGCAGGTCACCGAGTCCTGGTCGTGACGACCCCGTCCCCGCTGGTCCCGGCGGCCGCGAGCCGGTAGACTCCGAAGCGTGACCGCGACCCTGGTGCTGGCCGTCGACGACGAGCCGGGCATGCTCAAGCTCACCGAGGTGGCCCTCGCCAGCGCCGGCTATGGCGTCGTGGCGTTCGACGACCCGCGCGACGCCCTCGACGAGCTGAAGGACGGGCTACGCCCCGACGTGATCGTCTCGGACATCACCATGCCGGGCCTCGACGGCTTCGCGTTCTACCAGGCGGTACGCGAGGTGCCGGAGCTTCGCGCCGTCCCGTTCCTGTTCCTGACCGCGCACGAGGACCGCGGCACGATGCGCCGCGGGATGACCCTCGGCGCCGACGACTACCTCACCAAGCCGTTCGCCCGGGACGAGCTGATCGACGCCGTCGAGGTCCGCCTGCGCCGCGTCGCCGAGCTCCGGCGGCCGCTGGAGGGCTCGGTCGTCGCGCGCGGCTTCGGCCATCCGGTCGTGGAGCGCGACGGCGAGCGGCTGGACTGGGACTCGCTCAAGGCGCTCGAGCTGCTCTTCTACCTGCTCGAGCACCGCGGTGGCGTCGGCACCTACGAGGTCGCAGAAGCACTCTGGCCCGGCAAGTCCGAATCGCGCGCCTCGTCGTCGTTCCACACCACGCTCTACCGGCTGCGCAAGGTGATGGGCGGCGAAATGGTCGAGTCCGCCAACCGCCGCTACTACCTGCACGACAAGACCAGCATCGAGTACGACGTCGACGACTACCGCGCCCGGGCCCAGCACGCTCGCTCCAGCGGTCGGCTCGAGGACTACCGGGCCGCCCTCGACCTCTACCGGGGGCCGTACCTGGCGCAGTTCGAGTCCGCCTGGGTGGACGCGCTGCGCTCGGTGCTCCACGGCGAGCAGCTGACGTTGCTCGACGCCGCGGCGGAGGTCTCGCGCGCGCGCGGCGACCTGCTGGCCGCGACCGAGCTGTACCAGCGCATGATCGAGCACGAGCCGTACAGCGAAGCCGGCTGGAGCGGCTTGGCCGACGTCTGGGACGAACGCGGCGAACCGGGCCGCGCCCGTGACGCGCGCGAGCGCTTCGACCGCATCATGAACGAGAGCTGACGACGGCGGGCGCTGCGGTAGCCTGACGTCGCACCAGGAGGTCCACCGTGTACACCATCGATCTTCGTGGCAAGACCGGGCTCGTGATGGGCGTGACCAACCAACGCTCGATCGCCTGGTCGATCGCCCAGCCGCTGGCTCAGGCCGGCGTCCGCCTGGCGTTCAGCTACCAGGGCGAGCGCTTGGCCCCGACCCTCGAGAAGCTCACCCGCGACCTGAGTGATCCGCTGCTGATCGAGTGCGACGTCACCGACGACGCGCAGCTCGACGCCCTCTTCGCGCGGCTGCGCGAGGAGTTCGGCCACCTCGACTACATCGTCCACGCCGTCGCGTTCGCGCCGCAGCAGACCTTCGCGCAGCCGTTCCGCAAGGTCTCGCGCGAGGACTGGCGGGTCGCGATGGACGTTTCGGCCTACTCGCTGGTGGCGGTCGCCGACCGGGCGTCCGACCTGATGAGCGAGGGCGGATCGATCGTCACGCTCAGCTACCTCGCGGCCGAGCGCGTCGTCCCGCACTACAACATGATGGGCGTGGCCAAGGCCGCGCTGGAGGCGTCGGTGCGCTTCCTCGCCTACGACCTCGGTCCGCAGGGGGTGCGCGTCAACGCCCTCAGCGCAGGTCCGGTCCGGACGGTCGCGGCCCGGTCGATCGCCGGGTTCGGCGACATGTACTCCGAGGCCGGGAGGCTGTCGATGATGCGGCGCAACATCACGCCGGACGAGGTCGGCACGATGGGCTTCGCGCTGCTGACCGACCTGAGCGGCGGCGTGACCGGCGAGACGGTCCACGTCGACGCCGGCTTCCACGCGATCGGCATGTTCCTCGCGGACGGCGGCGACGAGGACGCATGAGTCGGCTCCAGGCCTGGACCGGCGTGCGGGGACGATGGCGTCGCTCGGCGTCCTCACCGTCCCCCGTCCGCGCCTGACGCACCGGTCCCGCCTGGAGGTTGCCCCGTGGTCGCCGACCGCACGCCCGTCCGTCCCGTCTACAAGGAGGTCCTCGCGGACCTCGAAACGCCCCTCACCGCCTACCTGAAGCTGGCCGGCCCGCCCTCGTTCCTGCTCGAGTCCGCCGAGCAGGGCGAGCGAGTGGCGCGCTACTCGTTCATCGGCGTCGGCGAGCGCGCCCGCGTCGAGAGCCGCGGCGACCTCACCACCGTCACCCGCGGGGGCCGCGTCGAGGAGATCCACGGTGGCGATCCGCTGCGGATCCTCTGGGACCGCGTCGTGCGGCCGGCCGAGACGCCCGACGAGCTGCCCGCCTTCTGGGCCGGCGCGGTCGGCTACGCCGCCTACGATCTGGTCCGCCGCTACGAGACGCTGCCCGACGCCAACCCCGACGAGCTGAACCTGCCCGACCTGCTCTTCGTCGAGCCCGAGGTGGTCGTCGTCTTCGATCACCTGCGGCGTCGCCTGTTCCTGATCGCGCCGGCCGTCGCGGGCGACCCGGCGGACGAGGCCCGCGCCGCCCGCAAGGTCGAGGAGGCCCACGCCCGCCTGCGGGCGCCGCTGCCCGGCGTGCCCGGCGACCGCGCGGGCCGCCGCGCCGAGTTCCAGGCCAACATGACGCCCGAGGCGTACCGCGACGCGGTGCGCAAAGCGGTCGCGTACATCGAGGCCGGCGACATCTTCCAGGTCGTGCCCAGCCAGCGCATGTCGGCCGACCTGGGCGTGCACCCCTTCGCCGTCTACCGCGCGCTGCGCGCCATCAACCCGAGTCCCTACCTCGGCTACCTCGACCTGGGTCCGGTCACGCTGGTCGCCTCCAGCCCCGAGAGCCTGGTCCGCAGCGACGGCCGCCACGTCGAGACGCTGCCGATCGCCGGCACCCGCACGCGCGGCCGCACGCCGGCGGAGGACGAGGCGCTCGCCGCCGAGCTGCGCGCCGACGCCAAGGAGCGGGCCGAGCACGTGATGCTCGTCGACCTCGGCCGCAACGACCTGGGGCGCGTCTGCCGGCACGGCAGCGTCCGCGTCCAGGACCTCATGCGGGTCGAGCGCTACAGCCACGTCATGCACCTCGTCTCCACCGTCGAAGGGGAGCTGGCCGAGGGGCGCACACCGCTGGACGCGCTGGCCACGACGCTGCCGATGGGGACCGCCAGCGGCGCGCCCAAGATCCGCGCGATGGAGATCATCGACGAGCTCGAGCCCACCCGCCGCGGCCCGTACGCCGGCGCGTTCGGCTACCTCTCGGTCGGCGGCGCGATGGACATGGCGCTGACGCTGCGCACCATGGTCGTGGCGAACGGTCGCCTGCACCTGCAGGCCGGCGGCGGCGTGGTCGCCGACAGCGATCCGGAGTTCGAGTACCAGGAGAGCCTCAACAAGCTCGCGGCGCTGCGCCGCGCGGTCGAGATGGCGACGGAGGGGCTGGCCTGATGAGCGCCCGGCCGACCCGCCTGCTGGTGATCGACAACTACGACTCGTTCACCTACAACCTGGTGCAGATGTTCGGCGCGACCGGGGTCGAGCTGGTCGTCTGGCGCAACGACGCCTTCGACCCGGCCGACGTGCCCTCGGCCGGCGCCGACGGCATCGTCGTCTCGCCCGGGCCGTGCACCCCCGCCGAGGCCGGCCACTCGGTCGAGGTCATCCGCCGCTACGGTCCGACCACGCCCCTGCTGGGCGTGTGCCTGGGGCACCAGGCGATCGGCCAGGCCTACGGAGGTCAGGTCGTGCGCGCCGGCACGATCATGCACGGCAAGACCAGCGTCGTCCGCCACGACGGGAGCGGCATCTACCAGGGCCTGCCCGAGCAGCTGACCGTCACGCGCTACCACTCGCTGGTCGTCGAGGAGCCGCCCGACGAGCTGGTCGTCAACGCCTGGACCGAGGACGACGGTCGGCGCGTGATCATGGGCCTGCGCCACGTCCACCACCCCGTCTGGGGCGTGCAGTTCCACCCCGAGAGCATCCTCACGGCCGAGGGGGCGGAGATGCTGGCGCGCTTCGTCGAGGCCGCGCGGGGACGGTGAGCGGGGCGGGCGGTCCGGGCTCCCGGGGTGGCCTCCGTGCGGCCGACCGACCGGAGGGGCCGCCGGCGGGCGTGAGCGTGATCACGGCGACGCTCGATCGGCCCGAGGTCCTGCTCCGCAAGGCGGCCGCCCTGGCTGCGCAGACCCTCGAACGAGACCGCTGGGAGTGGATCGTGGCGTTCGACGGTCCGCAGCCCGGTCTCGAGCGCGACCTTCGCGCCTCCGTCCCCGACGATCTTCGGCTTCGCACCGTCACGACCGATCGGGTGGGCCCCGGTCCGGCGCGGGACGCCGCGGCCCGGCACGCCGCGTTCCCGGTCCTGCTGCTCTCGGACGACGATTGCCTGCCTGCCCGGGACGCGCTTGCTCGACACCTCGAGGCGCAGGCCGATCCCGGCGTCTACCTGGGCACCGTCGCCTTCCGCGACGCCGACCACGTCCAGACGGCCCCGCCTCCCAGGCGCCCCCGTTGGTGGAACGTCAACGGTGCGAACACCTCGCTGCCGACGGCCTCGTACCGATCGGTCGGTGGGTTCGGCGACGCGGTCCGCGGCTACGGCGGCGAGGACGTGTGGCTCGGCTGGCGGCTCGAGCACGCCGGCGTCGCGATCCGGGCCCTACCGGACGCGCGGGCCGAGCACCTGGGACCCGATCCGATGCGCACGGCGCCTGCGGAGCGGGCCCGCTCCGCAGGCGCGAACGCGGTCCGCCTGGCGCGGCTCGAGCCGCGCATGCGCTGGCGGTTGGGGGTCGATCCCCTCCTCCTCGTCCTGAAGCTGACGCTCCTGACGCCGATCCGGCCGCTCGGCGCCGGCCGCGTCGCAGGGGAGTGGGCCTACAGCCTCGGCGCCTGGCGCGAGTGGCGTCGCGCCCGGTGACCGAAGGGGCGAGATGAGGATCCTGCTCGTCTCCAACGGCCACGGCGAGGACGTCATGGCGGCCGCCGTCGGTCGGGCCTTGCGCGCGCACGATCTGACGGTCGAGGCCGTCCCCTTGATCGGGCGTGGAGCCGCCTACGACACCGCCGACATCGCTGCGCACGGACCGCGCCGGTCGCTCCCCTCCGGTGGCTACACGCTGCGCGGGCCCGCCCGCTTCGCCGCCGATCTCCGCGCCGGGTTGATCCCCGCGACGTGGGGCGCCTGGCGCGCGCTGCGACGGCGTGCCGCGGCCGTCGACGCGGCCTTCGTCGTGGGCGATCCGTACGCGATCTCCATCGCGGCGGTCCTGGGACCGAGCGACCGCTACTACCTTCCCTCCGCCGTATCGGTGATGGCGTGGCCCCTTCGGACGGCGCCGTGGGAGCAGCCGTACGGGCCGTTGGAGCGACGCCTGATGCGCGGCTCGCGGCGGGTCTACCCGCGCGACGCCGCGTCGGGAGCGTGGCTCGAGGCGCATGGCGTGGCGAACGTCCGGGATCTCGGCAACCCGATGCTCGACGCCGTGACGGGCGACGTGGCACCGGACCGCTCGGGTCCCTACCTGCTCCTGCTCCCAGGGACGCGCGAGGATCGCTGGCTCAGCCTGCCGAGGATGCTGGACGCGGCCGCACGCCTGGGCGATCTGCCGTTGCAGCCGGTCGTCGCATGGGCCGGGGACGACCCCCCGCCGGACGTGCCTGGCTGGCGGTGGGAGGCGACGGGGCGCACCGCCGGTACGGTGGCGCGCTACCGACGTTCGACCGCTGCGGGCGAGGGCGCCGCCGTGACCGTCGACGTCGCGCGAGGGTCGTTCGCCGTCGTCCTGCGCGGCGCCCGCGTCGCCCTGTCGACCAGCGGGACGGCGGCGGAGCAGTGCGCGGGGTTCGGGGTTCCCATCGTCGGCTTCGTGACCGGAGGTCCGCAGTACACGGCCGGGTTCGCCGCCGGCCAGAAGCGCGCGCTGGGCGCCGCGTTGGAGCTGGTCGAGCCGGAGCCGGACGCGATCGCGGCGGCCGCCCGGACGCTCGACGGCGACGCGTCGCGACGGGCTCGAGCGCGGGCCGATGGGCGGACGGCGATGGGCGTGCCGGGCGCCGCGGCGCGCATCGCCGCCGACGTCGCGGACGACGTGCTCGGGCTTCGGTCGGCTACGATGCCCCATCATGAGCGCTGACGAGACCGCCCCCGGCTTCGACGTCGCCGCCACCCTCGGCGCCGTCTTCGATGGCACCACCCTGCGCCGCGACCAGGCGCGCGAGGTGATGGGCCGGCTGATGGACGGCGAGCTGTCGCAGATGCAGGCCGCGGCGTTGCTGGCCGCGCTGCGGACGCGAGGCGAGACGGTCGAGGAGATCACCGGCTTCGCGCAGGCGATGCGCGAACGGTCGGTCAAGGTGCCGGTCCGCTCGGAGGGCCCGCTGCTGGACATCTGCGGGACCGGCGGAACCGGCATGAGCACCATCAACGTCAGCACCACCGCGATGTTCGTCGCGGCCGCCGGGGGCGCGCGCCTGGCCAAGCACGGCAACCGCGGCGTGACCAAGCGCAGCGGATCGGCCGACGTGCTCGAGGCGCTGGGCGTGAACCTCGAGCTGTCGCCCGAGCGCCTGGCCGACGCGCTCGAGGAGGTCGGCCTGGCGTTCCTGTTCGCCCGCGCGCACCACCCCGCCATGCGCTTCGTCGCGCCGATCCGGGCCGACCTCAAGGCGCGCACGATCTTCAACAACCTGGGGCCGCTCACCAACCCGGCCGCGGCCGACCGGCAGCTGATGGGCGTCTACAGCCCGGCGCTCACCCGCACGCTGGCCGAGGTGCTGCGCGGCCTGGGGCTGACGCGCGCCCTGGTCGTGCACGGCGACGGCCTGGACGACTTCACCGTCAGCGGCGAGACCTACGTCTCCGAGCTGCGGCCCGACGGCGAGATCGTCGAGCACGTCGTGTCCCCCGAGGAGGTCGGCTTCGAGCGCGCCCCGCGCGAGGCGCTGCTCGGCGGCGACGCCCGAGCGAACGCCGCGGCGACGCGCGCCATCCTGGCCGGACGCACGCACGGCCCGCAGCGCGACGTGGTGCAGTTCAACGCCGGGGCGGCCCTCTACCTCGCCGACCTCGCGGGCAGCGTCGCCGAGGGCGTCCAGCGTGCGGGCGAGCTTCTCGACGCCGGCGCGGGGCTCGACACGCTCGAGGCCTACCTGGCCTTCGGGCGCCGCTGAGACCCACCTGGCGTCCGAGCGGCGGCCGGGATGTGTCCGCCGCTCCCACACGCGGACGGCCGGCGGAGGCATGATGGAGGGACGTTCACCCACCGGGAGGCTTCGAGCGATGGAACAGGACCACAACGAACCGCAGCGCCAGGGCACCGTCGTCGGATCGACGACGGTCAAGACCGGCTTCGCCGAGATGTTCAAGGGCGGCGTCATCATGGACGTCGTCGACGCCGACCAAGCGCGCATCGCCGAGGAGGCCGGCGCCACCGCCGTGATGGCGCTCGAGCGCGTCCCGGCCGACATCCGCGCCCAGGGCGGCGTCGCCCGCATGTCCGACCCCGACATGATCCAGGGGATCGTGTCCGCGGTGTCGATCCCGGTGATGGCCAAGGTGCGCATCGGCCACTTCGTCGAGGCCCAGATCCTGCAGGCGCTCGGCGTCGACTTCATCGACGAGAGCGAGGTGCTCACGCCGGCCGACGAGGCGTTCCACGTCGACAAGTTCGCCTTCACCGTGCCGTTCGTCTGCGGCGCGACCACCATCGGCGAGGCGCTGCGGCGCATCGGCGAAGGCGCCAGCATGATCCGCACCAAGGGCGAGGCCGGCACCGGCAACGTCGTCGAGGCGGTCCGTCACGCCCGCAGCGTGATCGGCGAGATCCGCCGCATCCAGGCGCTTCCCGCCGAGGAGGTCATGACCTACGCCAAGGAGCACGGCGCGCCGGTCGACCTGGTCCGCTACGTGCGTGAGCACGGCGCCCTGCCGGTACCGAACTTCGCCGCGGGCGGCATCGCCACGCCCGCCGACGCGGCGCTCATGATGCAGTTGGGCGTCGACGGCGTCTTCGTCGGCAGCGGCATCTTCAAGTCGGCGTCGCACGTCACGGATCGCGCGGAGAAGCACGCCGCCTGGCTGCACCGTGCCGAGGCGATCGTCAAGGCCACCACCCACTACGACGATCCCGACGTGCTGGCCGAGGTCAGCCGCGGCCTGGGCGAGGCGATGGTCGGCATCAACCTGGACACGCTGCCGCCCGAGGAGCTGATGGCCGGACGCGGCTGGTGAGGACCTCGGCGCGCCCGGTGGCGCGCCCATGCACGACGCGACCCTGGGCTGCGGGCGTCCCGATCGGACGCCCGCAGCCCTTCGCTCACCGGCGCTCACGCGGGCCGTTGGTACGATGCACGTCGTGAAGATCGTCCAAGGTGTCGCCCTGCTGCTGTTCGCGACGGTGCTGTCGGTCGGTACCTGGTTCGCGGTCGCCGCGTTGAAGTGGTCGCAGGAGCTGCCGGACCTCGCGCCGGTGATGGCGCTCGAGTTCACCGCCACCAGCGAGGTCTACGCCCGTGACGGCAGCCGCATCGGCCTGATCGTGCCCGTCGCCGGCGAGGACCGGGCGTCCACCAACCGCGTGCCCGTCGGCCTGGACGAGATCAGTCCCGCCGCGCTGCAGGCGATCGTCGCCTACGAGGACGACCGCTTCTTCGACCACTACGGCTTCGACCTGCCCGCCATCGCGCGCGCCTTCTACGAGGAGTTCGTCGGCGGGGGCGACCGCGGCGGATCCTCGATCACCACGCAGGTGATCAAGAACACGGTGCTGGCCGACATCCGTGCCGACCGGTCGTTCGAGCGCAAGGCCAAGGAGCTGTTCCTCGCCGTCGAGCTCGAGCGCCTGCTCACCAAGGCCGAGATCCTGCAGCGCTACGTCAACGTCGTCTTCTGGGGCGGCAACGTCTACGGCATCCGCGCCGCCGCCCAGACCTACTTCGGCAAGGATCCGATCGAGCTGAACCTGGCCGAGGGCCTCTACCTCGCTCGGCTGATTCCGGCCCCCAACGCGCGCCACGACGACTTCGCCACCAGCCGCGCCTCGATGCGGACGGTGCTGGACAAGATGGTCCGACAAGGGACCATCAGCGAGGAGGCCGCCGATCGCGCCTGGCGCTACCCGCTGGAGCCGCGCGGTTGGAACGTCACGTACGGCCCCGACGGGGAGTTGGTCTCGGCCACGCCGACCGGCGAGAGCGTCGTGGTCCAGGAGTCGATCAGCTCCGAGCTGAACTGGCACGTGGTCGTGGCGGTGCGTAACTGGCTGCTCGAACGTTTCGGCGAAGCGGCGGTCTTCGGCCGCGGCGGACTGCGCGTCACCACCACCATCGACGTGCAGGCCCAGGCCGCCGCCAACCGGGCGTCGCTGGACGCGCTGCTACCCGACGGCGCCCAGCTCGCGATCGTCGGGATCGATCCTGCGACCGGCGAGGTGCTCGCCATGGTCGGCGAGAAGCTGCGGCCCGGCGTGCGCGAGGAGGAGTTCAACCGCGTCACCCAGGCGCTGCGGCAGCCAGGAAGCTCGTTCAAGCCGATCGCCTACGCCACCGCGATCGAGGAGGCCGGCTTCACCCAGGCCACCGTCCTGGTCGACGAGGAGACCGAGTTCCAGCAGCGCGGCCAGGAGCCCTACGTCCCCGGCAACCACGACGAGACCTTCGTCGGTCCCGCCACCGTGCGCGAGCACCTGAACCTGTCGCGCAACATCCCCGCCGTCAAGGCGCTCGAAGCCGCCTCGCCCCAAGCGGTCGCCGAGCGCGCGCGCGAGCTGGGCTACGACGTCGCGCCGTACTACTCGCTGGCGCTCGGCTCGTTCGAGGTCACGCCGCTGCAGCACGCCAGCGCCTTCAGCGCCTTCGCCAACCAGGGGGTCCAGGTCGAGCCGCACTTCGTCCAGCGCGTCGAGGACGCCGACGGGAACGTGCTCTACCAGGCGGACCCGCGGACGACGCGCGTCTGGAGCGAACGGACCGCCTACATGATGCTGGACATGCTGCACGGGAACGTGGTCGATCGCGGGCCGACCGCGTTCAGCTGGCGGGCCGCGATCGAGGGTCGCTGGGTGGCCGGCAAGACCGGCACCACCAACGACGAGAAGGACATCTGGTTCGTCGGGACGACGCCGGAGATCACCGCCGCGGTCTGGATCGGCTACGACCAGGGGCGCTCGCTGCCCAGCACCATGACCCTGCCCGACGGCAGCAGCGACCGCGTCAACAGCTCGCGCCAGCCGATCTACGTCTGGACCGACTTCGTCGAGGCGGCCCTGCGGGGGCGGCCCGCCTCGCCGGACGGGTTCCCGGTGCCTGAAGGGGTCGAGTTCCTCGCCTTCGACCGGGCGTCCGGCGCGGCCGACCCGGGCGGGACCCGGGCGGCCTTCCCGGCGGGGACGATCCTGCCCGATCGAGGGCTGGCCTCGTCGCTGGAGATCGAGGTGCCGATCGATACCCGCACCGGGCGCCCGGCCACGGCCGCGACGCCGTCCGACGCGATCGAGATCGTCCGCATCGGTCCCGACGAGCTCGACGAGATCCTCGCCGCCCCCGCCCAACCGTGAGCCCCGTGCCGGCGCCCGACCCCGGCCTGACCGCGGTCGCGGGGGTTCGCGTCGGCCACTGGCACGACCTGGACGCCGCGACCGGCTGCACCGTCGTGCTGGCGCCCCCGCAGGGCGCGGTCGCCTCCGGCGCGGTGCTGGGGGGCGCACCCGGAACGCGGGAGATCGCGCTGCTGGACCCCGAGCGGACCGTCGACCGGGTGCACGCGGTCGTGCTCTCCGGCGGCAGCGCCTTCGGACTGGACGCGGCCGGCGGCGTGGTGCGCTGGCTCGAAGCGCACGGGGTGGGCTTCGACGCCGGCGTCGCGCGCGTTCCCATCGTGCCCGCGGCCGTGCTGTTCGACCTGGGCGTGGGTCGGTCCGACGTCCGGCCCGGGCCGGACGAGGGCCAGGCCGCCGCCGCCGCGGCGCACGACGGACCGGTGGCGACGGGGCGGGTCGGTGCGGGGGTCGGAGCGACCGCCTTCAAGCTGCTCGGCCCGGATCGCGCGGTGCGAAGCGGGCTCGGGTCGGCCTCGCTTGCGCTGGACGGCGCGATCGCCGCCGCGCTGGTGGTGGCCAACCCGCTGGGCGCGATCGTCGACCCGGACGACGGAAGGCCGGTGGCGGGGCAGCTGGTCGCCGCGGGGGCGACGCCGCAGCGCTTCGCCGGCACGGCCGGGACCAACACCACGCTCGCGATCGTCGCGACCGACGCGCCGCTGGACAAGGCCGGCGCCCGCGCCCTCGCGACCGCGGCCCACGCCGGCATCGCCCGCGTCGTGCGGCCGTCGCACACGCCGTTCGACGGCGACGCGACCTTCGTGCTGTCGACGGGCGAGGGAGCGCCGTGGCCACCCGCCCGCCTGGCCGCCGCCGTGCAGGAGGTCGTCGCTCGCGCGCTGGTGCAGGGCGCGCGCGCGGGCCGGGACGCGTGAGCCCCGCGCCGCGCACGGCGGGCCGCCCGCCGTGGCGCGCGCGTCCTACGCCACGCCGCGCGCGTCCTACGCCACGCCGCGCGACCGACCACGTCGGACGCGGGATCGTGGCAGGATGCCTCCCGTGACGATCGGCATCCTCGCCCTGCAGGGCGCATTCCGAGAACACCGTCGCGCCTTCGCGCGGCTCGGGGTCGACGCGACCGAGGTCCGCTTGCCGCGCCACCTGGACGGCCTGGACGCCTTGGTCGTCCCCGGCGGGGAGTCCACCACGATGGCCAAGCTGATGCTCGCCTACGAGCTCGACACGGCCATCGCCGCCTTCCATGCCGGCGGCGGCGCGGTGTGGGGCACCTGCGCCGGCGCCATCCTGATCGCGCGCGAGGTGGTCGGGCGACCCGAGCAGCCTCGCCTGGACCTGATCGACCTGGCCGTCGCGCGCAACGCCTACGGCCGCCAGGTCGCCTCGTTCGAGGCGGACCTGACCATCGGCGGCCTCGACCGCCCGTTCCGCGGCGTCTTCATCCGGGCGCCGCGCATCGTGGCCACCGGCCCAGGCGTCGAGGTGCTCGCTCGCCACCAGGGCGACGCCGTCGCCGCCGCGTCGGGTCGCGTCCTCGCCACCGTCTTCCACCCCGAGCTGGCGGGCGACGACCGGCTGCACGCTCTGTTCCTCGACCGCTTCGCTCGCCCCGCGGCCGCGTCGGCCGACCCGTGAAAGGACGCGCATGAACCTGTTCCACCTCGAACCCGGCACGCACGCCCCCGAAGTCGTCACCTGCGTCATCGAGGTGCCGCGCAACAGCACGAACAAGTACGAGTACGACCCGGAGAAGGAGATCTTCCTGCTCGACCGGGTGCTCTACAGCGCCATGCACTACCCGGGCGACTACGGCTTCATCCCCGGCACCCTGGCCGAGGACGGCGACCCGGTCGACGTGCTGGTGCTGACGAGCTACCCGACCTTCCCCGGCGTCGTGCTGCGCGCGCGGCCGCTGGCCTTCCTGGAGATGTCGGACGAGAAGGGCCGCGACCAGAAGGTGCTGGCCGTTCCGGTGGACGATCCCCGCTACGACAACAACCGCCACATCTCGACCATCAGCCCTCACCGCCTGCGTGAGATCGAGCACTTCTTCGACATCTACAAGGCGCTCGAGGGAAAGAAGGTCCAGGTCGAGGACTGGCACGGCATCGAGGAGACGCACGCCATGATCGACGAGGCGCGCGACGCCTACCTCGCCGACCGGGCGGAGAAGGAGAACGCCGCCGCCGGGTGATCCCCGACGGCGGCGCGGCCGTCACGGCGCGAGCCTCAGGCCCGGCCCGTCACAGAGCGATGCCGGCGTTGTTCTTCTCGAGGGCGCGCTCGGCCCGATAGGACGAGCGCACCAGCGGACCGGACACGACCTCCAGGAAGCCCTTGGCCAGGCCGATCTCGCGGTAGCGCTTGAACTGCTCGGGCGTGACCCAGCGCTCGACCGGCAGGTGGGCCGAGCTGGGCCGCAGGTACTGCCCCAGCGTCACGATGTCCACCCCGATGGCGCGCAGGTCGTCCATCGTCTCCTCGATCTCGTCGTCGGCCTCGCCCAGGCCCAGCATCAGGCTGGTCTTGGTGATGACCTTCGGGTTGTGCTTCTTGGCGTGTTCCAGAACGTCCAGGGTCTTTTTGTAGCCGGCGCGCGGGTCGCGCACCGGATGGGTCAGGCGGCGGACCGTCTCGACGTTCTGGGCGTAGACCTCGATGCCGGAGTCCAGCACCACGTCGACGTGCTGGGTGACGCCCTGGAAGTCGGGCGTGAGCGCCTCGACCGCGGTCTCGGGGTTGCGCTCCTTGATGGCGCGCACGCAGGCCGCGTAGTGGGCGGCGCCGCCGTCGGGCAGGTCGTCGCGATCGACCGAGGTGAGCACCACGTAGGTCAGGCCCATCATGGCGACCGACTCGGCGGCCAGCCGCGGCTCGTCCGGGTCCAGCAGGCCCTTGGGGTTGCCGGTCGCGACCGCGCAGAACTTGCAGCCGCGCGTGCAGACCGAACCCATCAACATGATCGTGGCCGTGCCGTGGTTCCAGCACTCGGCCAGGTTGGGGCAGCGCGCCTCCTCGCACACCGTCGCCAAGCGGTTCTCGGTGACGTTGCGCTTCATGTCCTGGTACTTGCCGCCGCTGTGCAGCTTGACGCGCAGCCAGTCCGGCTTGGGGTCGCGGACCGGCGCTTCGCTCTCGCTGCGCCGGCGTCCGCCCTCGACCGCCGGGACGGCCTTCTTGAAATCGCGGGAGTTGATCACGCGGGGGTCCTTTCCGCTGCCCCGTCGGTCGCGACCGGGCTCGTGGCGCGCGCGGGCGCCAGCAGGTCACGCAGCCGCCGGGCGAGGTGGGGCACGAGCCGCTCGCGCGCCTCGTCGAGCGTGACGGTGCGGCCCGCCAGGCGGGTCAGGCTGGTGACGCCGGTGTTCTCGAGGCCGCAGGGCACGATCGTCTCGAAGTGCGACAGGTCGGTCGCGACGTTGAGCGCGAAGCCGTGGAAGCTGACGCCGCGCTTGACGGCGACGCCGATGGCGCAGAGCTTCTCGTCGCCGATCCAGACGCCGGCGTAGCCGGGACTGCCCTCGGCCTCGACGCCGTACTCGGCCGCCAGGTCGACCATCGCGTCCTCGATCCGGCGCAGGTAGTCGCGCACCCGCCGGCCGATCGGCAGGATCGGGTAGCCGACCAACTGGCCGGGCCCGTGGTACGTGACGTCGCCACCCCGCTCGACGTCGACCAGCTCGAAGCCGCGAGCGATCAGCTCGGGCTCCGGGACCAGCAGGTGGTCGCGGCCGCCCTTGCGGCCGAAGGTCAGCACCGGATCGTGCTCGACGAACAGCAGCGTGGGGGGCCGTTCGCCCGCCACGACGGCCGCGTGCGTCTCGTGCTGGACGCGCCAGGCGTCGCGGTAGGAGAGACGGCCGAGGTCACGGACGACGAACGGATCGCTCACGCCCGAAGCCTAGCAGCCCGCCCCGGCCCGCTCCGCGGCCTGGCTTGCACGACGGGACCGCACCACCGGCCCGTCAGGGTGCGACGATGCGCAGCAGCCGACCGCCCTGGTAGTCCAGCACCAGGAGCTCGCCGTCCGCGTCGAGCCCGAAGCTCGAGATCGCGAAGCCCGCCCGCGCCAGCAGCGTCGGTGCGACCGGACCGTCCCGCCCGGCGTCCGCGTCGATCGCGAGGATCGTGCCGCCGACGAAGTCGCCGAAGACGTAGCGGCCCGTCAACTCCGGGACGGCGTCGCCGCGGTAGACGTAGCCGCCCGTGACCGAGCGTCCGAGCCCGTCGGCGTGCCGGTAGACGGCCACCGGCGGCACCGTGCCGGAGCGGTCGCAGTCGGCGCTACGGAAGCAGCGGTCGCCCTCCAGCGTGCTCCAGCCCAGGTCGGCCCCGGCCGCCTCCCCGGGCGCCAGCCGGTCGATCTCTTCGGTGTCGTTCTGGCCCACGTCGGCGATCCACAGGTCGCCCGTGGCGGCATCGAACGAGAAGCGCCAGGGGTTCCGCAGCCCCGACACCCAGATCTCCGGCTCGCCGCCGCCCGCGGCGTACGGGTTGTCGGCGGGCACGGCGTACGGATCGCCGGCCGGGTCCAGCCGCAGGATCTTGCCCAGCCAGGTCGACAGGTCCTGACCGGCGCGCAGCGGATCGCCGCCCGAGCCGCCGTCCCCCAGGCCCAGGTAGAGCATCCCGTCGGGGCCGATCGCCAGCTGGCCGCCGTTGTGGTTCCCGTAGGGCTGCTCCAGGCGCAGCATCTCGCGCGCCCGTTCCGGCACGGCGCGCCCGTCCTCGATCGGCATGCGCAGCAGCAGCGTGTCGCCGGCCGGGTCGGTCAGGTGCACGAACGCTTCGGTCGGGACCTCGGCGCCGGCGGGCCCGAAGGCCAGGCCCAGCAGTCCGCGCTCGCCGCCGCGCGACACCTGGCCGCGCAGGTCCAGGAAGGGCGTGGCCTCGACCTGGCCGTCCCGCACGACGCGGACCCGGCCGGTCTGCTCCAGCACGTACAGCGCGTCGCCGGCCGCGACGACGCCCAACGGTCGTTCGAAACCACGGGCGACCGGGTCCAGCGCGATCTCGGTCTGGCCGAGCGCGAGGGTCGTGAGGGCCGCCAGCACGAGGACGAGCGCAGCGTGCAGCGCGCGACGCCCGGATCGGAGGGGGAGGAGCGCGGGGCGGAAGCGGTGGGACGGTCGGGGGAACATGCCGCCAGTGTGCCGCGCGGTACGCGTCCGCGTCGGTGTCACTCGTGACGGACGGGAGGGTGGGCCGTCAGCCCCCGGCGTCCTCGCTGGCGTCCTCCCCCTCCAGGCCACCGTTCGCGGCCAGCCACGGCAGCGGCACCCCAGCGGCCTCGGCCGCGGCGGCCCGCTGCGGGTAGAGCCAGCGGACGGCCCGGTCGTTGCGCTCGCGCGGGCTCAGGGCGGGCCGGTCGTATGCGCCCGCCTCGCGCCGTTGACGCTGGGCCTCGAACAGGATCACCGCCGTCGCGACCGAGACGTTCAGCGAGCGCACCATGCCCAGCATCGGGATGGTGACGTGCACGTCGGCCAGCTCGGCCGCGCGCGCCGAGACGCCGGAACGCTCGTTGCCGAGCAGGATCGCGGTGGGCTGGCGGTAGTCGACGTCGCGGTAGTCGATCGCCGCGTCGCTGAAGTGGGCCGCCACGATCCGGGCGCCGGCGCCGCGCAGGACGGATACGGCCTCGTCGACGGTGCGGTGGACGATCAGGTCCACCCACTTGTGCGCCGAGGCGCTGGTCGCGTCGTACGTCGGCACGCCGCCGGTGGGCCGGACGGCGTGGACCGTCCCCACGCCGACGGCGTCGCAGGACCGGAGCATGGCCGACAGGTTGTGCGGTTTGTAGACGTCCTCGGCCAGGATGGTCAGGTCGGGCTGGCGCCGGGCCAGCACCTCGAAGACGCGGGCGGCGCGTCGCTCGGTCGGCATGGGGTCGAGGATACCCGTCGCTCGCGGGCCGCGCCGCCTTGACACCCCCCGGGCCCGGCGGTAGCATTCGGTTCGCGTTTCGACTGCCGCGCCGAGGTGGCGGAATTGGTAGACGCGCTAGCTTGAGGGGCTAGTGACCGCTTAGGTCGTGTGGGTTCAAGTCCCATCCTCGGCACCAG
>CAZJGU010000061.1:1076-17879 GCA_964545455.1 uncultured bacterium | reverse complement strand
GCGCTGGACGCGATCTACGGCGGCGCCGAGAACACCGCTCGCTACCTCACCGAGATGACCGACGGCGACGTCACCGTGGACGTGTACCCGGCCGGCGCGCAGGTCGGCGCCTTCGAGGTCTACGACGCGGTCTCGTCGGGGGCGTTCGCGATGGGCCACGCGGCGCCGTACTACTTCTACAACAAGAACCCGGTGCACGCCTTCTTCACCGCCGTGCCGTTCGGCATGGACGCCCCGCAGTTCGACGCCTGGATGAACGCCGGCGACGGACAGGCCTTCTCGGACGAGCTGACCGCGCCCGACGACGTGATCATGTTCCCGGCCGGCAACACCGGTCCGCAGACCGGTGGTTGGTTCAAGCGCGAGATCGCGACCGTCGCCGACCTGCAGGGCCTGACGATCCGCACCCCCGGCTTCGGCGGTCAGGTGCTCAGCAAGGTCGGCGCCAACGTCCAGAACGTGCCCGGCGGCGAGGTCTTCATCTCGCTCGAGACCGGCGTGCTGGACGCGGCCGACTGGGTCGGTCCGTACGACGACGAGATCCTCGGCCTCAACACCGCCGCCACCTACTACTACCTGCCCAGCTGGGCGGAGCCGGGCGCGTCGCTGGCGGTCTACATGAACCGGACCGAGTTCGACGGGCTCCCTGGCGACATCCAGGAGGCGCTGCGGGCGGCCGCCGCGCGCGCCAACCAGCAGATGCTGGCCGAGTACACCGCCAAGAACGCCGCGGCCCTCGCCCGCATGGTGGCGTCCGGCACCCAGGTCCGCACCTTCAGCACCGAGATCCTCGACGCCCTGCGCGCGGCGACGCAGGAGATCCACGCCGAGAACTCGCAGGGGAACGACCTCTACGTGCGCGTGCTCGAGGACTACGGCGCCTTCCAGGACAGCGCGCGGGAGTGGCTCAGCGCCAGTGGCTACGCCTACTCGCGCTACATCTACGGCGACGACTGAACGAGGGTTCCCTCGCCACGAACGACGGGGCGCCGGTCCGATCGCGGACCGGCGCCCTTCTCCATGGTCGCCGCGGCGCGGGGCCGCTGCCGCAGGCTCAGGTGGCGGCCAGCGACGGCAGCCAGGTGACCAGGCGCGGGAACAGGATGATCAGCAGCAGCGCGATCAGCTGAAGCGCGATGAACGGCACGATGCCGCGGTAGATGTCGCGCGTCTTGACCTCGGGTGGCGCCACCCCCTTGAGGTAGAACAGCGCGAAGCCGAACGGCGGCGTCAGGAACGAGGCCTGCAGGTTCATCGCCACCAGCACGCCGAACCAGGCCATCATCTCGGGCCCGAACCAGGTCAGCGCGATCGGCGCGACGAACGGCACGACGATGAAGGTGATCTCGATGAAGTCGATGAAGAACCCCAGCAGGAAGATCACCAGCATGGTGAAGAACAGGAAGCCCCACTGCCCGCCCGGCAGGTTCAACAGGAACGAGTCCACCAGCTTGTCGCCGCGCAGGGCGGTGAAGACCATGCTGAAGGCGGTCGCGCCGACCAGGATGATGAACACCATGCTGGTCAGTCGCACCGTCTGATCCATCGTGTCGATCAGCGCACGCAGGTTCAGGCGCCGGTTGATCGCCGCCAGCGCCATCGCGCCGATCGCGCCCATGGCGCCCGCCTCGGTCGGGGTGGCGATGCCCAGGAAGATCGTGCCCAGCACGACCAGGATCAGGAACAGCGGCGGGACCAGGCTCTTCAGCACCTTCAGCGCCAGCGCGCCGCCGTGCAGCGTGCGCGCCTCGGGCGGCAGGGCGGGTGCGCGCTCCGGCCAGCGCCAGGCGACGAAGATCACCCACAGCACGAACAGGCCCGCCAGCATCACGCCCGGGATCAGCGCGCCGAGGAACAGCTCGCCGACCGACACGCCGATCTGGTCGCCCAGGATCACCAGCACGATCGAGGGTGGGATGATCTGGCCCAAGGTGCCGGACGAGGCCACCACCCCCGTCGCGAGCGAGCGGTCGTAGTGGAACTTGAGCATCACCGGCAGCGCCAGCACGCCCATCGTGACGACCGACGCGCCGACCACGCCGGTCGAGGCGGCCAGCAACGCGCCGACCACGACGACGCTGATCGCCAGGCCGCCGCGCAGCGTGCCGAACAGGGCGCCCATCGTCTCGAGCAGTTCCTCGGCCAGACCGGACTTCTCCAGCATCACGCCCATGAAGACGAAGAACGGCACGGCGACCAGGGTGTAGTTCTCCATGATCGTGCCGAAGATCCGCTGCGGCAGGATGCTCAGGCGCGCCAGGCGGAAGAGCGGCTCCCACGGCAGCCAGGGCAGCATGTCGCTGGTGAAGACCGTGAACAACACCGCCGTGCCGCCCAGGCTGAAGGCGACGGGGAAGCCGAGAAGCAGGAGCACGATGGCTGCCGCGAACATCCACAGCGAGACGAACTCCATCAGCGGGCCTCCGCGGCGCCGTCGGCGTCGGACACGATCGGCTCAGGTTCAGGCTTCGCGTAGAGCGAGCGCGAGTGCGGGTGGCCGGAGAGGAACGCGACGTTCTTGATCAGCTCGCTCGCTCCCTGCACCAGCAGCAGCGCGAAGGCGACCACGATCACCGTCTTGACCGGGTAGATCGGGATGCCGCCGGCGTTCATGTTGACCTCCTGCTGACGCCAGGAGGTGGCCACGTAGCGGCCCGAGAGGTGGATGCCCAACAGCGCGAAGGGGACCAGGAAGACGCTGATGCCGAAGATGTCGACCCACGCCTTGGCGCGATTCGAGAGCGCCTGGAAGACGATGTCGACGCGCACGTGACCGTCGACGCGCAGGACGTACGCCGCGCCCAGCAGGAACACCAGGTCGTAGGCGTAGGTCTGCAGCACGATGTACTCGGTGCCCCCCAGGGCCACGCCGATGGTGCGTCCGACGTAGCGGGTGACGACGTTCACGAAGCCGATCAGCACCATCGCCAGGGTCAGCCACCAGGTGACCTTGCCGAGCCAGGTCGTGACGTCGTCGATGCCGCGGGAGATCGACAGAAGGAAGCCCATCACGCTCACGCTCCTCGTCGTCGGCGTCCGCGCAGGCCCAGGCCGCTGGATGGGGCGCCGCTACGCAGATCCAACGCGCGATGGTACCGCGGGGCACGGGACCGGGTAGCCGATCACGGCGGTGTCCTCGCGCCCGGGCTCAGCGCAGGAAGCGGTCGACGTCGCGGTTGTGCGAGGGCAGGTCCACGTTCGGGCGGAACACCGGCGCGCCGTCCGTGTCGGTGCCGTGCAGGAAGTACAGCCACGGTACGCCGTCGTCCCGTTCGCGCACCGGCGTCAGGACCGCCTCGAGCGCGTCGTCGCCGGGGTTGCCGATCGGACCGGCGGGCAGGCCGGGCCGGGTGTAGGTGTTCCAGGGATGGTCGACGCGCAGGTCGCCGTCGACGGCCGACAGCTCCGGCAGGTCCTTGCCCAGGCCGTAGGCGACGGTCGGATCGGACTGCAGCAGCATGCCCAGGTCCAGCCGGTTGAGGAACACGCCGGAGATGATGCCCATCTCGTCCGGGCCGTCGGCCTCGGCCTGGACCATGCTGGCCAGGGTCACCCAGCCGTGCACGTCCAGGCCGGCCGCCTCGATGCGCGCCCGTCGCTGCGGATCCAGGCGGTCCTCGAAGTGCTCCAGGGCCACCGCCAGCGCCGCGTCGACGTCGGCGTCGGCCCGCAGCTCGTAGGTGTCGGGGAACAGGTAGCCCTCCAGGCCGGCCCCCTCGGGCAGCCACGGGGGCGCAAGCTCGCCGGGTTCGGCGACGCGGGCCAGCACCGCCTCGGGCGTCGCCAGGCCCAGCTCGCCCAGCCGCGCCGCCACGTCGCGGGCGCGCCAGCCCTCGGGGATGACCAGGCGCACCGTGCGCGGGCGGCCGCCGGCGACGAGGACCGCCGCCATCTCCGGTCCGTCGAACGAGGGGCCGAGGTCGTAGAGCCCCTCGCCGATGGCGCGATCCAACTCGTTCAGGCGCAGCCAGGCCGAGAACACCCGGGCGTTGCGGATCAGGCCGGTCCCCTCCAGCTCGTTCGCGACCCGCGCGGCGCCCCAGCCCGGCTGGACCTCGAAGGTCACGATCGCGTCGGAGCCGGGATCGACCGCTCGCAGCTCGCTCCACGCCCAGGCGAGGACGGCGGTGAAGGCGAGGATGGCCAGGGTGAGCAGCAGCGCGAGGCCCCGCGCCAGCCTGCGCACCGGCCCCGGGCCCCGCTGCGGCGGACCAGAGCCGGGGCGGAAGGGACCGGCGTGGCCGTCGTCGGTGCGGGGCGCGTGGCCTCCGTGGCCGGCGCGACCGGAGCCGTCCTTCACGGCGTGCTCCGCGCGTCCGGCGCGTCGGCCTGGCGCGTCAGCCAGCTCTCCAGGATCAGCACCGCGGACGCCTCGTCGACGCGCCCCTTGTCGCGTCGCTTGCCGCGTGGCAACGGTCCGGTGGCCAGGGCGCGTTCGGCGATGCGGGTGGTGAAGCGCTCGTCCTCGAGTTCGACGCGAAGGCCGGCGTCGGCGAGGGCCCGGGCGAAGGCCCGCACCCGCTGGGTCTGCTTCGAGTCGGTTCCGTCGGTGCGGGTCGGCAGCCCCACCACGACGCGCGTGGCCCCCTCGCCCCGCGCCAGGCGAGCGATCTCGGCCACGTCCTCGCCCTGCCGCGTGCGCGTCACGGCGCCACGGCCGAAGGCGAGGGTCGAGCCGGTCTCGCCGCGGGCGACGCCGATGCGGGCGTCACCGACGTCGAGGGCCAGCACCACCTCGCCCACCGGCTCAGCCGCCGAACAGCTCGGCGTCCAGCTCGCCGCGCTCGAAGGCCGCGACGACCTCGGCCAGCCGCTCCGCGTCCTTGACGCCCGCCTGGGCCATGTCGGGTCGGCCGCCCCCGCCTCCGCCGGCACGCTGCGCCAGGGCGCGGGCCAGGTCGCCCGCCTTGACGCCCTGGGCGCGGGCCGAGTCCGCCACCTTGACGACCAGGCCGGTGCCGCTGGCCAGGACCACGACGTCCGCCTTCGACCGGCTCAGGGCGGTGTCCGCCGCGTTGCGCAGCGCGCCGGCGTCCAGCCCCTCGATCTGCACCGCCACGACGCTGCCGACGCCGGGGACGTCGCGCCCCTGCACGCCGGCGCCGCCGCCGGTGCGGGCTTCGGCCAGCTTCTCTCGGGCCTGGGTCGCGGCGGCGCGGGCCTGCTTCAGGTCGTCCTGGAGCTTGGCGACGCGCTCCTCGAGCTCGTCCGACCGACCGCCGAGGCGCGCCACCAGGCGTTCCTCGCGAGCGCGGACCTCGTTCAGGTGGGCGAGGGCCGCGTCGCCCACCAGCGCCGTGATGCGCCGCACCCCGGCCGAGACGGCCTCCTCGGCCGCGATCAGGAACACGCCCAGCGTGCCGGTCCGGCGCACGTGCGTGCCGCCGCACAGCTCGATCGAGACGGCGTCCTGGCCCGGCTGGCCCTCCTGCGCGCCGTCCCCGACGGTCACCACCCGCACCACGTCGCCGTACTTCTCGCCGAAGAGCATCATCGCGCCGGCGGCGCGGGCCTCGTCGATCCCGACCTCACGCCAGCCGACGCGCAGGTCGGCCTGGATCCAACGGTTCACGAGCCGCTCGACCGCGGCGATCTCGTCGCGCGTCAGGGCGGCCGGGTGGGAGACGTCGAAGCGCAACCGGTCCGGCGCGACCAGCGATCCGGCCTGGGCGACGTGCGTCCCCAGCACGCTGCGCAACGCCGCGTGCAGCAGGTGCGTCGCGCTGTGGTGCTTCTCGGTCTCGCGCCGCTGCGGGTCCACCTGGGCGTCGACCGTGGCGCCGGCGTTCAGGCGGCCGCGGATCACCTCGGCCTCGTGCAGGATCAGCCCCTGAGGGCTGCGGCGGGTGCCGCGCACGGTGGCGGCGCCACCGTCCCAGACGAGCCTGCCGACGTCGCCGATCTGGCCGCCGCCCTCCGGGTAGAACGGCGTGCGGTCCAGCACCACCGTCGCGCGCCGGCCCTCGCCCAGCGCCTCGACCTCGGCGTCGCCCTCGAGCAGCGCGACCACCGTGGCCTCGGCGCGGTCGTCGTCGTAGCCGAGGAAGACGGTCTCGCCGGCCCGCTCGGCCAGCCGGCCCAGGGCGTCGGAGCCGGCCTCGAACAGCGCGCCAGCCTCCTTGCCGCCGCGCGAGCGCTCGCGCGCCCGTTCGCGCGCGGCGCGGTAGCCCTCGGCGTCGACGGCCACCCCACGCTCGGCCGCCAGGTCGCGGGTCAGGTCCAGCGGGAAGCCGTGCGTCTCCCACAGGTCGAACGCCACCTCGCCCGGCAGCACCTCGCCCTCCAACCGGTCCAGCAGCGTCGTCACCCGGGCGATGCCGGACTCCAGCGTGCGCAGGAACTGCTCCTCCTCGCTCCGCACGATCGCCTGGATGCGCTCCTGTCCGTCCGCCAGGGCGGGGTAGGCGGTCCCCATCGCCTGCACCACGGCCGGGACCAGCGCGTGCAGGACCGGCTCCTTCAGGCCCAGCAGCCAGGCGTGGCGACTGGCGCGACGAAGCAGCATCTTGATCACGTAGCCGGCGCCGTCGTTGGCCGGCAGCACGCCGTCCAGCACCGCGAAGGCGACCGCGCGCAGGTGGTCGGCGATGACCCGGTGCGAGGTGCTGGGCACCCCCTCGTACGGCACGCCGCTGCGCCGCGCGACCTCGCGGATGGTGGGCTGGAACAACTCGGTCGCGTAGGCGTCCTCGGCCCCGGCAATCACGGCCACGAGGCGCTCGAAGCCCAGGCCGGTGTCGATGTTCTGCTGCGGCAGCGGCTCCAGCGTGCCGTCCGACTGGCGGTCGAACTGCGTGAAGACCAGGTTCCAGATCTCGATGAAGCGGTCGCCGCTGCCGGTGTTGGGCCCGGTCTCGTCCGGCGTGCCGTAGGCCGGCCCGCGGTCGAAGAAGATCTCCGAGCACGGGCCGCAGGGGCCGTCGGGGCCCTCGCTGACGGCGTTGGCGGGCCAGAAGTTCTCGTCCTCGTCCCAGCGGCTGATGCGCCCCTCGGGCACGCCGACCTCGTCCTTCCAGACGGCGTAGGCCTCGTCGTCGTCGAGGTAGATCGTGACGTACAGCCGCTCCGGGTCGAAGCCCAGCCGCTCGGTCATGTACTCCCACGCCCAGGCGGCCGCCTTGGACTTGAAGTAGTCGCCGAAGCTGAAGTTGCCCATCATCTCGAAGAACGAGTGGTGGCGCAGCGTCCGACCGACGTTCTCGATGTCGTTGATGCGCAGGCACTTCTGGGCGGTCGTGACGCGGTGGTGGACGCCCTCGACCCCGGCGAACTTGGGGGTCGCGCCCAGGAAGTACGGCTTGAACTGCACCATCCCGGCCGAGGTGAACATCAGCGTCGGATCCTCGCTCCGGACCGGCGCGGAGGGGCGGCGCAGGTGGCCCTTCTCCTCGAAGAACGCCAGGTAGGAGCGGCGCAGGTCGTCGATCCAAGCGGCCTGCTCGCGTTGCGCGTCGGTACGCGGCAGCGGCTCGCCGTCGCGAAGGGTGGGAGCGTCGTCGGTCATGGTCGGCCTCCAGCGTGCACGGAGGCCGAGTATAGCCGACCGGAAGGGCGCTTTCGGGTCGCCCGGCGCGGTAGCATGACCGTTCGTGCGCGCCGTCCTCCGAACCGCCGACCAGCGCCGCCTGCTCTTCGCCGGGATGCTGGGCTTCTTCGCGCTGGGGGCGCTCCAGTCGCTCTACGGGCCCGCCTTCCCGTCGTTGCTTCGCCGCTACGAGGTGGGCCTCGACGCGGTCGGCTGGACGGTGGCGGCGCACTTCGCGGGGAGCTTCGTCACCATCGCGGCGGCGGGTCCGCTGCTGGCCCGGCTGGGCTACCGCCTGCCGTTGGCGACCGGCGCCGTCGGCATGGCGGCCGGTGCGCTGGTCGTCGCGACCGCGCCCGGCTGGTCGTGGGTGCTGGCCGGTGCCGCCCTGGGCGGTCTGGGCTTCGGCCTGGTGGACGTGGCGCTGAACCTGCTGGTCGCGCGATCGTTCGCCCCCAACGCGGCGCCGGCGCTCAACCTGCTGAACGCCTTCTTCGGCGTCGGCTCGGTGGTCGGTCCGCTGGCGGTCGCGGCCGCGTTCGGCGATCTGCGGGCGCCGATGGTCGGTCTGGTGGCGGTGATGGCGGCGCTGTTCGTGCTGGTCGTGCGGCTACCGGAACCGCGCCGGCCCGGCGAGGCCTCCGGGCGCATCCCCTGGCTGGCGGCGGCCGGGTTCCTGCTGTTCTACTTCCTCTACGTCGCCTCCGAGGTGGGCGTCGGCAGCTGGGTCACGGTGCACCTCGCGCCGCTGCTGGGCGAGCGGGCGGCGGCGGTCAACGCCAGCCTCTACTGGGGCGCCATGACGGTCGGACGGCTGCTGGCCGCGCCGCTGAGCGCACGCGTGCGGCCCGCCACCCTGGTGCTGGGGGCGTCGGCGCTGGCGCTGGCGGCGCTGGGCGCGGCGCACCTTCCGGCGCTGGCGCCCTACGCCTACCCGCTGGTCGGGCTGGCGTTCGCGCCGATCTTCCCGACCGGCCTGGCGTGGCTGCAACGCGTCTTCCCGCACCGGGCCGAGCTGGTCGCCTCGGCCGTCCTGGCGGCGGCGACCCTCGGTCCGGTCGCGACGTCCGGTGGGATCGGCTGGATCGTCGAACGCAGCGGCCCGGCCAGCGTGCCCAGCCAGCTTGCCGTCCTGACCGGGGCGATGACGATCGTCGTGCTGGCGCTGTGGCGCTCGACCCGGCGGGCCTGAGCGGACCGCGTCAGAGCGTGAGCGGTCCGGCCGGCGGCAGGCCGGCGCGGGTGCGCAGGTCGGCCTCGACCCGCTCGGCGTCCAGCTCCAGGCCCATCCCGCGCAGGCTGCCCACCAGCGAGCGGACGTCGCGCCCGAACAGCGTCGCGGCGTGCGGCGACCAGTGGACCTCGACCGCCTGCGGCACGTCGATCACGACCACCGTGCCACGGTGCCAGAGCAGGTTCCAGGCGCTCAGGTCGCCGTGCACGATCCCCGCCCTGAGCATCGTGACGATCGCCTCGACCGTCTGGCGCCAGGCGTCCTGCAGCGCGTCCTCGTCCAGGCCGGCGTCCGCCAGCCGCGGCGCGGGCGTGCCGTCCTCCTCGCCCACGAAGCGCATCGCGACCGTCCGACCCCCCGCCAGCACCTCGTGCGCGCCCGGGCCCAGCAGCGGCTCGGGCACCGGCACGCCGGCCTCCCTCAGGGTCCAGAGCATGCGCGTCTCGTGCAGCACCCACAGCGCCAGCTCCGGCGGCAGGCCGGAGCGCGCGCCGCGATCCAGCACCTTGCGCAGCCGGCCCCGGGGCACCCGCCGTCCCTCGAGGTAGGCGGGCTCGGGGCGGAAGCCGCCCGCCCCGGGGTCGCGGTGGATCTTGACGGCGATCAGGCCCTCGGCGCCGCGCGCCAGGACCACGTCCGCCTCCTTGCCGCTCTTGAGCTCGGTCACGACCTCCTCGACCAGGCCGCGCTCGCGCAGGGCGGCCAGCGGGTCGTGCTTCGCCCCGCCGCGCAGGTCCTGCGCGCGCGCGCGGCCCTGCGGCGTGCGTCGCTTGCGACCGCGGAAGCGCTGGTCGTTGCTGGGATCGTCGTCGTGCAAACGGCCCCCAGTATCGGCGCCCGGACGCGCCCCGTCAAACCGCGGGGGCGCCGCGGTGGGTCGTGCTAGCGTCTCGGGCAGAGGGAAAGCGAGGTAGCAGGTGGAGCACAGGGGACTCGGCGACAGCGGTCTGCGGGTCAGCGCACTCTCGCTCGGCACGATGGTGTTCGGCGAGGAGCACGTCCGTGGCACCTCCGAGCAGGACGCGCGCGACATCGTCGAACGCTTCCTGGGGGCGGGCGGCAGCCACGTCGACACCGCCAACGTCTACGCCGGTGGACGCAGCGAGGAGATCCTCGGGCGCGTCCTCGAGGGGCGTCGCGACCAGGTCACGCTGGCGACCAAGGTGCGCTTCCGGACCGGCCCCGGTCCGAACGACGAGGGCCTCTCGCGCCGGCACGTGCTGGCCGCGGTCGAGGCCAGCCTGAGGCGCCTGCGCACCGACCACGTCGACCTGCTCTACGCCCACTGCTGGGATCCCTGGACGCCGCTCGAGGAGACGCTCGAGGTGTTCGACGAGCTGGTGCGCCGCGGCCTGGTGCGCTACGTCGGCGTGTCCAACTTCCGCGCCTGGCAGGTCGCCAAGGCGGTCACGCTGCAGCGTGAGCGCCGGCTGGCGCCGTTCGTGGCCGCGCAGTACCAGATGAGCCTGGTCGAGCGCGACGTCGACCCCGAGTTCGAGAGCCTCTGTTGGGAGGAGGGCATCGCGATGGTGCCCTGGGGGCCGCTGGGGGGCGGCTTCCTGGCCGGCAAGTACCGCCCGGGCGAGCGGCCGGGTGCCGACGAGGGACGGATCGGCAGCACGCAGGACCACCAGGAGGAGGCCTGGCAGCGCCGCGACCAGGAGCGCAACTGGCGGGTCCTGGAGGCCGTGCGCGAGATCGCGCGCGAGCACGAGGCGACCCCCAGTCAGGTGGCGCTGGCGTGGCTGGTGACCCGGCCGACGGTCGCCACGGTGCTGATGGGCGTCCGCACGCTCGCGCAGCTCGAGGACAACCTGGGCGCGCTGGAGGTGTGCCTGAGCGAGGACGAGGTCGGTCGGCTGGACGAGTTGTCGGCGCCCACGTCGCGCTACCCCTACCGGATGATCGAGCGCTACGGTGCCCGCGGCTGAGCGCCGCGACCCGACGCCGCCGCTGCGGATCGCGCACGTCGCGCTGGTGCGGCCCGCCTTCAAGGGCGACGCGGCCACCGCCGCGCGCCGCTCGCGCGAGGGCGTGCGCGCCCTGGTCGAGCGGCTGGGCGCCGTCCTGATCGAGCCCGACGGCGGTGCCGCGCGCCACCCGCGCGGCGGCGCGGCCTTCCCGGCCGGCGTCGTCAGCGACGAGGCCGAGGCGCACGCGGTCGCCGCCGCCGTCGCCGCGGCGGACGTGGACCTGCTGCTGCTGCAGCACGTCACCTTCGCCACCGGCGAGCTGGTCGCGCCGCTGATCGAGGCGGCGCCCCGCCTGGCCGTCTGGGCCTCGCCCGAGCCGGGGCCGGGCCGCGGCCCGCTGCCGTTCAACGCGTTGTGCGGGATGCAGATGACGCTGTCGCTGCTGGACGCCCCGCCGCTGCAGCGCGACGACCCGGTCCGCTGGTTCCATGGCGAGGTGGACGAGGCGCGCTTCGCCCGGCCGTTCGCCACCACCGTCGCCGCCGTCCGCGCCGCGCGCGCGGTCGCGACGGCGCGGGTGCTCCGGATCGGCGGGACCGCCCCCGGCTTCTACGCGCTGGAGGAAGCGCCCGCCGCGCTGGCCGGCGCGACCGTGGTCGACCGCAGCCTGGCCGACCTGTTCGACGCGACCCGAGCGGTGTCCGACGGCGAGGCCGAGGCCCGCGCTACCGCCGCGCGCGAGGGCCACCAGGTCGAGGTCGACGCCGACACGCTGCTGCGCGGCGCCCGCATCGAGGCGGCGCTGGAACGGCTGGCCGACGACGCCCGCGCCGACGCGCTGGCGGTGCGCTGCTGGCCGGAGATCCCCGACCGTTGCGACGCGATGCCCTGTGCCGCGATGGGGACGCTGGCGGGCCGCGGTCGGCCGGCCGCCTGCGAGGGCGACCTGATGGGCGCGCTGTCGATGCTGGCGCTGCAGGCCGCGACCGACGGGCCGGCGATCCTGATGGACCTCTCCGACCTGGACGAACGCGACGAGGCGCTGCAGCTCTGGCACTGCGGCAACGCCCCCGCCGCCTGGGCCGATCCGAACGGACCGACGCCGCGGCTGACGACGCACTTCAACCGGGACGGCGTCGGCCCGGTCCGCGACGAGACCCTGGCGCCCGGGCCGGTCACCGGCTTCCGCCTGGTCGACGGCGGCCACGCCGCGGTCGTCGCGGGCGGAACGCTGGCCGGGGTCGAGCGCGAGGGCTTCGACGGCGTGCGCGGCTGGTGGCGCGAGCTGACCTGGGCCGACCGCCCGCTGGGCGTCCGGCGCTTCCTGGCCGAGCTGCTCGAGCAGCGCATCCCCCACCACCTGGCCTTCGCCCACGGCGACCACCGCGCCGCGCTGGCCGAGGCGACCCGCTGGCTGGGCGCGACCGTGCGGCCGCTTGAGGCGCGCCCGTTCGCCGACGAGGCGGCGGGGGCCTCGTGAGCGGCGAGCGTCCGCCCACCGTGCCGCCCACCGTGCTGTGCGTGGGGCTGAGCTGTCTGGACCTGGTCTGGCGGGTCGCGACCTTCCCGCCCGCCGGATCGCGGACCGAGGCGAGCGCCCATCACCGCCACGGCGGCGGGCCGGCCGCGACCGCCGCGGTCGCCGCGGCCCGCTTCGGCGCGCGCGCACGGCTGTGGGCGATCCACGGCGACGACGACGCGGGCCGGTCGCTGCGGGCCGAGCTGGAGCGCGAGGGGGTCGACGTCACCGGCGTGCGCGTGCCGCCCGGCGCGCGCAGCTTCGTGAGCGCGGTGCTGGTCGCGCCGGACGGCGAGCGTTGGATCTTCCCCTACCGGGGCGAGGGCCTGGACGATGGTCCAGACGCCTGGCCGCTCTCCGAGGTGGCCGAGGCGGACGTGGTCCTGACCGACCTGCGCCACCCGCGGCTGGCCCGCGCGGTGCTGGCCGCCGCCCGCGCGGCGGGCGTGCCCAGCATCGTCGACCTCGGCAGCCTGCGCGACGCGGGACTGACGGCCGACGCCGACGTCGTCATCGCCGCGCGCGAGGCCGCCGAGCAGGCGCTGGCCGGGCTGCGCGACGACGGCGCGGCCGCCTCGACCGACCTGGACGCCCGGGCCGAGGAGGCGCTCGAAGCGCTGCGTGCACGGCCGGAGCAGACGGTCGCCGTGACGCTGGGCGACGAGGGCGTGATCTACGACGCCGGCGAGGGCCTTCGCCACCTGTCCGCGCTGCCGGTGGCCGAGGTGGTCGACACGACCGGCGCGGGCGACGTGTTCCACGGCGCCTGGGCCGCCGCCGCGGCGTTCGGACTGGACGCGGACGCCTGCGCGCACCACGCCTCGGTCGCAGCCGCGCTGGCGTGCCGGGCGCCCGGCCGGGCCGCGATCCCGTCCGGCGACGAGGTGCGCCGGCTGCTGGAGGAACGGACCGTGCGCGAGATGAACGAGATGCGATGGAGCTGACCCCGTACCCGCCGCCGAGCGGGCCCCCGATGGAGGAACGACCCCGATGAGCGAACCAGGATCCCTGTCGGCCGGCAAGCTGCGCGGCCTCGTGCGCCTAGCGGACCGCGACGGCCGCTTCCGGATGGTGGCCGTGGACCAACGGCCGCCGCTGTTCCGCGCCCTCTCTCGCGCGCTGGACGTGCCCGAGGAGGCGCTCGACTGGCGCGAGGTCGCCGACGCCAAGGCGCTGCTGGTCGAGGGGCTGGGCCCGCACGCCGGCGCGATGCTGCTGGACCCGGTCTGGGCGCACCCGCATGCGATCGCCTCGCTGCCCGGCGACGTCGGGCTGCTCTCGACCCTGGAGGGCTACGACGTCGACGTCGTCGACGGGGAGCGCCGTTCGAGGCCGATCGAGGGCTGGTCGGTCGCCGCCGCGCGCCGGGCCGGCGCCGACGCGGTCAAGGTGCTGGCCTGGCACCGGCCCGGCCTGAGCGCCACGACGCGGACGCACCAGGACGCGTTCGTGCGTGAGGCGGCGGAGGCCTGCCGCCGCCACGACCTGCCGTTCGTGCTGGAGCTGCTGGACTACCCGCTGCCGGACGAGGACCCGGACGATCCGGCCTGGCTGCGCGGGACGACCGAGCGGGTGCTTGCGTCGCTGCGTCACTACGCCGACCCCGCCTTCGGGGTGGACCTGTTCAAGCTGCAGGCGCCGTTCGATCCGCACCGCGTGCGCGAGGTCGCCGCCGGCGCGCTGGACGGGACGACGCGCGACCCGCTCTGGACGCTGGCCGAGGCCGACGCTGCCCTGCGCGAGATGGACGCCCTGTCGCCAGTGCCGTGGGTGGTGCTGTCGGCCGGGGTCGGACCGCGCGCCTTCGCCTTCGTCGTCGAGCGCGCCGTCGCCGCGGGCGCCAGCGGCTTCCTGGCCGGCCGCGCCCTGTGGCTGTCGGCGCTGGACGCCTGGCCCGACCGCGACGCGGTCGCCACGGCGCTCCGCACACGCTCGGTCCCGCTGCTGCGGCGGCTGGGCGCGCAGGTCGACGAGGCGCGACCGTGGACCGCGCACCGCGCCTACGGACCGGACGGTCCGCACGTCGCGGACGCCGGCCCGGCGTGGGCGCGCCGCTACGGCGCGGAGGCGTCGTGAGCGCCGCCCGCCGCGTCGCCGTCATCGGCGCGGGCGACATGGGCGCCCGCCACGCCGCCCACTGGCAGGCTGCCGGGGCCACCGTCGCGCGCGTCTGCGACCCGGACGTCGCCCGCGCCGAGGCGCTGGCCGCGCACTACGGGGCCGAGGCGGTCGCCGACCCGATCGCCGCCGTTCGCGAGGGGGAGCTGGACGTCGTCTCGGTCTGCACGCCCACCTTCCTGCACGCGGCGGTGACGGTCGCGGCGCTGGAGGCCGGCCGCGACGTGCTGTGCGAGAAGCCGGTCGCGCTGACGCTCGAGGACGCCGCGGCGATGGCGGCCGCCGAGCGTCGCTCCGGCCGGCGCCTGCGGATCGGCTTCATGCGGCGCTTCGACCCGCTCTGGCGCAAGGTCGAGCTGGACGTCGGCCAGCTCGGCGGGCCGATCCTGGCCCAGGCGACGCTGGCGGCCGGGGTGCGCCCCAAGCTGCTGATGCACGACGCCGAGGCCAACGGCGGTCCGGTGATCGACATGGCCTGCCACCTGTTCGACCGCTGGGAGCGGATCTTCGGCGTACCGCCGCGCAGCGTGCGGGCGCGCGGCCACACCTTCGGCGCCGACAAGCCGCAGCTCGCGGGCCTGCGCCACGTCGCGCTGGACACCGTTCAGGTGACGCTGGACTACGGTCCGGCCGGGGCCGGGCAGATCCAGCTGTCGTGGGGCCTGCCGTCGGGCGTGCCCGCCGTCGAGCGCCACACCTACGTCGGACCGGACGGCCTGATCGAGACCGACGGCCTGACCGAGACCCTGCGGCGTGGCGCCGAGGCCAGCCACTACGCCCGGCCGGAGGTCGACGCCTGGCACGAGGAGATCGCCGCCTTCACGCGCGAGCTGGACGGGGGCGATCCGCAGGGCCTGGCCGACGTGCAGGCGGGGGTGCGGGCGCTACGTTCGTCGCTCGCGGTGCTCGAGGCGGTCCGCAGTGGCGACCAGGTCGTCCTGGCGCCCGACCTGCCCGAGAACGAGCTGCCCGTGCCCTTCACGCCCGCAGGCTCGTGATGCGTCTGGGCCTGATCGGCGCCGGCCGCTGGGGGGCGCTGCAGCGTGACGCCTTCGCGCAGGTCGGCACGCCGCCGGCGCGCGTGCTGGTCTCCAGCGGGGCCAGCGCGGCCCGCGTCCGCGACGCCTGGCAGGTCGAGGCGGTCACCGACCTGGACGCCTTCCTGGCCGGCGGCCTGGACGCGGTCGTGATCGCCAGCCCCTGTTCTTCCCCGTATTCTTTTAGACTCTGGTTGAGCTGATCCAGACTCTTAGCTCCGTAGATCGCTTTGTCCCGTTTTCCAAGCAGATTTAAATTAGGTCCGTGAAGGACAAAGATTTCAGTCATTTTTTCCTCGCTTTCCATAGTCCAGGGCTACTCTCAGATCATTAGCTTCTGCAGTCACGTCCACCTTGACCTCCCCAATCTCGAGGGGGAGGGCGAACCTGACCTTTCCATTGCTTTTTTTCTTGTCATAATTAATCACGTTCAATATCTCTTCATTCTCAATGGTCATGGGAATCTTTGTGGGGAGATCCCAGCGATTCAGGACCTTGATTAACTTTCCAGCCAATCCTGAGACCGTCAATCCCAGCAACTCAGCTAGATAAGTTTCCGCGACCATTCCTACCGCAACTGCTTCTCCATGGCTGAGCTGGAAATCCGAAATTCTTTCTACAGCGTGGCCGATGGTGTGTCCAAAGTTCAAAGTCTGACGGATGTGCTTTTCATAGGGATCTTCCCGGACAATGTTGGCTTTCACAGCCACAGCCCGGCAGATCAGCTCATCAACGTGGTTTGGAAATACTGTCGGCCCGCGGGCAGCCAGCTGCCATAAGGCGGGGTCAGCGATCATCCCGTGTTTGATTACCTCTGCCATCCCGTTGCGCCTTTCTTTATCCGGCAGGGTTGACAATACACCTGGATCTATTCCCACGAAACGAGGAGCGTGAAAGGAACCGACCAGGTTTTTTCCCTGAGGAAGGTCAACTCCGGTCTTCCCGCCGATAGCAGCATCCACCATTGCCAGTAAGGAGGTGGGGAGGTTGACCCAGTTGACGCCCCGGAAGATCGTCGCGGCCGCAAATCCTGCCAGATCGCCTACTACCCCGCCACCCAGGGCGAGGATGGTACCTCCGCGCTCCAGGCCAAGCGCAAGAAGCCTATCCCAGACTGACTGAAGGGAGGAAACGCTTTTGGATTCTTCCCCCGATGGGACAACGACCAGACCGGTCTGGTAGCCGTCTGCCTGCAGTGTGCCGACAACGTCCCGAGCGTAAAGCGCGCTGACGTTTTCATCACTGACAACAATTACTGGACCTGCAAGATCCCCATGGTGTCCCATTTCGCCGGCGGCCTCCACGATCCCTTCCTGGACCCGGACTGGATATCCCATCCCCATACCGTGGAGATAAAACAACCCCGTCCTTGTTTCCAGTTCCCGAATCAGCTCCTTGATCTTTTTCCCGGTGGTGGATAATCTCCTGGAGAAGGATTGATAATGATCTTCTCGTTT
>CAZJGU010000061.1:0-1066 GCA_964545455.1 uncultured bacterium | reverse complement strand
CTGTATGCGCGGGACGGTAGCGTGTGGCTGAACCAGAAGCAGCTGGCGGAGCTTCTCGACGGGAGAATCCTCAAGAAGGGGACGCTGAATACGATCCGATCGCATGCGCTCAATCAAAAACTCCACATCGGCTTCCAGGAAATAAACTTCACCCTCCTTCTCCACCAGATCCCGGTTTCCTGGATCCAAAAGTGATCCGCCGCCCAGGGCGACAACGCCCTCCTGCTCACCGGCTAGCTCCTGCAGGATCTGCACTTCCAGCTTCCGAAAGGATTCTTCCCCTTGGTTGGAGAAGATTTCACCGATGCTCATTCCGGACCTTTCTTCAATCAGGCTGTCAGTATCCCAGAACGAAAACTTATTTTGTTTGGCAAAGGCCCTGCCCAGGGTCGATTTCCCGGAAAAAGGCGGACCATAGAGGAAATAGAGGTTCTTTTGGCTCATAGAGGCCACCAGGTATGGGGTTTGTTATCCAGGTTGAGGTCAGATAACCTGGCTTGTGTTAATGCTTGGAACCGGGGGCGCATCTCGTTCAGGGAATCACCGCCCAGCTTCTCCAGCAGAGCGTCAGCCAGCACGAAGGCGGCCATGGATTCCAGGATAGGAACAGCGCGTGGGACAGGACAAAAATCAGATCGCTCATATTGTGTGGGAGATTCCTCACCGGTGGCCAAATTGACAGTTGGCTGGGAGCTGAGTGTGGTGGCAATCGGTTTCATGGCCGCTCTGAGAAATAGTGGGTTTCCGTTTGTGACGCCCCCTTCCAGACCCCCGGCCTTGTTGGTGGGCCGGATCAGCCCGGAATCTTTGATCCGGATTGGGTCCTGCAGCTTTGATCCCTGAATGCGAGTATTTTCAAAGGCAAAGCCGATCTCAATTCCCTTGACCGCTTGAACGCTGAGTAAGGCACTTCCCAGCCGGGCATCAAGTTTTCGGTCCCATTGCATGTATGAACCCAGCCCCACTGGCAGCCCGATGACGGCAATTTCAATCACACCGCCCAGTGTTTCTCCGTTAACCTTGGCTTCACGAATAGACTTTTTGATCCGTTCTGCTGCTTCCGGGT
>CAZJGU010000060.1:7421-18163 GCA_964545455.1 uncultured bacterium | reverse complement strand
TATTGCCGCCAGCACCTGGCCGGCTATCGCATTCCCAAGCGCTTCTTCGTGGTCGAAGACTTTCCGCGCACCCCGGCGGGCAAGGTGCAGAAGCACGTGCTGCGTGCGCGTTCCCAGAGTGAGGACGAAGCGCCCGCCAGGGCAGGAGGCACGCGATGACTCCCGACACCCCTCTGCCCGCCACCGGCACGATCTTCACGGCCGAACGCCAATTCACCCAGGCCGAGTTCGACCGCTTCGCGGCGATCAGTGGCGACGACAACCCCATACATGTCGATCCCGCCTTCGCGGCAGTGACCCGCTTCGGGCGCACGGTGGCCCACGGCATGCTGCTCTACACGGCACTGCGTGGATTGATCGCCACCCACTTTCCGGGAACGCGGCAGACGGCGCAGACCCTGATGTTCCCTGCGCCCACCTTCGCCGACGAAGCGGTGCGCCTGGAGGTGGAGGTGCTGGATTATCCCTCGGATCGGGAATGCCACCTGGCCACGCGGATCCTGCGCGCGGCGGATTCAACTCTGACCCTGGAGGGCGAAACGCGCATTGCGCTCGGCCAGGAGGCACGGCCATGAAGATCGGCGACTCAGCCAGTACCACCCGCGTCTTCGACACCGAGGCCATCGCCGGATACGAGGCACTCAGTGCCGCACCGAATGCGACCGGAGGCGTGCCGGAACCGCTGATCGGCGGTCTGTTCTCCTATCTGCTGGGCGCCGAACTGCCCGGATACGGCACGAACTACCTGAAACAGGCACTGGATTTCGTCGGCACGGCGGAGGTGGGTACGCCGCTGACGGCGAGCGTCACCATCACGCGCATCCTGGGCGAGCTCCGCAACGAGGGCGCCCTGTCGGGCACGCGCGGCGTCTACGTCGCCGATCCCGAAGGCCTCGAGCGGGCCACCGACCACTACGTCATGCAGGTGCTCTGAGCCTCCTCCCAGGCACCGCGCAGGAACCGCGCAGGAACCGCCGACCCCGTCCTGGGGTCGGCGGTTCGCTGCCGCGTCGCCGGTCCGGTTCGACCGCGTCCGGCGCCCGCTTCGACCAGGTGTGGGAGGGCGAGGGCCCGGAGGCGTTCCTGCTCCAGCGTCCCTTCGCGGCCGACGGTGCGCCCTACGAGCTGGACCGTGAGCGCGTGCGGGAGTTGGCCGACGCCGACCGGTAGGCTCGGGTCCATGCGCCTCCTCGCCCGCCTGCTCACCGTCGTCGTCGCGCTCGCCACGCTGCTCGCGGTCGGCCTGGCCGCGACCGTCCTGATCGACCGCGCCCGGACCGACGGTCGCGTCGAGGCGATCGCCAACATCGCCATCGACGGACCGGAGGGCGACGTGCTCGCCTACCGTGCCGATCCGCCAGGCGCGGGTCCGCACCCCGCCGTCGTGATGATCCACGAGTTCTGGGGTCTGCGCGAGGACATCGCCGGCAAGGCCGACGCGCTCGCCGCCGAGGGCTACGTCGTCGTCGCGCCGGACACCTTCCGCGGCGTCTCGGTCGCTTGGGTCCCCGCGGCGATCTGGAACGTCGTGTCGACCCCGAGTGAGCGCGTCGACGCCGACCTCCGTGCCGTCGTGGACGCGCTGGCCGCCGATCCGGCGGTCGACCCGGAGCGGATCGTGGTGATGGGCTTCTGCTACGGCGGCGGCGCCGCGCTGCGCTACTCGCTGAGCGATCCACGCCTCGCCGGGACCGGCGTGTTCTACGGCACGTTGATCACCGACGCGGGTCGCCTCGACGATCTGCCCGGCCCGGTCCTCGGCATCTTCGGCGCCGAGGACGCCCAGATCCCGGTCGCCGAGGTCCAGGCGTTCGAGGCGGCCCTGGCCGCCGCCGAGGTCCCGCACGACGTGCGCATCTACGACGGCGTCGGCCACGCCTTCGTCGGCGGCATGGACCAGATCCGCGCCGGCGGCCCGCCGGCCGAGGCCTGGGCGACCTTCCTCGCCTGGACCGCCGAGGTCACCGCAGGGCCCTGAGTCGCCCGCGTGCGAACCGCGCGAACGCCCCCCGTTCGCCCGTCGCGAGGTAAGCCGGGCCCCCGCGCCCGCCCGCCCGCGCTGCCATACTGGCGTCATGTTGACCTTCACCGATCTCGCGAAGGAGCGCGTCCTTCGCTTCCTGGACGCCCAGAAGTCGCAGGGGGTCAGCGCCCTGCGCATCGCCGGCAGCCGCGCCGAGCCCAAGCTCTGGCTGGTGCGCGGCGACGACCGCCAGGAGGGCGACCGCGTCTTCGACGGCGGCGGCTTCGACGTCTACCTCGACCCGATGAGCGCGCAGCAGCTCGAGGGCGCCAAGGTCGACTTCGTCGACGACGTCATGCAGTCCGGCTTCCGCGTCTACTTCGAGAGCCCCAGCTGGGACGACCCGATCGCCCAGCGGGTGCAGGACGTGCTGGACACGATGATCAACCCGGGCGTCGCCGGCCACGGCGGCACCGTGTCGCTCAAGGGGGTCGAGGAGGGCAAGGCCATCATCGAGTTCGGCGGCGGGTGCCAGGGGTGCGGTGCGGCCGACGTGACCCTCAAGCACGGGGTCGAGCGGATGGTGCGCGAGCAGGTGCCCGAGATCACGGCCATCGTCGACGCCACCGACCATGCCGCCGGCGAGAACCCCTACTACGACCCCGACCTGGTGCGGGGCGACGAGGAGTCCCCGCTGGGCCGCTGAGGCCAGCCCGCGCGCCCAGCGTCGGCGCCAGCGCTAGCGGTCGAGGGTCTCCGTCCGCCCCGCGTGGATCAGCTCGCCGACCATGCGGGCGAGGTTCTTGCCCTGCACCGGCTTGCGGATGAGGGTGTCGGCCCCCACGGCGGCGCTGCGCTCCGACAGCCCCTCGCGCTCGGCGGCCGTCATGATCACGATCGGCACGCCGTCGAAGCGCCGCAGTCGCCGTACCTGCCTCGTCAGCTCGAAGCCGTCGAGGAACGGCATGTCGATGTCGACGATCATCAGATCGGGGGTCATCGACTGCAGCAGGGTGAGCGCGTCGTGCCCGTTCTCGGCCAGCGCGACGCGGTAGCCGTGCGCGGTCAGCGAAAGCTCCAGGATCTTGAGGTGCCCCTCGCTGTCGTCGACGCACAGGACGGTACGGGTGGTCGCGTCGGTCATGCGGGCATCATGGACGATCGCCGCCCACGGACTCCTTACATCCGTACGTAGGCGTCCGGCATGGTCCGTGCGAACGCCGTCCAGCACGCGCTTGACAGCTGACGTGGCGGTGACGTAGGTTTGCTGAACTTCCTACGGGCAGCGTTGTACGGCCGCGGCGATCCGGGGTCGATCGAACGGTTGCGTGCCGCGGAAGCCTCCCGTATGCTTCGGCGGTGCCGACCTCGGGCGACCGCACGGCCCCATCCCCCCTCCTCGATATGCGTGGCGTCACCAAGCGCTTCCCCGGCGTGGTGGCCAACGACGCGGTCGACCTGACCGTCGCGCCGGGCGAGGTGCACGCCCTGCTCGGCGAGAACGGCGCCGGCAAGACCACGCTGGTCCACATCCTGTACGGCCTCCAGGCGCCCGACGAGGGCGCCGTTCTCGTGCGGGGCCGCCCGGTCCGCTTCCGCTCCCCGCGCGACGCGCGCGAGGCCGGCATCGGCCTGGTCGCGCAGCACTTCCACCTCGCCCGGCGCCACACCGTGGCCGAGAACCTCGCCCTCTCCCTGCCGGGCGCGCCCGCCTGGCGGCCCACCCGCGCCCTGCGCGCGCCGGTCGCCGAGCTGGCCGAGCGCTACGGCTTCGAGATCGACCTGAACGCCCGCGTCGGCGCCCTTTCCCCGGGCGAGCAGCAGCGCGTCGAGATCGTGGGGGCCCTGCTGCAGGGGGCCGAGCTGCTGATCCTCGACGAGCCCACCAGCGTCCTCACTCCGCAGGAGGCGGACCGGCTCTTCGCCGTGCTGGCGCGCATGAAGGCCGAGGGCAAGGGCGTCATCTTCATCAGCCACAAGCTGGACGAGGTGCTGGCCGTCGCCGACCGCATCACCGTCCTGCGCGGCGGCCGGGTGGTCGCCTCGCTGGACGCGGCGGGGGTGGGCGCCGGCGAGCTGGCCACCTTGATGGTCGGTCGCAGCGTCGCCCGCGGGCGCGAGCGCAGCGAGCGTCCCGAGGGCGCCGTGCGCCTGTCGGTGCGCGACCTGCGGGTGCGCGGCGATCGCGGCGAGGCCCGCCTGGACGGCGTCGCCTTCGACGTGCGCGGCGGTGAGATCCTGGGCGTGGCCGGCGTGGCCGGCAACGGCCAGGCCGAGCTGAGCCAGGTCCTCACCGGCCTGCGCACCCCCGACGGCGGCCGGGTGCGCCTGGACGACGAGGACGTCGCCGGGGCGGGCGTGCGCGACCTGTTCGCGCGCGGCGTGGTGCACATCCCCGAGGACCGCAACGAGATGGGCGTCGTGGGCGCCATGCGCGTCGCGGAGAACCTGGTCCTCCGTCGCCACCGCGAGCGACCGTTCTCCAAGGGCCGGCTGCTGGACTGGCGCGAGGTCGGACGGCACGCCGACGGCGCCATCCGCGACTACCAGATCGCGACGCCGTCGCGCGACGCCGTCACCCGGCAGCTGTCGGGCGGCAACGTCCAGAAGGTCATCCTGGCCCGAGAGCTGGGCGGCGAGCCGGCGCTGGTCGTCGCCTCCCACCCTAGCTACGGCCTGGACGTCGCCGCGACCGAGCTGACGCACGCCCTGCTGCGCCAGCAACGCGACCGCGGCGCGGCGGTGCTGCTGATCTCCGAGGACCTCGACGAGCTGCTGCAGCTGGCCGACCGGGTGCTGGTGCTGTTCCGCGGGCAGGTGACCGGCGTCGTCGACGCCGAGACCGCCGGGCGCGAGGACCTGGGGCTGTTGATGGCGGGCGACCGCAGCCCGCTCGCGGCCGGACGCCTGAGCGAGGCGCGCCTGGTCGAGGTACCCGGAGGGCCCGCCTGATGCTCGGTTGGCGCCTCGAGAAGCGCGGGACCGCCGGCCCCCTGCTGGTGTGGGGCGTGTCGCTGGGCGCGGTCGTCGTCGCCATGCTCCTGACCGCCGCGCTGTTCGCGCTCTTCGGCGTGGCCCCCCTGCCCGCCTTCGCCACGCTGGTGGACCGCACCATCCTGGACGCGCGGGGCCTGTCCGAGGTGGTGCGCCGCTCGATCCCGCTGATGCTGGCCGGGGTCGGGCTGACGCTGGCGTTCCGCGCCCGCTTCTGGAACATCGGCGCCGAGGGACAGTTGCTGATGGGCGCGGTCGCCGCGTCCGGCGTGGCGCTGTTCTCCGGCCTGCCCGGGCCCGCGCTGCTGCCGGCGATGTTCCTGGCCGGGTTCCTGGCCGGCGCGCTCTGGGGCCTCGGCCCCGCGCTGCTCAAGGTGCGGCTGGGCGTGAACGAGATCATCACCACGCTGATGCTGAACTACGTCGCGATCTACCTGGTCCGCTGGCTGATCAACGGCCCGTGGAAGGGCCGCAGCCTGTCCGGCTTCGCCTACAGCGACATGTTCGACCGCGCCGCCTGGCTGCCGACGATCGGCACGACCCGGTTGCACTGGCCCACCCTCGCCCTGGCGATCCTGGCCGCGATTCTCGTCGCCTGGCTGCTGGCGCGCACCCGCTTCGGGTTCGAGGTCCGCATGATGGGCGAGAGTCCCGAGGCGGCCCGCTACGCCGGCGTCGACTTCTTCCGCACCACCCTGGCGCTGGTCCTCGTCTCGGCCGGCGCGGCCGGCCTGGCCGGCGTCGGCGAGGTGGCCGGCATCCACCACCGCCTGGTCGACCCCGGCAGCCTCTCGATCGGCTACGGCTACACCGCCATCATCGTGGCGCTGCTGGCGCGCCGCGACCCGCTGGCGGCGCTGGTCACCGCACTCTTCCTCGGCTGGGTCGCGGCCAGCGGCGACGTGATGCAGGTCACCCTGCGGCTGCCCAGCCAGATCACCGGCGTGACGCAGGGCCTGGTCCTGCTGTGCATCATCGGCTCCGAGCCGTTCCTGCGCTACCGGCTAGTGCGCGCCCCGCGCCGCGCCGCGCCGGCGGGGGAGGCCGGCTGATGGACGCCGCCCTGGTCGTCACCACCATCGCCCGCGCCCTGGCGTTCAGCACCCCGCTGTTGTGGGCCGCGCTGGGCGAGATCGTGGTCGAGCGCGCCGGCGTCGTCAACCTCGGGGTCGAGGGGATGATGATCCTCGGCGCCCTGGCCGGCTTCGTCGTCGCGCAGACCAGCGGCGACCCCTGGCTGGGTCTGGTGGCGGCCGCGGCGGCGGGCGGCGCGGCAGCGTCGCTGCACGCGCTGTTCGCGGTGGTGATCCGCGCCAACCAGTACGTCTCCGGCCTGGCGCTGACGATCTTCGGCCTGGGCCTGTCCGGCCTGATCGGCCGCGGCTTCGTCGGGCGGCCCCTCCCGAACGCCATGGAGTTCGTCTCCATCCCCGTCCTGGCCGACCTGCCCGGCATCGGTCCGGCCCTGTTCCGGGACCAGTACCTGCTCAGCTGGTTGGGCCTGGTCGCCGCGGTGGTCCTGTGGATCGTGCTGATGCACACCCGCGTCGGCCTGATCGTGCGCACCGTCGGCGAGAACCCCGCCGCCGCCGACGCGGCCGGCGTGCCGGTGCTGTGGGTGCGCGTCGGCGCGGTCGTCTTCGGCGGCCTGATGGCGGGCGTCGCCGGCGGGTTCCTGTCGCTGGCCTACCGGCCCTCGTGGGGCCAGGGCATGACCAACGGCCTGGGCTGGATCGCGTTGGCGCTGGCGATCTTCGCGCTCTGGGATCCGCTGCGCGCGATCGTCGCCGCGCTGCTCTTCGGCGCCTTCTTCACCCTCTCCTTCAGCCTGCAGGAGCACTTCCCACCGCAGCTGCTGACGATGATGCCCTACCTGTTCACCATCCTCGCCCTGACCGTGACGGCGCTGCGCAAGGGCAGCCGCTCGTTCGGGGCGCCCGAAGCGCTCGGCGAGCCGTACGCCCGCGGCGAGCGTTGATCCCCCTCCCCTCGGCCCACCGTCGCCCCCGTCGCGACGTCGGCACGTCCGTCCGCAGCCGCTTCGCTCCTCGCCCCCCGGAGGTACCCCCCATGCGCCGCATCCTGATCGCCCTTCTCGCCCTGGCGGCCCTAGGCGCCGGCCAGGCCCAGGACGACCCGCTCAAGGTCGCCTTCATCTACGTCGGCCCCGTCGGCGACTACGGCTTCAGCTACGCCCACGACCTCGGTCGCCAGGCGCTGCAGGAGCACTTCGGCGACCGCATCGAGACGGTCTTCGTCGAGTCCGTGCCGGAGCCCGAGGTCGAGCCGTTCATCGACCAGCTCGTCGCCGACGGCGCCGACATCATCTTCGGTACCAGCTTCGGCTTCGGCGACGGCATGCTGGCCGCCGCGGCCCGCTACCCCGACGTGATCTTCGGCTGGGGGACCGGCATCGCGCGTGCGCCCAACGTCCTGACCTACATGGCGGACTTCTACCAGGTCTACTACCTGAACGGGATCATCGCGGCCGCCCTGTCCGAGAGCGACACGCTCGGCTACGTCGCCGCCTTCCCGATCCCCGAGGTCAAGCGCCACGTCAACGGCTTCGCCCTGGGCGCGCGCGAGTGGAACCCGGACTCCGAGGTCCTGGTCCGCTGGCTGTACAACTGGTTCGACCCGGCCGGCGCGGCCGAGGCGACCGAGGCCCTGCTGGCCGAGGGCGCAGACGTCCTGGCCTTCACCGAGGACACGCCGACCGTCATCCAGACCGCCGCGCAGCGCGGCTCGCCCGGCTTCTCGCACTACGCCAGCATGGTCGAGTTCGCCCCCGACCACGTCGTGTCCGGCCAGATCGTCCACTGGGGCACGATCTACATCGACATCGTCGAGAAGGTCCTGGACGGCACCTACACCACGAGCAACCTGGAGGACGTCGACTACTTCTGGCTGCTCGAGGAGGGCGCCGTCGAGCTGGGCGCCGCCGAGGGCGTGCCGATCGCCGACGCGTTCATCCCCGAGCTGCAGGCGGCCACCATCGACCACCCCGAGTTCGGCACCATCAGCGCCTACGACCTGGTCATGACCCGCCTGGAGCAGATGAGCGAGGGGCGCGACGTGTTCGAGCCGTTCGCCGGCCCGCTGGTCGACCGCAACGGCGCCGAGGTCTACGCCGAGGGCTACCAGCCGACGATCGCGGACCTGGTCGGCCTGGAGTTCGCGGTGCAGGGCGTCGTCGGCCCGTGGGACAACGAGCCGCAGTAAGGCTCCGTCCCGTTCACCGCTATGTCGCGGCGCGCCTTCGGGCGCGCCGCGATCGCGTTCGGAGCGCGCGGCCGCGGAGCCCGCTGTCGCGCGGCTGGGTCCGCGCTCACGCGCTTCGGCCGCGCGCTACGCTGGAGCATGCGGAACCCGGTCCATCCCCACCCCGAGGCCGCCCGCGCCCTGGTCGACGTCGCCGCCGGCCGCGTCCCGGCCGACCTGCGCCTGCGTGGCGCGCGCGTGCTGGATCCGTTCCTGGGCGGCGCGCGCGCGGCCGACGTGCTGCTGTCGGACCGCTGGATCGCCGCGGTCGTGTCGCCGGACGACGACGGCTGGCCGGCCGGGCGCGAGGAGCTCCGGCTGGACGGCGGCCTGCTGAGCCCCGGCCTGATCGACGGCCACATGCACCTCGAATCGTCGCTGGTGGCCCCCGCCCGCTACGCCGAGACGGTCCTGCCGCGCGGCGTGACGGCGGTGGTGTGCGACCCGCACGAGGTCGCCAACGTCGCCGGCGTGCCCGGCGTGCGCTGGCTGCTGCGCCGCGCGGCTGGCCTGCCCTTCGACGTGATCGCCACCGTGCCGTCGTGCGTGCCGTCGACGACGCTGGAGACGCCCGGCGCCGAGCTGGGTCCGGACGAGATCGAGGCGCTGCTGGGCGACGACGGGGTGGTGGGCCTGGCCGAGCTGATGAGCTTCCCCGACGTGGTGGCCGGCGACGCGGCCGCCCTCGCCAAGGCGGCCGCCGCCCAGCGCGCCGGCGGCGTGGTGGAGGGCCACGCGCCCGGCCTGCGCGGCCCGGCGCTGCAGGCCTACCTGGCCGCGGGCGTCGCCAGCGATCACGAGACCGCGGCGCTGGACGAGGGGCGCGAGAAGCTGCGGGCCGGCGCGTTCCTGTGGATCCGCGAGGGCTCGGTCGCGCGCGACGCGGCGGCGTTGGCGCCGCTGCTGGCCGAGGTCGTGGGCGAGCGCGTGGGCTTCTGCACCGACGATCAGCTGCCGCACGACCTGCTGCGCCAGGGCGGCGTCGACCACGCCGTCCGGACCGCGATCGCGGCCGGTGCCGATCCGTTGGTCGCGCTGGCGGCGGCCACCTGGAACGCGGCGCGGCACTACCGCCTGCCGCTGCGCGGCGCGGTCGCGCCCGGCTACCTGGCCGACCTCGCCTGGTGGCGCGGCGAACCGGCCGAGCTGCGGGCCGGCGTCGTCTGGAAGGAGGGGCGCGAGGTGGCGCGGGACGGGCGCGTGGTCGTCCCGGTCGAGGCGACCTCGGCCGCCGCGGCCGACGCGCCGCTGCGGGGCACGGTCGCCCTGCCCCCCGACCTGGCCGAGCGTCTGGACGCCGCGCTGCGCCTGCGGCCGGGGTCGGACCGCGACGCGCCCGTTCCCGCCGTCGGCGTGCGCGCCGCGAGCCTCCGGACCGACCGGGTCGAGGTCCAGCCGCCGGTGGCCGGCGAGCGCCTGGCGGCGGCGCCCGAGCGCGACCTGGCGCTGCTGGTCTGCGCCGAGCGGCACGGCCGGGCGGGCCGCGTCGCGGCCGGCCTTGCGTACGGCAGCGGCCTCCGCCGTGGCGCGCTGGCGGCCAGCGTCGGCCACGACCACCACAACCTGATGGGCCTCGGCGCCGACGCGGCGTCGCTGCTGCGCGCCTTCGGGCGCCTGGCCGAGCTGGACGGCGGCCTGGTCGCGACCGACGGCGAGCGCGTCCTGGCCGAGCTGCCGCTGCCGCTGGGCGGCCTGCTGACCGACGCGCCCTTGCCCGAGGTCGTGGCCGCGCTGGACCGCTTGGACGCCGCCGCCGCCGGCCTGGGCGTGACCCTGCCCTCGCCGCTGATGGCGTTGTCGTTCCTCGGCCTGGCGGTCATCCCCGACCTGAAGCTGACCGACCACGGCTTGGTCGACGTCGTGGCGGGCCGGATCGTGCCGGTTCCCTGGGGCCCGGCCGCGTGATCCCGTGACCCGCCTGTTCCTGGGCCGGCTGCTGGACGTGCCGCGCGACCCGTTCGCGAGCTGGGCCCGCGACGAGTCGCGGCTGGCCCGCCCCGGCGACGACGCCCTGCGCATCGTCGAGGACGGCGCGCTGGCGGTCGAGGACGGTCGCATCGTGGACGCCGGTCCCGCGGCCGAGGTGCGCGCCCTCCACCCGGGCGCGGAGGTCGCCGCGTCCGGCGGCTGGTGGCTGCCCGGCCTGGTCGACGCGCACGTGCACTACCCGCAACTCGCGGTCCTGGGCGTGATGGGCCTGCGCCTGCTGGACTGGCTGCGCGACCGCACCTGGCCGCACGAAGCACGCTTCTCCGATCCGTCCTTCGCGCGGGCCGAGGCGGAGACCTTCCTGACGTCGCTGGCCCGCGCCGGTACGACCACGGCGATGGTGTTCGGCGCGCACCAGCGGGTCGCGATGGACGCCTTCTTCGCCGCGGCCGAGGCGTCGGGCCTGCGCATCACGGCGGGACTGGTGCTGGGCGACCGGGAGCTTCCGCCCGCCCTGCGCAGCGATCCGGAGCGCGCCCTGAGCGAGTCTCGCGAGCTGATCGAGCGTTGGCACGGCCGGGGCCGTCTGCGCTAC